>DATKVG010000120.1:0-57678 GCA_035530195.1 Bathyarchaeia archaeon | reverse complement strand
AAACAAGGGCGAGGTGCAGAGGTTTGGTCTGCACCTCGCCGGGGGCAATTAAGCGAGGATGGAATCGGGTCGCTTACCCTCCGAGTTCGGCGGCTACGTCGACGAGCACGGCAAACAGGCGGGTTACGGGGTGTTCGCCAGGGAATTTGACGAACTCGACGTGCCCGTCCATGTACAGGATGTTTGACCCACCTGGGATGTGGTTGAATACGGTGGCGTCGGCACTGGTGTTGTCAAACGAGATGGCGATTTCGCTTTGAGCCATGGCGCTTGCGGCGGGGTTATTGATATCGGTGATGAAGAACCGCTCGATGCCTTCGCGAAGCCGGTATATGTTTACCGTATCACCGCCCGCATTGACAAAGTCCATGTCTTTATCGATGGCGGCGGCAGCAGCGCCGTAGGTGGAAGCGTCGTCCACGGACGTTATCATGGTGGTGAGCAGGGTGATGAAGTTGACTTCGGTGTTGGCAAACAGGGCGTCGATGTCGACGATGGCGGGGTCGTTGGGGTCGGACGTAGGCAACACGTACTGGTCGCCAGTCAACGCCCAACTGAGGTAGGTGTAGGAGAGGCTGTCAATGCCGCAGGGGCAAACGGGCCCGTCGACGAGTCCGCCGCAGTTCCACCTTCCACCCTCGTACCGGTCCTGCCCGTCGCTGTCCGACGGACAAACGAGGATGGCCAGATCCGACAGGTATTCGGGGTACATGAACTCACCCTGTGGGGCAAAAGGGTCGCCACCGGAGGCGTTGCCTTCGGTTGAGCATTGTCCGCCGCTTTCTTGCCAGAAGTGGTTGGGGGGGAACTTCTCGCCCTTGGCCTCATTCGAATACATTTTCAGCGCCAGCCCCATTTGCTTGAGGTTGTTTGCGCAACTCGAGCGTCTTGCGGCTTCCCGCGCGCGGGCCAGTGCTGGCAGCAGAATCGCCGCAAGGATACCAATAATAGCAATGACAACAAGTAATTCGATTAACGTAAATCCATTTTTACTTCTCACTTCTTGCTCCTTTTTAATTCACATCCAATGGAAAACAAACGAACCGCCCGGGGAGATTAAGCGAATTCCAGGTTTGTTGTCAAACAGTTTGTAGCACTTTCTGCCATCCGGCTTATTCCCGGCGTGCATTTCAGTGGAACCCCGCGACGATTGGGGCGCGGTGGGGATTCTGAGGGAAGTTTTTGGGCAATGACGTATAGAGATCGGGCGCGGTGCGGTGTGCGAAACCGGGCGGCTTTCTGTAGAATGGCTCTGGTTTCTTGGCACAACATGAGGATTGGGCATATGAAAATGGCAGCGACAGTCTTGGCAATATTGGTGATAGCCGCCGGCACACTGGTGGGCGGCGCAGGTTTTGCGGCGGAGAAACCGTCGGTGACAGTTGGTTCGTACAAGCAGGAAGTGGGCGTAAGGTATGGCGCGGCGGAGGGTTTTGATGCGACTGAGGCGAACTCGGTGGCGGTGGTGAAGGGCGGTGTGGTGTATGCGGGGACGCCGACGGGGCTGTACATTTTTGAGAACGGCAAGTGGAGCGTGATCGACGTATCGGTAAGTTACAACGTCGAGTTCTTGGCGGCTACGGGTGCGGGCTCGGTGCTGGCGGTGGCGGAAGGCGGCATCTACGAGGTGAACGGTTGGGAACCCTCGGAGGTGGCGTCGGTCCCGTCGGACGTGACGGTGACGTGCATCGCGTCGTGCGGTTCGGATATTTACCTGGGAACGATGCAGGGGCTGTACAAGTTGGAGGGAGGCAGTTGCGCGCCGGTGGAGGCGGCGAATGCGCTACTGGGTTCATCCAAGGCGATTCGGGGCGTTGCGGGCGAGAAGACGGTGGCGGTGGCGGCGCTGGAGGGTCTGCTGATTTGCGAGGACGGGCAGTGGCGGAAAGAAACGGCGCGGGACGGTGCGCGGAGTTGGTCGCCGTACGACGTGCGGGGTGTGGCGTTCGACCGCGAGGGTAACCTGTGGTTTGCGAGCGCGCAGGGCGTTGGGTGTCTCGAGGACGGTGAAGATTGGACGCTGTACACGCCGGCGGACGGTCTTCCGTACGACGATTTCACTACGGTATCGGCGGGTGAGGAGGGTGTGGTTTGGTTTGGTACGAACCTTGGTGCGATCCGGTACGACGGGAAGGCGTGGTCGTATCGTCAGGGGTTGCGATGGTTGCCGAACGACGTGGTGCGTGCGATTGCGGTGAATGAGAACGGTGATGCGTTTTTTGCGACGCCGGGCGGTGTGGGATCGATCGAGCGGCGGTCGATGACGCTGGCGGAGAAGGCCAAGTTCTACGAGGACGAAATTGACAAGTACCACCGGCGCACGCCGTACGGGTACGTGCTCGAGGCCTCGTTGAAAGCCCCGGGGGACAAGAGCGAAGCCACGCAGCACGACAGCGACAACGACGGGCTGTGGACGGCCATGTACGGTGCGGGCGAATGTTACGCCTGGGCTGCGACCAAGGATCCGAAAGCCAAAGAACGGGCGAAAAACGCGTTTGAAGCGTTGCGGTTCCTGGGCGTGGTGACGCAAGGGGGGACGCCGCCGGCCCTGCCGGGGTTCGTGGCGCGGTCGATCCTGCCGACGAGCGGGAGAAACCCGAACGAATCCGACACCCGCGAAAGAGACGAGGCAACCCAGGCCCGCGGCGACAGAAAATGGAAAGTGATGGCGCCGAGATGGCCCACCAGCGCGGACGGGCAGTGGTACTGGAAAAGCGACACGTCGTCGGACGAACTGGATGGCCACTATTGGTTTTATGGGTTGTACTATGATTTAGTTGCCGATACCGAGGAAGAGAAACAGCGGGTGCGCGACGTGGTGGTGTCGATAACGGACCACTTGATCGCACACGATTTCGCGCTGGTGGACTGGGACGGGGAGCCGACGCGTTGGGCCGTTTACGGGCCGGGCGCGCTGAACTCGGATCCGGCGTGGTTCCCGGAGCGTGGGTTGAACTCGCTGAGCATGCTTTCCTATTTGGCGACGGCGGGCCATGTTTCGGGTGACGCGAAGTATCACGATGTGGCGGACAAGCTGGTGCGGGAGCATGGGTACGCGATAAACATCATGTTTCCCAAACTGCAGTACGGCCCGGGATCGATGAACCAGTCGGACGACGAGATGGCCTTCATGGGCTACTACAACCTTGTCAAATACGCCAGGGACCCGATGGTACGCGCGATGGCGAGTTTTTCGTTTCACTCGTATTGGACGCTCGAGGCGCCGGAATTGAACCCGCTGTTCGATTTCATGTACGCGGGGGCGAGCGCCGATGCGGTGTTTGACGATCCGTACGGCCGGTTCGACCTGTCACCGAAAGGCGATTGGCTGGCGCAGTCGGTGGACACGCTGATGCGGTTCCCGCTCGACCGGTGCAATTGGAGCCACAAAAACAGCCACCGCAAAGATATCGTGCCGCTCGAACCGTACAAGCGGGAAGGGCGTGGTGCACGCAGGTGCGGATACCGGACCAACGGCCTCTGTATGCCGGTCGACGAGCGTCATTTCAACCATTGGAACACGGACCCGTGGGAGCTTGACTACGGCGGCAGTGGGACGGAACTGGCGGATGGGGCGGTTTTCCTGACGCCCTACTACATGGGGCTGTACCACGGGTTCATCCGGGAGCAGGCGCCGTGACGGTTTCGCGGGCCAGATAGCCATGGCTATCAGCAGCCTTCGGCGGATCGTGCTGGTCAGCCTTGACGAGGTAGTTCCGCCAAACGCGTTGCGCGTGCTGGCGGTTCCGCCGGCGCCGCCCGAGGTTGTGGCGAGGCTCGGCAAAAGGCCGGGCGCGCAGGCGGTTGTCGCCGCGCCGGACTCGACCGAGGCAGAAGCCGGCGCGCCGTTTGACTGCATTTTTTTCTACGAGGCCGGGCAGGTGATGGCGCACGCGGCGGCTTGTGCGGCCCGGCTCGATGCCTGCGGGCTGCTTGTGCTGCCGGTGCGGCTGTCGGCTACCGGGGAAGCAGTAGACGACACCGAGCAGCAAACCGCGCTGGAAGCGGCGGGTTTCTGCCCTTATGTGGCGTATGAGAACTCATTCGCGCCGGAGGCGGGTTACCGGCTGGTATCGCAGGGTCCGGTATTCCGCCGGATCGGTGTGTGGGTAAAAAAGGGTTACGACCCGTTCCTGCACGCCTTGCGGGTGCGCGAACTGGGCCGGCCGGACTGGGCGTTTGAAGTCCTGAAACTGGCGCCACTCGGGACTTTCTCCGATCCGCACGACCTGGCGGCGGCTATGCTCGAGAAACAGCGCTACCTCGAGGAGCAGTTCGATGCGGCCGATAGCATTCAGCGCCTTGACCTGCTCTGGAAAGCCCAGGAAGAGGCGCATTACGTTCCCGCGCCGACATTTCGCCACCTGGGCAGGCTTTACGCGCGGCAGGCGGCGATGTGGGCGAAACTGGGCGCGGCGGGGCACGGGGCAAAGATGCTGCGCGACCTCGAAGCCGCCGATGCGAAGTTTCCCGAACCGCTGGCGGCTCAGGTAACGGCGCTAACCGGCAATGCCGCGCCCGCGGCCGGCGTCGAGGCACCGGCGGAATGGCGGCCGGAGGAGAACGTGCCGCGGTTGCTGATGATCACGCCGCTTTTTCCGAACTACGGGCTTGACGTGCTGTACGACGGGTTGTTCGAAGCGCTTGGGGAGGGGAACATCGACGAGTACCCGTGGAAACCGTGGCTGCACGGCGATACGCCGGATATCGCGCAGAATTATCCGTGCACGTCGAACCGGCCCGGGACGCCGCTTGCGAACCGCGACCTCGTGACGCGCCTGCTTGAAGGCTACTATGACTACGTGCTGCTGCCGGACGTGGAGACCTGCGCGCAGTTTCTCCATCCGAAACTCGTGCGGCTCGTTCTTCAGGCCGCCCGGAACACGCCGGTGTTCGTTGTTGACCAGACGGATGATTTTACCGACCACAGCGAGTTTATTCGGCGCGAATTGGAGTTTCTCGAGGTGCGGGGGTATTTCAAGCGGGAACTGATCGCGGGCGTCGAGTACGCGCGGAACATGTTTCCGTGCCCGTTCTCGTACCACGATTGGCGTGTGCCGCGGTTGGGCGGGGAGCCGAGACGTCAGGCAGTTTTTTGGGCGGGAACGCGCAACGCGTTCCGGGCGGCGTATATCGAGCGGGCCGAGCGGCTGCTGGGTACGAAGTTCGACCGCGGCTACAACCAGGCGGAGTACCGGTCGGCGCTGCTGGATAGCCGGATCGGGATCAGCCTTGCGGGCGCGGGGTTTGACACGGTGCGCTATTGGGAACTGCCGGCGCACGGGTGCATGCTGCTGTCGGAACGCCTGCCGACGGTGATCCCGCACAATTTTGAGGACGGGGTATCGGCGGTTTTTGCCGACGATGCGCGGGATATGGAGGAAAAGCTGGCGTATTACGTCGCGCATCCCGAAGAAGCGGCGGAGATTGCTCGATCGGGCCACGCGCATTTCTTGAAATACCACACGGCCTCGGCGCGCGCCCGCCAGCTTCTTGCATACATAACCACGACGGCGCCTACTAAACCGCCACTGTTTTGAAGTAACATGGCGGGATGCTTCTGTTTTTCTTCGAGATGCTTGTTGTAGGCGTGGTGGTTGGTTTGATGAACGGGGCGCTGGGGATTGGCGGCGGGATATTGATGGTGCCGGCGATGCTGGAGTTCGTCCCCGGTATGGCGCCGCACACCGCCAAAGGCACCAGCCTGTTCATCATCATCTTTGTGGCGGGCGTCAACGCGTGGCGGCAAAACCGCGGCCGGCCTGTGGCGTGGGACTCCGCGGGCCTGCTCGCAGCGGGTTCGATTGTTGGCGGCTACACCGGCGCATGGTTCACCAGCCTCGTGACGGGCGAGACGGTCATCTGGATTTTTGTTGGGCTGCTGGGCTTGATCGTGGTGCGGCTGTTGTTCAGTGAACCGCGGCCGGTGTTCGCCGGGAAACCGTGGCAGCGCGTGGCGATGGCGGTGGGAATTGGCCTGGCGACGGGAGTCACGTCGGGTATGACGGGCATCGGCGGGGGCCTGGTGTTGGTGCCGCTGGCGCTGCTGACACGGATCTCGACGAACGAGCGCGTGACGGGCCTGTCGAACCTGGTAATGGTGGCGACGTCGGCGGCTGCGGTGACGGTGCACTTTCGGGTGGCGCCGGAGGTGAACCTGCCGTTGACGGTCGGGCAGGTGAGCCTTGCGGTGGCGCCGTGGATTTTTCTGGGCTCGCAGATCGGGTCGCCGTTGGGCCGTTACGTCAACACGCGCTTGACTTACTCGCAACGCCGGGCGGCGCTGGTGATAGTCATTGTGGTGATAGGCGCGCGGATGGTGTGGCGCGCGCTCGCTTAGCGGACGCCGCCAGCCAACTGGTATGATCGCGGCAAAAGGAGAGATATCATGGAAGTCATCATTCGGCCGGCGGCGGGCGATGCGGCGAATCTTGCGGCGCGGCTGATGGCGCGGTGCCTGCGCGACAAGCCGCAGATCGTGTTTGGCCTGGCCACGGGCCGGACGATGGCGCGGGTGTACGCGATCCTGGTCGACATGCACAAGACGGCCGTGCTGGATTTTTCGCTGGCATCGACGTTCAACCTCGATGAGTACGTGGGGTTGCCGCCGGACGACGAGCAGTCGTATAGACACTATATGAACGTGCACCTGTTCGATCATGTCGACATCGACCTGCGAAACACCTACCTGCCCGACGGAATGGCGCCAGACCTCAACGCCGAGTGCGAACGGTATGAGCAGCTCATCGCCGATCGCGGTGGGGTCGATTTCCAGTTGCTCGGGATCGGGCGGTCCGGCCACATCGGGTTCAACGAGCCGCTGTCGGCGATGTTTTCGCGGACGCGCGTCAAGGCACTGACGCCGGAGACGGTCGAACAGAACGCGGCGCTGTTCGGCTCGATCGAGCGGGTTCCGCGGTACGCGATCACGATGGGGGTGGGAACGATCCTTGATGCGAAGCGCTGCGTCCTGCTGGCGACGGGGCTGGAGAAAGCGGATATCGTGGCCAAAGCCGTCGAGGGGCCGATCACGTCGATGGTGTCGGCGTCGGCGCTTCAGATGCACCGGCGCTGCACGGTGATAGTGGATCAGCAGGCCGCATCCCGGCTCGAACACCAGGAATACTACCGGTGGATTTTTCAGAACGACCCGGAGTGGGAACCTTACCGGTAAGAAAGCGACGGCTTGCGATGCGTCCGGCAAGAGGGGGCGCGAAAAGCGGGGACAGACACGCTTTTTTCAAACTGCCGAAAAAAGCGAGTCAGTCCCCGTTTTTCGTTTCGGGTGTGCCGAACAGGCTGGGATGGCGGCCGGTGATGGTGGCGTAAAAGGCCCCAATCTGGCGCATATCGGCGTCGATATCACCGCTGGGCGTGAGTAGGGGCCCAAACCCGGCCCTGCGCTTTTTGTAATCGAGGAATGCAACCGAAATGGGGACACCCGCGCCGTGCGCCACGTGGTAGAAGCCCGTTTTCCATTTGGTGACGCGCTTTCGCGTGCTTTCCGGTGCGAGGACGAGGATGAGCTGGTCGGTGGAATTGAACTTGTCGATTGTCTGTGCCACGACGCCGTGGGGTTTGGAGCGGTCGATGGGAATGCCGCCCATCCAGCGGAACAGGGGGCCGAACGGGAACCGGAACAGGCCGTGTTTTCCCATCCAGAAAATCTTGCGCCGGAATGCGAACCCAAACACGATGCACAACACGAAGTCCCAGTTGCTGGTGTGTGGCGCGCCGATAATGACGAACTTCGGCAAGTCGGGTGGGCTGCCGCTTGTCCGCCAGCCGGTTAGGCGGAGAATCAGCCACGCGACGGCGTATAAGACCGGGCTGAGGACGGGCGTATCAAAAATCGTCCTGCGCATGGGGGAATAGTAGCAGGTTTGGCGCGGTGAGAGCCAAAAAAACGATCCGACGGATCCGACGGATCCGACGGATATTAATTTTTCGACTTCAGGGCTTTTTCGAGGAAGGGGTAGGCTTGCTCGCCGGACCAGGCGTGGCCGCCGGGGAACGTGTGGCGGCGGACGTTTTGGGCCGTGCCGAAGACGGTGTAGCCGCGGACAATCTTGTCGAAGCCGGTCTGGGTGGCGTCGATGGGGAAACACCCGTCGCTGATGGCGCTTTCGATGAGCAGTGGGCGCGGGGCGATCAGGATGTGGACCTCGGCAATGTCGCACAGTTCGAGCAGGCCCGGCGGCATCCAGCACGGGCAATTGGGGACGCGGAGCACGCCTTCGGTCGAGCACATCCACCCGCTGACGACGGCGGCGCTGAGGCGGGTGTCGCATGCGGCGAGCCACATCGACCATTCGCCGCCCATGCTGAGGCCGGCAACACCGATCCGCGACTTGTCGACGTAAGGGAGCGTATGGAGCACGTCGACGAGCCGCATCAGGTTCCAAAGCTGGTTGGGTGCGTAGGGACAATGCGCGAGCGTCGGCGCCAGCGTGACAAACCCGCGCCGCGCGTATTCGGTGGCGAGCCCTTTGTAGATGCTGGTGGGGTCGTGGACCACGTCGCGGTCGCCGCCGTGGCCGTGGAGGCAGACGATGGCGGGGAACGGGCCGTCGCCATCGGGCCGTGTGAGCCAGCATTCGATGGTCTGGCCTTCATTGCCGGTGAAGGTGAGCGGGCCTTTCTTAAACCCGCCGGCGTCGGCAAATTCGCCGGGTTTAACGTCGAGCGGGGTGTCTTTACGGGGGTTCTGCGCCTGGACGATCTCGAACAGGCACGTACGCACCGATTCCTGCCACTGGCCGGCTTCTGCGGCGTTCGTTGCGGTGAAGGGCATCTGGAACTGGTCAGGGACCTGCACGGGGGCCGCCTGTGCAGCAGGTGCGGCCTGCGCGGCAACGATTAAGAACGTGACAAGCCAGAGCATGGATGCATTCTCCTCTATTGAGCGAGCATTTTATACCCACGAGTGACCGGAGCGAAATTTCGAAGTGGACGGTGTGGACACAGTGGACATTGTGGACAACAGATGAAGACGTCTTTCAGTTCTTGTCCACAGTGTCCACAACGTCTACACGGTCCACTGTGTCCACTGAGGATACGCATTATGGCGCCCCTCTGTTTGTTGTTAATCTCGATTTACGTTAGCTTTCTGAGGATATCCCAGTAAGCGCCGCGTGCGCCGTTTTGGATGGCTTGGGCGAGAACGGAATTGTTGTTGTAGTTGTAGTTGCCGTCGACTTGTGCGGGGTCGGCGTGGAAGAAGAGTTTTTCGCCGGCGACGAGGCGGGTGACGTACTGGTGGAGGTCGGGGCCGGCTTGATCGTCGATGTAGAAGATGGGTTTGAGGAAGTCGGGGTTGTTTTTGACGGTACCGTGGAGGTTTGGGTTGGCCTCGACCGGCCCCTGCGTGCGGACGATGGTCGCAAGGCGCGTGTGCGGGTAAATGCGCACGCCAACGGACAGGCCAACTCTGTCGGGCGCGACTTCGCGCATGAAGTCGAGCGCGTGGGCAACGGACTCGCGCGTCTCGCCGGGGCCACCGAGCAGCATATCGCACATGACGGCGATGCCGGCGTCCCGGCAGGCTTTTGCGGCGGCGCGGATGTCGTCGGGCGTGTGGGTACGGCCGAGGCGGCGGAGCATGTCGGGGTCGGCGTGATCGACGCCGAAGTTGATGCCGACGCAGCCGGCGCGGGCCATTTCGAGTGCGAGGTCGTGGTTGAACGGTGTGGGGGCCGCGTAGGTGTACCATTTGATGCGCAATGGGAGATGCTGGCTGATCAGGGTTTCGCAGAGGCTCGAGCAGTGGTCGATATCGAGGTTGAACTCGCAGTCGCACAAGTGGAGGACGTCGATGCCCTGCTCGAGCAGGTCGCAGACCTCGCCCGCCACGGCGTCCGCGGGCCTGACGCGCGTGGTGCGGCCTTTAGCGAGCGGGTCGACGCAGTAGATGCACGCGTGCGGGCAGCCGCGGAGCGTTTCGATGCCGGCCTGGCCGCCTTCGTTGAAGTAGCGGGCGTTGTCGACGAACCGGCGCGACGCGGCCGGCAAATGCGCGAGGTTGACCGGCTTGGGCAGGTTGACGGCCGCGCGGCCATCTTCGGCCCGGTACACGGCGCCGGCGACGGACGCGACAGAGGTGCCTTTACCGTTTTTGCGCAGCACGTCGAGCAGCGCCGGCAACGCCTCCTCGCCTTCCCCGGCAATGCCGTAATCGGCGCCGGTGTACTCGAGGATCTCGGCGGGCGCCGCGGAATATCCAACGCCGCCAAGTATGACGGGGGCGTCGGTGAGTTCGCGGATCTTGCGGATGACGGCGGCGGCGTGGTCGAGGACAAAATCCTGGCTGGCAAAATAGGCGTCGTCGATGTTGCGTATGGAGACGCCGACGGCGAATGGTGCGGTATCGCGGATTGCGGTTTCGAGTGCCGCGGCCCAGTCATCGTGCCAAGTGAGGTCGCACAGGGCCGGTTCGTAGCCGCGATCGGCGAGGCTGGCCGCGATGTACTCGAGCCCGAGCGGCGCAATGGGCGGCATCATCTTGTTCGGGTTGACAAGCAGGACTACCGGCTGGTTTGTCATGGGGCAATTTTATCTGATTGGGGCCCGGCGATAAAAGAGGCTGGAGGCTTGGGGCTGCAGGCTCAATACAAAAAGGCCGACTTCGGAGAAGTCGGCCTGCTTTGTTACGACAAAAATTACGCGGGGGTGCACTTTATGAAAACGTACAGGTGGCCTTGGGAATCGGCGGAGAGTTGGAGGCAGGACCATTTGCCAAGCTCCATCATCACGTTGCCGGATGTTCCGCAATTGGCCATAACAGGCTTGCCAACCGGCAGCCAGACTCCTTCGAGTTTTTCGCGGTCTTTGATCCACGAATGGGTAAACTTGAGATCGCAGTTGATGATCCCCGGGCGGTCCGACGGCGCCGGCAACAGGCTCAATCCCATCCCGAGCGTCTGGTGTTTTTGGTCCGGGGGCATCGTGTGCAGCTCGAACAGGCCGTCTTCCCTGCGCGTCATGTACTGGACCGACGCCTCCTGCCCGACAACGATGGTTGCGCGCTCGCCTTCCTGCGTAATGATATTAGGCTTTGCCAGCGACATGATACGCGGGTTATCTGGTTCGGGTTGTCCATTCCACGTGATGGCGTCGCCTTCCATAACGAGTTCGACGTTGTCGAGTTTCTCGTGAATGACCTGGACCCAGCCTTCGACGCCCGGGAGCGTCCGTGTGGTTAACCCGTTGCCGGTGACGTTGGTGAGGATTTGGTAAACGAAAACGTTAAACACGTATTGCTTTTCGGTTGCTTCGTCAGCGCTGGCGGGTGATGCGCCAAGCATGACAAATGCGACGCTTAGAAATACCAGACAACTCTTTTGGATCGTCATACAGCCTCCTTGTTCAGCGGGCCGGGCAGGCCCGGGGCTAGATTTCTGTTTTATCCAAGCCGGTATTTGCCGCCTGCAGTACGGAATCCGGCGCCATCGACTTGGGGTATTGGGTCCAGTCGTAAACATTGAACGGCTGCGGTTGCACTTGCAGGACCCATCGCACTTCCGATACGGGCGTCTTTTGCGGGCCGCGTCTCGGCAGCATCACGCCCGCCATGAATGCCAGCAGTCCGCACAGCACGCAGGCCGCGGCGCACTGCCACAATGCGATCCGGCGCACCAGGATGCGCGGGCGCGATGACTCCAGCATTTCACCGACCCGGCCGTCGAGCGTTTTCGGCGGCTCCCTCAATGACAATTGCCGGAGGAATTCTTCCTCGTTCATAGCTGGTTCTCCTGCTGAATAGGCGGGTTTAGCAGCGCCCGGAGCTTCTGCAAGCAGCGCCAATAGCTCGAGGCAACGGTGCCCTGAGGCACGCCACAAACTTCCCCTATCTCCCTGAAGGTCAGGTCCCCGTAAACCTTCAACACAACCCATTCGCGTTCATGGTCCGCCAGGCACGCCAGCCATTCTGCCGCCGTGTCCCGCGCGCCGGGCTCACAAGTTTCGCTGTACAAAACCGCGTAGCTCGCAAGAGCCTTGCGCTCGCGCCCTTCCCGGCGCAACGCCTCAAATGCGGCGTTGCGGACACACCGGAACAGGTAGGGGCGCAGATCCGACGGTGTCCGGCCGGTTTGAAGCACGTTGGCAAACGCTTCGGCGACGGCGTCTTCGGCGGGAACCGGCGAGCCGGCCAGCAACAATGCGTACGAGAACAGCTCCTGCCGGTGCGCCGTGTAAAACTCGGCGAGTTGGGCATTCAGTCGGCCATGGGGCATCGGACTGTCCTCGCAATTCGTGCGCGAGTGCGCGGTTTCCAACTATACCACGGGCGAGGCGGGCTGTTTTATGCAATTCAATCGGAAATTATTTCGACTTTCAGGCCAAACTCGCGCTCGAACAGATCGGCTTTCTTGAGTGCCGCCTGGATGTCGGCTGGGGATGGTGGTTCCTGGTGAACGTGGATGGAGAGCGCGCTTTGAGTGCGCGTGACGCGGATGGCCCGGGCGGAGGCGGCGTGGGACCGGTCGAGGCCGTCGGCGATGCGGAGGATAGCGGCGAGGCGGTTGACGAGTTGCTGAGAAGGGGAGTCGAGGTCGCGGTAGACCTTGTGGCTGGGATCGGGCAGCGCTTTGCGATGGTAGCGGGCGATGCAGGCGATGACGGCGAGGTCGTGCGGCGAGAAGTCGGTGATGCCCGAGCCGAGGATCAGATCCCGCGACTGCTTGTGGTGTGAAGCCGGGTCGATGGAATAGCCGACATCGTGCAAGATTGCCGCGGCATGGAGGAGGGTGCGGGCGCGGGCGTCAAGCTGGTGAAGATCGGCGAGGGCGTCGAACAGCGCGAGGCTGTTTTGGGCAACCTGCCGCGAGTGCGCCGGGTCGGGATCGTGTGCGGCGGCAAATTGTTCAGTTTTTGTCATCGCCTTTTTCAACCACAAGAGTTACAAGGGACACAAGGGACGTAAGGGACATAAGAATCAGTTTGTTTTTCTCCTTGGTTTTGGGGCGCCGGGTTTTAGGTTGAATACGAGTGTGGGATCGGATGGCCATGCGCCCATGTTGTTGCCGTAGAGTGCGAGGCCGCCTTTGTTTTTGGCGGATTCGGGCACTTGAAAGCGCAATGTGACGGTGCGTTTGCTCGAAAGCGCGGCAAGCAGCGCGTTCAGGGCATCGCCGGTGACGGGCGCATCGACGAGTTGGCCGCAGGAGCCGTGGTGATATGCGGCGGCGTGGGACAGGACGCCGCGGGCGTCGGCGAAATCGTTTTCGATGGTGAGAGCCGCGACGGGTGCGCCGTTGAGAGAGACGGCGAGATCGGTTGGCCATTTCAGGTCGTCGGTTTGGGGATAGTCGCCGGGTTTTGTCCGCGCGGGCCAATGGAGCCGTTCCTTGTCGGATTTGGAGGAAGCTTCAAAAACGAGCCGGCACCCAGCGATGTTTTCCGGCTTAAGGGATCGAGGCAGGCGCAGTTGATACTCGATGTATCCGGTGCCGTGGCCGTAGACCTTCGCCAATTTTTCAGTGGCGCGGGCGGCGCCGGCGAAGGTGTTGGCGGCGTAATTGCGCACGGGAAACGATACGGCGAACTGGTTTTTGCCGGCCCAGGTTTGGCCGTTGCAGACGTCGAGCACGCAGTAATTGGCGGCAATCCTGCGGCCGCCATGCAGGATCTCGACAACAATGTTCATGATGCCGGAAGCGTCGGGCAGCGAGACTTCGATGGGGTCGAGCGGCGTGACACGATACGGCGCGAGGTCTTTCAAGGGGCGCTCGATGGGCTTCAACCACTGGCTCCATGGCGTGCCGTCGATGGTTTGGCCGTCGGCGCTGATGCGCATGGATAGCGCGTCGCGCTCGGACCAGTGGCTGATGGCGAGGGGGATCGAGACTCGAGTGGCGGCATTGACGCGCTGGTACGGCGGGCAGTCGAGCACGGGGAACTCTTCGTTCTGGAGTTCGGCGACGGTGATTCCGAGCGGGTAATGGTACTGCTTGGGCGACCTGTCGTAGTTGGCGAACCCGTTGTGTTCCCACTCGATGTCGGACAACTCGGTGTAGATGTAGCCGCAGATTTTCTCGTGTTTGCGCAGGAGGTTGGTGAGGAACAGGAACACCCAGGAGATGTCCCGGTCGCCGCTGCCGGCGCTGACGCCGCCGTATTCGGAGTTGATGAGGGGCGCGGTGTCCTGTTTCCAGCCTTCGGCGTAGTTGAACGTCGACCCGGGGAACGTTTTCTCGACCACATTGGCGATGTGCGACGCGGCAGTGTTGAAATGGTCGATGTAGAAATGCCACGAGTTGATGTCGGTGACGACGTGGTCATATCTGCACGCGGAATTGTCTTCGACGAGTCGGGATGGGTCAAGTTGTTTGGCGAGCAGGTACATGTCGCGCACCCACAGTTGCGTCTCGGGCGTATAGGAGTCGCGGCCGATGCCCCATGTTTCGTTGAACAGGCACCAGGCGAAGACGGCGGGGTGGTTGAAATCCCGGTCGACGGCGTCGCGGAGCGTTTGTTCCCAAGTTTGGTGTGCGCGGTCGGTGTTTTTGGTGTAGTTGGGCATGTCGCACATGAGCATGACGCCGAGTTTGTCGGCCCAGTAGAGGGCACGAGGCTCGTCAACTTTGATGTGAATGCGGAGGAAGTTCAGGCCCAGGTCTTTGGCGAGCTGGTAGTCGTTGCGGATGAACTCGTCGTTGGGGTGGGTGTAGATGCCTTTGGGGTTGAACGACTGGTGGAGTGCGCCGCGGAGGTATACGGGCTTGTTGTTGAGCAGGATGTACTCATGGCCGGCGTCGCCGTACATGCCGCGGGATATTTTGCGCATGCCGAAGTAGGTCCTGACGACGTCTTCCGTGCGTGAGCCGCGGACGAGGTCGATTCTGGCGTCGTAGAGCGTGGGGGAGTCGGGCGACCACAACGACGGCGCGGGCATGGGCAGGACAATCTGCACGGGGTTGTCGCCGGCCTTACAGGACGCGGTTTGGCTGGCGCTGAATTGCCGCCGATTGTCGAAGGCCTGGATAGTGAGCTTGTACGACCCCGGTCGCGCCGCATAAACCACGCAATCGAAAACGGCGCGTTCGGCGTCGATATCGGGTATGACATGGGCTTTGCGGACGTAGCTGTCGCCGCGGTGTTCGAGGTAAACGCTCTGCCAGATGCCGCCGGTTTGGGTGTACCAGCCGGTCTGTTTGCCGGTGGGCGTTTCGGGGTCGGTGACGTCGTAGGCGCGGACAGTTAAGCGGGCGGTTTTGCCGGGCCTGACGTGGCCGGTCAGTTCGACCTCGAAAGGCGTGTAGCCGCCTTCGTGCTGGGCGATCTCTTTGCCGTCGATCCACACGGTTGCCTGCCAGTCGACCGCGCCGAACACGATAAATAACCGTTTGCCATCAACCTTGGGCGCCGAGATGTCGCGCTGGTACCAGGCGGCGCCGTTGTAATCGGGCCGGCAGACGCCGGACAGCTCGCTTTGCCACGGATAGGGGACTTGGATGGTCTTGCTGAACGCGCGGCCGTCGTACCATTTCTCGTTCAAGCCCACGTCGTCCGGATCGAAGTCGAACTGCCAGGGGCCGTTGAGCAGGATCGCGGGCCGCTGCCAGTCGGGCCGCGGATGGGCCTCGAGTTCCTGGGCGTAGAGGGTGTTTTCCTGCGCGGCAGCGAGCAAACAAGCGGCCATTACTATGAGGCTCATGATGATTCCTTCCAAAATGTTGGCGTTTCGCGGGGATAGTGTAGCAGAGGCGGGCGCGGATTGACTACAATCGGGGGGCATATAAGGGAGCACCTGTGAAAAAAGACAACGTTCTTCCCATCGTGGCGATAGTCGGCCCGACCGCTTCAGGCAAATCGGCGCTGGCGGTGGCCGTTGCGGAGCGGTTGGGTACGGAGATCGTGTCGGCCGACTCGATGCAGTTTTACCGCGGCATGGAAATTGGCACGGCCGCGCCGACACGCGATGAGCTGGCGCGGGTGCGGCACCATTTCGTGGGGTTCCTGCGGCCGGACGAGGCGTTTTCGGCGGGCGCGTACGAAGTCGCGGCGCGCGAGGTGGTGGCCGGGCTGAACGCGCGCGGAAAGATGGCCGTGGTGGTTGGGGGATCGGGCCTGTACGTGAGCGCACTGATTGACGGCCTGTTCCCAGGGCCGGGCAAGGACGAAACGGTGCGGGCGCGCTTGCAGACTGAGGCCGAGGAAGCCGGAGTGGGGGAGTTGTACGCGCGGCTCGAGTCGGTCGACGCGGATTACGCGGGGACGATCAACCCAAACGATTTGCGGCGCATTGTGCGGGCGCTCGAGGTGTTTGAGCTTACGGGGCGGCCGTTATCGGCGCTGCACCGGGAGCACCGTGAGAGCGAGCGGCCCATCGAGTCTGTGCAGGCCGGGCTGGACTACGACCGGGAGGAGTTGTACGCGCGGATCGATGCGCGGGTGGATCAAATGATCGAGCAGGGGCTGGCGGCGGAAGTCGAGCGGCTGATCGACGAGGGGTACGGGGCGGAGATCGAGCGGCTGCGCTCGCTGGGGTATCGCGAGATCGCGGCGTACCTGCGCGGCGAGACCTCGCTCGAGGAGGCGGTCGAGCTGATGAAGCGAAATACCCGCCGGTACGCCAAACGCCAACTCACGTGGTTCCGCGGCGACTCGCGCATCGAGTGGTTGAAAGCCGGAGGCGGCAAATCAACCGAGACGCTGGCCGGCGAGGTGCTTGGGCTGCTCGAGAAGCCTCAAGAACAGGACATGTAGGCCTATAGAGCAGCCGCAGTTTTGGGTGTGGAGTTTACCGGCTTCTTTTGAATTAAGATGCGCGTAATTTCGAGGGGCGAATCGTTCAGGTTTTCGGCAAAGACTTCGATCGTGCCGTGAAGCTCTTTCAAATCGAGCACCACGCATTTCTCATCGCGCCCGCCTGCTGAAGCGGTCAGGCGCGATGAGTCCAACCGGAACGCGAGCGTCTTTTCACCGCCTTCTCGGGGCGCGGCGGGCGGCGGAGTTTCGTCGAGCAAGATGCGTTCGCCCTGCTGGATTTTCAGTCCCTGCATGTGGAGGGTATCCGTGGAAACGGTCAACGCATTTTCGGGCGCCTCATCGGGCACGAACGCCAGTCCGATCCGCGGGTCGTCGGGAAGTGCGGGCAGCGGCAGATCGGGGATGAGGCTTTTGGGCCGCGGCCGCACGGCGGTCACTTTCACCGAAACCTGGACCTCGATAGGCGAATCCACCGGGGGCCGCCACGCCAGCCGCGCTCGGCGCGTTTCGCCGCCGTCTATCGCGAGCCTTCCCGGATGTTCCTTCAGCGCAAATGTTCCTTCGATCGGGCGCCAATAGGCCAGCGCCGTATAATCGCCCGGTGGCTCGAAGACGTACGAAAACCGCTGCGTAGCGTGCATCTCGCGGCATCTCACGGCGGTAAACTGGGCGCCCCCGCCTTCTCCGGCGAGGAGTCCGACGGCCCTGCCATCCGTCTCGCCCGGCAACTCAACCGCGGCCAGCCGCCGGCCGTCTGCTGCAAGAAAAACGAGCGTGCCCTGCTTTTCCAACTCGAGTTGCACCCATTGGTCCATCTCCAACGCGCACGGCGCCGTCCAAACCACCTGGGGCTTGCCGTCGCGGAACGAAGCCAGTTCGTACCTCAGCGGCCCGCCCGCCTCCGTTCGCAGCAGGAAAGCGGAATATGTCCCGGCATCCGCTACATCGAAGGCGAGCCCGCCGGAGCCATCCTGCAGGAGGCGCATGCTGCACGACATCCCGTAGCAGTCTGCAACGCGCCACGGCGCCGCGGAAACGCCGTCCGACTCGCCGCCGCTGCCGACGTAGCAGGGGCCGGCGGGTTCCGCGGCCACGCGCCACTTACCGGACAAGGGTTGCCAGTTGAACGCGTCGCCGGTGAAGAATTCCTCGTACACCCGCATGGCGCGGATGGCCACGTCGCGGAACTCCGGCATTTGATCGACTGTTGCGACTAAGCCGCACTGGCCGGAGGAAAGCGAGTCGTCCCATGCCTCTGCAACTGCCGTTCCGTCCACCCAGACGTTTATGTTGCCGCGCACGCGTTCGGCGCGAACGGCGAGCCAGCTTTCCGCGACGTCCGGCAGCGTCCAATCGGCGAGACTTTTTTCGTCCGCGCCCCCGACTTTGCGCAACGAGCCGTGCAATCCGCCGCCGCGCGCGTGCGCGTCATCGAACATCACCGTGTAGGCTTCGTTACCGCGGCCGCATAGATAGAAGGCGAATTTCTGCTGGCCGGCGTTGATTGGAAAGCAAATCTCGATCGAGAAATCGCTCCAGTCGCGGTCGCAAAACGCGATTCGGCCGTTGACTTCCGGCGTCAATTTTTTCCACGCGTCCGGCGCGGCGAGCAGAAATGCCTGGCTCAGGTCGGCGTAACCCGGCGGGCGGTAATCCGGATCGCGCGCAAGCGCGACGGCATCGATAAGCGAGAAATGGCCTCGCTGCACCAGCCGCACGTTTTGAGGGCCGCTGTCGAACTCGTACGTGCCGGCATTCGCCCAGTGCCAGACAAGCGGCCGACCCGACGACGTGAGCAGCCCGGTCGAGACAGGGTCGGCGGGGTCGCCTTCATACCGGCCCGACGTGCGGATGTTCAAAAAGGGGCTGCACGGACAGTGCCATTGGAGCCGTACCCAAACCGTGAACGCGCCCGGCTCTTCAATGTTGAAACGGACATCCACCGCGCCGCGATCGCCGACCGTGCTCGAGTGCAGCGGGTCGATGTACGTGTTCATCCGGACGTGACTGCTGCCCTCGTTGATGCGCACGGCCCGCCCTGATCGCGCGCCTTCCGCGGCAATCGCCGCCGCGGGAGATGTCACAGCCCCTTGTTCCGCTTCAAGGATAAAGGCGGAGTCGCCGGCGCGGGCCGACGCGGCAACAAGCACTACAACCAAACTGATCATGCGGCTACTTGGCCGCATCGAGCATTTCGAGGCGCTTGACGTACTCGCCCGCCTTTTTTGCATAAGACGATTTGGGATACCGCTGCACCAACTCTGCAAACATTTTCTTCGCGCCCTTGTAGTCCTGTTGCGCAAACCGGCTGTTCGCGATCCAAAACACGGATTTGGACGCGGTTTCGTGGGCGGGAAACGCGTTGACGAGCCGGATCAGCCTGGCTTCGGCGTCTTCATCCAGGCCCATGGCCGCTTCCGTCAGGCCGAGAAGGAATTCGGCGGTTGCGGGGTCGGGCGCGGCACCGGCGGCGATGATTTCCTGAAGCTGCGCGTACGCGTCTTCGAACGCGCCCAACTCGTACAGGCACAAGGCCTCTTTCATCTGCGCGACGGGCGCCTCGGGGGAGTCCGGGTAGGTTTCGCAGAGCTTGGCGTAGGTATCCTTCGCTTGTGCCGGCGTTTTCCAGCCTTCCCGGTAGTAATCGGCGAGTTGGAGCATGAGCGGCGCGGCTTCAGCCGAATCGGTGAAGCGGGAAAGGTAGCGCGTGTAGCAGGCGACCACCTTCTCGCGTTGGTTGAGGTTTTTCAGGAGATCCACGTGTTGTTGCAGAATCTCGAGGTATTTTTCACGCGATAGCCCCGGCTCCTTCGACAAGACGTCGAGGCAATCCAAGCTCAACTCGCACAGCCGGCCCATAAGAACTTCGGCCTTTCCTGTGCTGCCCAGCTTCTTTGTGCCGCCCGCCCGGAAGAAAATGTAGTCGCCGGAGAACATCCGGCTCAGCCGTTGGGCCGAGGCCGCGCAACATGCCTGGAGCAGCAGCGCGTCCGAAGACGAGACGCTGTTGCCGGAGAGAAGCGCCTGAACCGATTCGGCGAACCGGGCGTAACCGTTGGTGGTTGCCTGCGCGTCTAGCTGTTCGAGTGCGGCCCGCGCCACCCGGCATTGGAACAGGACGCTGTCGACGCCGGCGCAACGGCCAGCGTCAACCGCCGCAAGTTCGGGGTAAGACGGCGTCAGCGCCAAGTAACGCGAGGTGCAGTCGCCGGCGCCGGCCGCGGGTTCCGAGGGGTACAGATCATCGAGCAAAGCGGCGGCGCACCGGCCGCGGAACGGGCCCCAATCGAGGCAGTCCACCTCGAGCAAGAGGCCCGCATCGATCAGCGACGTAAAGGCAACATCCAGCACCCCGCTCGATGCCGCGCGTTCCGGGTCGAACGCAACCAGCCGCAGAAAATCCGGCGCCGCCTTGCGCGAAGACCCTGCGTCTCTCCTGTATTCGGCCAGCCGCAACAGCGCCAGGAATTTCGCGCGCGGGTCGGTGTCACCGCCGGCCACGGCGGCGGCTTCACGTTCGAATTCGGCTGGGTCTGTTTGCCGGAGTTGGACAAGCCGGGCGTCGAGCGCCGCGGCATCCGCGGCCTTGCCGGCGGCCCCGCCGGCGGCCGCGCCGGTCAACGGTGTGTCCGCGGAGTCGTTAGGGCGGGGTGCGGCATCCGTTTTAATGCCGCCCCGGCCGCATCCCGACAGGGCGAGCAACACCACCAGCGACAAAACGCATGTTAATCGCATGGTCGGCCTCCGCTATTTGTACAGGTTGACGGCCGCGTCAGCGGGATCCGGGACCACCTCGATAAGCTGGTTGGCCTCCTGCGTCGCAATTGTCATCAGGCTTTCATAATTGCCCTCGCCCGTCATGGCCCGGTTGAGGTACCCCATCACATGTTCGAGCGCCAGGTTCCGGTTGAGGAAGTTTGGCGGGCCCGGATCGTGCACTAGCGCGTTTTGCGTGTAGATTAGGGACAGGGTGCCGCCGAAATTGTCGGCGATGGCCTTGAAATCCTTGCGTTCTGCGAAATCGATGCGGCAGGGATATCCAGCCCAGGTTTGCGGCATCGAAATATCCTTGCGGCTGATCCATTTAACGAACTCCCACGAGGCCTTTTCCTCCTCGGGCGTGCTCTTGCGGATAACCAGATAATCCGTCTCGTTATTGCAAACGGCCTTGCGGCCCCACGTCGGCAGAGGCGCCAGCCGGTAGTTCTGGTTGAGGTTTTGAATGTGTTCCTTTTTGCCAAACCACATGCCCGCGCTCATGGCTTCTGAGACGACGCCGGCCTCCATCCATTGCTGAATCATTCCAAGTGCTTCGGGAACGGACGGGCTCGAAAGGTCGATGCCCGTCTTGTTGAACAGTCGCCCGTCCTTCTGCATTACGAGTGTCATGGCAATGAAACCAATGATGTCATACGACACCACGCTGACGCCCCACTGGTCGGTCTGGCCGTCGCCGTTGGTGTCTTTCGTGAGCCGCTGCGCGTACGTCGTAAACTCGTCCCACGTCTCGGGCGGCCGGGTGATGCCTTCTTGCTCGAACAGCGGCCAGTTGCAGGCGAGCAGCACGTGCTCCGTACACCAGGGGACCGCCCAGATTTTTCCGCCGAACTTGACCGCGTCGAACAGGTTCGCCGGAAACGCGTCCAGCGGCAGCTCGTCATCCGGCAGGAACTTGTCAATCGGGACAATGTGGCCCCGGGACGCCAGCCACGCCGCCTCACCACCCAGCAAACTGTTCACCCCGACCACGTTGCGCGCCAGGGCAGGCATGTTGACGATGCTGCGTTCGCGTTTGTTGGGAGAGGCGATGGCGAGCGTCGTCACGTCGATTTCGGGATGCGCATTCTCGAACGCGGCGATCTCTTCTGCAAACCAGGCTTCCGCGCCCCGGATGTTCGACAAACCAAGCATCCCGACTTCGATGCTGACACGCGCGGGTTGCGCGCCCGGCGTGTCCTGTCCCCACGCCACCAGGCAAACTAACAGGCCCGTCAATCCACCCACTGCGATGATCAACGTTTTCATGCGTGCCTCCTTCTGCTATGCGCGCACGCGCGCCAGATTAGCACGCACAAGTCTAAACTATTATTACTAGTTTGTCAATAGGTGGTTACGGAGGTATATCTAGTGGCTCGCGAGGGCTTTTTCATTCAAACCGCAGCACGCCGAAAAACCGGGGCGAATGAAAATCGTACCCCTGCCGGATGGGCGACCAGGCGCCCCAATGCGGGTGTGAGTTGGTTTCGGCGCACTTGTAGAAATTGGCCCGCCAGGCCTGCCCGACGGGGTCGCCAATCGGACCGACATACTCCTCGAGCAGGCTCAACGGGATGAAATACTCGATGATCCAGGTGGTTTGTTCGGGGATTTCGGGGTCGACCTTCTCGGGCATTGAATGATAAATGGTGACGTTTTGCGCGAGATCCCAGGGCACGGTCCCGTCTTCCCGGCCGGGTTGCCCCTGGAACTCCGGGTTTTCGTGATACGAGAGCAGGAGGGTGCCGGCGCAATTGATCTCGAAGTTGAAATACCCGCGTTCGAGTTTGGGCTGGACAAAGAACTCGGCGCATGCGTCTTCCCACACGTCTCCGTGGTACTCCGTCGTCACCGACCGCACGTACCGGTCGTTGACGCGGAAGGTCACGTAGAGGCCGGAGTTGTCGTAGAGCACCCTGCCGCGCGTTTCGGGAAAGAACCCCGAGGGCGCGATGAGTTTGTGGACCTCGAACTCGTTTGCGGATTTCCACGCGGGGCCGTCCCAGTTGCCGTCGAGAGCGGGACGTTGCGGAGCGCGTTTTGCGGTGTACTCCGGCTTGCCGCCGGGCGACCACGGTTTCCATTTGGCGAGTGCGATGGGCGTGCCTTGCGCATCGACGGGCGCGTCGACCGACACCTTCTTGCCGAGCGTGGCGGCGAGGTTGGGCAGGTCGTAAAGCGTGAGCGCCGCGTGTACCGTGTTGATCAACTGGTTCTTGGGCGGCTTGGCGGTGACGACGTCGTCCCACGAGGCCAGGGCGCCGGTCAGTTTGACGCTCTCGAACAGTTGCGGCTCGATGGCGGCGGCGTGGAGGGCCGCCACGCCCACGTTGCCCTCGGCCACGAGACGCACCGGCCCGCCGAGTGACTGGAGGCGCCGCGCGCATACGAGGATGTCTTCGGCCCGCATCGCCACGTACGAGCGGCCGAGTACGTACGCGCGGAAGTAGTCGACCCAATCGTCGCCCAACCCTTTGCCCTTGTAACTCTCGACGGCGGGGTAAGTCTCTCCGACGCCGCGCAGGTCGACGGCGAGCACGCGTGTGCCGTCTTTGGCGAGAGCTTCGCCATTTTCCTTGCCTCTCTCGGAGACAAACAGGATGCAGCCGGGTTTGTCTTGCGGAGACGAGAACAGGATCGCGGGCAACGCGATTCCCGGCTCGGGTTTTATGACGAGTTTTTGAATGCTGCCCTTGCCGCGCGGGGCCGGTTGCCCTTTGTCGATCTGGGGTTGAGGCAGGTCGTTCAACGGGCGGATGCCGGTGAGATCGCGGACGCGTTGGAGCAGTTGGGTCTTGTCGCCGTTGGCCCAGAGTTCGCGGCGCTGTTCGGCGAGCTGGTCGGCGTATTCGCGGTTGATGTCGTAGGTGGATCGTGCGCCGTCAATCAGCATCACCTGGCCTTTCGGCGAGCACCACATTTCTTTCTCGTCGATCAGCTCGAGTTCCGGCTCGACGATCGGCTGGTCCTTGCCAAGCAGCCATCGCGACATCCATCGGGCGGCTCCTTCGCGCTGGGTTTTGTCGTAATTATGTTTTTCATCGTTTTCGAGCAGGTCGACGCGTTCCGGGCAACCCAAGCGGGTGTAGAACCGTTTGGCGAGGCGGAACATTTCCCAGGTCGCGTTGATATCGAAGAAGTCTTGCGTGGCGGCGCAGATGAGGACGGGCCGCGGCGCTTTCATCATAATGAAATCCGGGTGATCCAGCTCGAGATTCATCTGATTGAAAATGTTCTGTTCGGCGTCGCCCGGCGACTTTCTGAGTTGGACCGCCTGGTAATGGAGATAACAACTCACGGCGGCAGCTTTGATTCGCTCGTCGAGCGCCATGAGATATGAGGACTGCGTCCCGCCGCCGCTGTTGCCGGTGATGCCGATCCGCTCGGGGTCGATCTCGGGTCGCGACTCGAGGTAATCAATCCCGCGCATGCCGTCCCATATTTCGAATGTAGCGGTGTTGCGGCCAAGGAGGATCGACGGCGCGCCGATCAGGGTGTGTGAGTTGGTTCCCCATTCGTCGTAGGTGGCATCGGGCCGCGCGAGTTGCATCCGCTCGCCCTGGTCGATCGGGTCGTAGACGAGCGCGGCCATACCGTTCAGTGCGAGCAGCGCACCGACGCTCTGATATTCGACATGCGCCTTGGCGGGTTTGGCGTGGCCGCACGGGACCAGCACGCCGGGGTATGGCGGGGCATAGCGCGCCGGGTCGGGCAGGAAGAGGGCCGCGGACACGTAGAAACGCGGCCGCGATTCGAACAGGATTTTCTCCACGCGGTACCCGTCGCGTTCGATGATGCCAACCACCTGAGGGTTAAGCGGCGTCCGTTCCGGCAGGCCGCCAATCGCGTCCATGAACGTCTTGTGAAGCCGCTGCTGGTACTTGGCTATCGCTTCGGGAGTTGTCCGTGCCTCATAGGCGACTTTCCATTGCTCCCACGCGTCGGCGATATGAGAGAGCAGATACTCCTTCATCATCTCCCGCACCGGCACGCCGTCCAGCGATTCGGGGAGCACCCGGAGATCCTCCTGGCCATATGCCGGAACAAAAACGATAAACGCCATCAAGCAGAACAGTGCGCGCCGCATAAGCATAATATGGCCTCCTCTTGTGCCGGCCCAAGAATAACCCAAACCGCCATGCGGGACAACCGGGCCTACTTCTACTCATTTGCCAAGCCTGGAATGCCCGGCGCAAAATGGGCGGGAGTTGGGAAAGGAGAGAAGCCATGCTTCGCCAGTTATTCGCAGTGCTGCTGATTCTTGCGCCGTTGGCGGCATGGGCTGAGCCTGCGGCGGCAGGTGTCGTGCCGGAGTGGGTATCGCGGGACGGGATTGTGATGGCGGGCAGTTGGGAGCCGCTGCTGTTTCGCGTGCGCCGCGACGGTGTCGAGTCGTACGAACCTAACACGGCGCAGCGCGAGGCGTACGACCGCGAGCACGGCCCGGAGATGGTGAGCGAGTTGAAATCGCTGGGCGTGAACTTCGTCATGATGCACTGCTACAAAGGCGCCGGGCTCGAGACCGAGCGCGAGAGCATGGCAGACGCGGTCGTGTTCTCGAAACTGTGCCACGACGCGGGGCTGCGGGTAGGGGTGTACAACTTCAGCGGGGCGTTTTTGTGGGAGTTGTTCTTCAAGGAGCGGCCGGACGCGCGGGACTGGGTGCTGCTCGATGCGGACGGATCGATGCGCACGTACGGCGGCGCCAAGTACCGATACTATTGGAACCGCAACCATCCTGATGCGCGCGAGTTCTATCATGGGCTTGTCAAATTCGCCGTCGAACAAATCCAGACCGACCTGCTCCATTTCGACAATTACGAGCAGGGGCCGGGCATGGATGCGAATTCGGTGGAGCGATTCCGGGCCTATTTGCGTGCGAATTTCACACCGGAGCGGCTGGTGTCTTCGGGCGTGGCGGATGTTGCGGAGGTTGTTCCGCCGATGGCGGCGCCCGCTGACAGTTTCCTGCGCCGGGCGTGGCTCGATTTCCACGCGCAGAGCCTCGCGGGCTCGTACAGGGACTTGGCGGATTATGGGCGGTCGCTGCGGTCCAGCGTGCTGGTCGAGTGCAACCCCGGCGGCGTTGGCGAGCGGCTCAACCCTATGCTCGACCATGGCCGGCTGTTGCAGGCGGGCAACGCGTTCTGGGACGAGTCGCGCCGCGTGGGCTTTAAAGACGGCCGTCTCGCCACGCGCATACGCACGTACAAAGTTGCCCGCGCCATGAACAACATGGCGTTCACCTACACCACGTCGCCGCTCGAAATGGCCGAGGCCATGGCGTTCAACCTTGATTGCCTGGGCTGCATCTGCTGGTTCGAGTACGGGCAGATTGTGAAAGCCCCGGGTGTCAAGGAGCCGCTCGATTCGGCGACGGCGCCGTTCGTGAAGTTCTTCCACGACCGCCGCGACCTGTTCCGCGGCGCAAAGGTCATAGCCGATGCGGCGGTGCTGCGCAGCTACCCGTCGCACGCGTTCGGCGGCCCCGAGGCCGGCGCGCGGACGATGCGCGTCGAGCAGGCCCTCATCGAGCGGCCGTCCGCATTTCAGATTATCCACGACCACCAGTTGGCCGACTTGGACCGATACCGGGCGCTCGTGCTGGCGGGGTGTACGGCATTGTCGGACAGGCACGTCGCGCAGATGCGCAATTATGTTGCGCGTGGCGGGCGGCTCCTGATCGTGGGCGATGCCGGCACGCATAACGAATGGATGGAGTCGAGGCCCGCGCCGGGACTTGACGATCTGCAAGACGCGGCGCGCATTTTGCGCATCAAGCCCGACGACGACGTCGTCGCCGCGCTCGGCACGATTCTGGATGGGCGGCCGACGCTGAACCTCTCGTGCGACTCGATGCCGGGCGTCTGTGCGGAAGTGACGCGGCAGGCCGATCGGTGGCTGGTGCATCTCGTCAACTACCGGGGCGAACCCGCGAACGACGTCCGCGTCGAGTTGAATCTCGGCGCGGCCCGGCCCACCGGTGTGCGACTTGCCAGTCCCGGCCGCGACACCGAGACCGAGTTGGCCTTCACAGCCGGCGGCGTCGTTTCGTTCACGGTGCCGCAGTTGGACGTGTACGAAGTTGCCGTAATCAATCTAAACTGAAAGATTCAGTGGGTTGGGCCGGCCCGCACAACTGAGACTGTCTCAGAAGCGATACTAGCTACGTCAGAACCCTGAAAGGGCCGGACATGTCAGCCTGGGGCATCGCCCCAGGTTGCGAATCCGCAAAAAGGGCTAAGCCCTGAAGGGGCGTGACAAAGCTTGTGACGCCCCTTCAGGGCTTGCTGATTTGTGAGTACCCGGTTCCTGGGGCGATGCCCCAGGCTGACATGTTTGACGCCTTCAGCGCTGCTAAGATGCCATGTCCTGATTTTGAGAAAGTCTCAACTGCCGGGGGGCGTCCCGGCGAGGTGTTATCCGTGTCCTCCGTGGTTATAATTGAAACCACGGAGAACACGGAGATAGGGTGCGCGCGGTGGCGTTCCGAATTGGCAGCCTGGTGTTGTATCCCCAGATTGTGATGGTTCCGCTGGGGGCCGCATTCTTTCTGGTTATCGCGTACAAGCGGCTCGCAGAACCGCCCGCGCGTTCTCGCCGCGAAGTGATTACTGCGTTGTTTTTCGCGGCCGTTCTGGCGGGCGTGGGCTCGCTTCTTTTACGTGATCACAGCGATCCCCAAGCCGTGATCCGGGCGCAGGCATCGTTAACGGCGTATTGGGGTGCGCTGATCGGCGTCAGCCTGTGGGCGTTGATTGCGCGGAAGCCCGTGCTAGCCTCTGCAAACGCCGTAGCGCCTGCCGTGATGACCGGGGGCGCGGTTGCGCGGCTTGGATGTGTGTTTGCAGGCTGCTGCCGGGGTCTGCCGGGCCTGCCGCTGTTTTATGTCTGGCCGCTCTATGACATCGCCGCGTTACTGGCGGCTTTGATGCTTGGCGTTCGCATCGAGAAACGCCGCGCAGGCGGGTCGCTGCTCGCATTCTTGATCGTGTACGGTGTTCTGCGGTTTTTCCTGGAATTTGCGCGCGATCTCCCCGCTGCCGCGCTGGGGTTGACGGCCGGCCAGTGGTTTGCGGCGGCGCAAGCGGCCGCGGGGGTTGCATTGCTTGTGGCGGGTAAGGCAAAATCAGCCGCTATTCAGAATTCTGAAGTATAAAGGAAGGTAGTTATGCACCGACTGATTTTGCTCTCCGTAGTAACGTTGTTTCTCCTGGCCTTTCATGCTCCAACATGGGCCGCCGACACCGCGAACTGGCCACAGTTCCGCGGGGAGGGGGCGCGCGGCGTGAGCGACGCCACGGGCCTTCCCGAGAAATGGTCGGCAACCGAAAATGTTGCGTGGAAAACGGAGATTGCCGGCCGGGGCTGGTCGTCGCCGATTGTTTGGGGCGAGAAGGTGTTTCTGACCTCCGTCGTCAACCTCGGCGAGACGGAAGTACCCAAGAAAGGCCTCTATCTCGGCGGCGAGCGCCCGGAGGTTCCGCAGTCTGTCCACCAGTGGGTCGTTTGCGCGGTCGACCTCGAGACGGGCAAAATCCTGTGGGAACGGAAGGTGCACGAAGGCGCGCCGGCCGGGCCGAAGCACGTCAAGAACAGTTACGCTTCCGAAACGCCCGTTACCGACGGCGAGCGGGTGTATGCCTGCTTCGGGAACCTGGGCATCTGGTGCCTGGATTTCGAGGGCAACGTAATCTGGGACAAGCCGATCGAGCCGCGAAAGACGAACTCCGCCTGGGGCACAGGCGCCTCGCCCGTTCTGTACGGGGACCGGCTCTACCTGTGCAACGACAATGCTGAAAGTTCGTACCTGCTCGCGCTCGACAAAAAAACCGGCGACGAGATCTGGCGCGTGCCCCGAGACGAAAAGAGCAACTGGTCGACTCCGTTTATCTGGGTGAACGATCAGCGCACGGAAATCGTCACAGCCGGCAAGAACCTGGTGCGTTCATACGATCTTGACGGCAAGCTGTTGTGGTCATTCGCGGGCATGTCGTCGATCACGATTGCCACACCGTATGCGGCCAATGGGTTGGTGTACGTTTCATCAGGCTACGTCGGCGACAGGAACCGGCCCATTTACGCGATCCGGCCCGGTGCGTCCGGCGACATCAGCCTCGCCGAAGGCCAGACGTCCAACCAGTGGATTGCCTGGACTATCCCGCTGGGCGCGCCGTACAACCCGACCACGCTTGTGTACAATGACCGGCTTTACGTGCTGTACGACATGGGCTTCTTCGCGTGTTACAACGCGCTGGACGGGGCTGTGATCTCGGAACGCAAGCGGATACCCAACATCCGCGCGTTCACGGCATCGCCGTGGGCGTACGGCGGAAAGGTCTTCTGCCTCAACGAAGACGGCATCACGTGTGTCTTCAACGCGGCCGACCCAAGCGAGATGCTCTACACCAACCCGCTCGCCGAGGACGATATGGGCATGGCCACTCCCGCGATCGCGGGCGACCGGCTCGTAATCCGCACGTCTGCGAGGCTGTACTGCATTGGCAAGTAAACCAACGCGCCAGCCATGGTAGGCGCCGCCGACGTCGGCCCTCAGCCGTCAATGCAACGGATCACCTACCCTGAAGATGCCGGCCTATTTGGCGTGCGGCAGCTTGGAGGTTGTCTCAAGGTCTCCAGCAGGCACCTCAATGGCCCTGAAAGGGCCAAACATAATAGCCTGGGGCAACGCCCCAGGTAGCGGATCGACCAAGAGCAAGCCCTGGAAGGGCGTAACAAAAAGCTTGTGGCGCCCCTTCAGGGCTGTTCGTTAGATGTCTCGTAACCTGGGGCGATGCCCCAGGCTAACTTGTCTGGCCCCTTCAGGGCCTTCAATGCTTCCTGAGACAGTCTCCAAGCTGCCGCACGCCAAATAGCTCCTTTATTGGAAGGACTACTTTTTCCCAATGCAGTAGAGGTCGGTGGGGGTTCGGAGGTAGAGGCGGTTGCCTGAAACGGCGAGGGTCGAGTGGGTTTTCCCGTCGCTGGGGAGCGTGTTGGTTGCGAGCAGCTTGAACTTGCCCGCCGCCACGACTGACGTGACGCCGGCTTCATTGGTGATGTACAGCTTGCCGTCGGCCAGGATGGGCGATGCGCTGACGATTCCCCTGGCGGTACGTTCCGGCCCCCAGACCACGGCGCCTGTTTTTGCGTCGAGGCAGGTGACGACGCCGCGGTCATCGAACAAGTAGACGTGTTTGCCGTCGCACACCGGCGTCGGGACGTCGGGCGCATCCTTCATGTGTTTCCAGGCCAGATGGCTTTCCGTGACGATTCCGGCGCCGCCGCCGCGAAACGCGAGAAACGGCGCCTTCCTCGAGCAGGCGTACACCATCCCGTCCACGGCGACCGGCGAGACGATGATGCGGTTGCGGTCGATGTTCTTTGGGTTGATGCCGGCGGCCCGCCAGACTTCTGCGCCGGTTGCGGGATCGTGCGCGGTCACGTAATCACCACCCGAGACGATGATCTCGGCCTTGTCCGGGTAACGCAGCAGCGTGGGCGTCCCATAGGAGTCGGGCGATTCGAGGACGGCCTCGGTGGGCCGCTCGACGCGCCACGCGAACTCACCCGTGGCCGCGTCAAACGCCATCACGTACGACGGCTCGTCCGTGAAGAAGCCGTGCAGCACCTGCACGATCAGCTTGCCGTCGTACAGCAGCGGCGAGGAGGCGTAGCCGAACTGCTGGCCAAACTTGCCATACATCTCGACGAGATTCCGCTTCCACACCACCTCGCCGTCCATCGTCACGGCCACGACGGCGCCCGTCCCCGTCACCGCCCACACGAACTGCCCGTCGGTTACGGGCGTGGGCGAGGAGAAGTTCTGCTTCGAGATAACCTTGTTGCCGGTGTCCATCTCGCGTTCCCAGAGGATCCTGCCGTCTTCCTTCGAGATGGCCAGAAGGAGCAGGCTTGGGCCTCCGGTTTTGCGCTCGTCGTCGTTGGTCGGTGTCGACGGCGACGTCACGAACACCGTGTCGCCCCACACGATCGGGCTCGAGCCGCTCCAGGACGGCAGCGGCATTTTCCAGACGATATTTTGGGTTTTGCTCCAGGTTTCAGGGAGGTCCCGGGCGTCGGCGACGCCGTTTTGGTTTGGCCCGCGCCATTGCGGCCAATTATCATCCGCGCAAACCAACCCTGGCGCCAGCAAAACCGCAAACAACCAGAACTTCATGTGAATTCTCCAGTGCTTAGCAATGAATGGCCAAAGTAGGCCGGCTTCGCCGAAGTCGGCCTCTGCAGCGAAGTCGCCACGCTACCGGCCCTGTTGCATCAGTTGGTTGAGGTCGAATCGGACAAAGTTTTGTTTGGAGGCATCTTGTTGTCCGATGGCGTGGGCATAATAGACGACGTTGTCGGTGGCGTTGGCGAGGAACCCGTGAATGTTGGCGTTGGTCATGGCGACGGTTTTTAGGATGTCGAGTGCAACGGCGTCATCGATTTTGCCGTAACTGTCCTTGATTCGCGTGGCGATCCCTTTGTACCGGTGGTCGTAGGAGTTGGAGCCGTAGGGCATGTTGGGCCAGCCGTTGGCACATTTCTGGGTTCTGCGGACGTCCTGGTCCATGGCCTCGTCGGCGCGGAACACGGCGTCGTCGATGGGGATGGCGTATTCGACGGTTTCTTTGGGGTCGTTGTCGGCGAAGACGGCGCATTTACCGGCGGTGGTTTCGAATGCGAGCGCGGCGGGGACTTTGCCGTCGGAGACGACGTAGTTGTAGCCGACGGTCCTGTGTGCAGTGGTGATGATGCGGGTCGCGTCGTTGAGGTGTTTTGATTCTTCGAGCACCGCCCGTATCAACAGCGCGAGCGGGATGCCGGTGGACCGGCCGTCGGTGTTGATGGCGCCGATCATGCCGATGGAGATTTTTTCGGCGTTCATGCCGGAGAAATGGCCGATCAGGCCGGCGTACCCTGGCGCGGCAAACGGGACGAGCCCCTCAGGCTGGTAGATGAACAGGCGGGCGTTGTCCTGGATCTTGGATTCCATAGCCCAATCGAAGTTGTGGCCGTGGTAGTGCTTGCCGTTGCCCGTTGCGGCGCCCCATACGGCAAATGCGCTGCATGCACGTTCCGTGAGCTCGCTAAGGACCTGCATCCGCCTGACTTTTTGCAGCGGGACGGCCGCCCCGTCGGCCAGGCCTTCGATCTCGCGCGCGAACCGCTCGGGAAACCAGGCCGAACAGCGGCGGTAGAGGACGTCGAGGATGATCTCGATCCCTTTGCGGGGCAGGGCAACCCGCCGGCCCGCAATGGTGAGCTTGAAGTCGCCGGCGGCTTCGCCGAGCAGGGTGTCGAATCCGGCGACGGCGCGTTGTACGTCGGTTTTGAGGAGTGCGCCGTGCTGGTAACCCATGGCGTACGGCGATCCTTTGAGGTGGACGACGCGGATGCCGTCAACAATCTGGAGGGATGCGGCGGCGAGGTCGACAGTTTCACGCGGGCCCCTGCCGGGCCGGACGTAAAACGCCGAAGCGACCGCCAGGATGACGAACAGGACGACGAATGCAATCAGGCCGCGTTTCAGGAACTTTTTCATGATCTGGCCCTCCCGGTTTCGGGACAGTTTAGCATAAGGTGCGTGGGGGGAGAAAAGCAGGCTGGAGGTTTTTCGCCCGTTTTTCGCTAGTCGCCGTTTTTCGGTGGGAGTTCGACTTTGATGTGGAGTTCTTTGAGTTGTTTGTCGGTGACGGTGCCGGGTGCGCCCATGAGGAGGTCCTGGGCTTTTTGGTTGAGCGGGAACGCGATGACCTCGCGGATGTTGGGTTCGTCGGCGAGGAGCATGACGATTCGGTCGAGCCCGGGCGCGATGCCGCCGTGGGGCGGGGCTCCGTAGTGGAATGCTTTCCAGAGTGCGGGGAACTTGGTGGTGACGGTTTGTTCGGTGTACCCGGCGATTTCGAACGCTTTGATCATGATGTCGGGCCGGTGGTTTCGGATCGCGCCGGAAGAGAGCTCGACGCCATTGCAGACGATGTCATACTGGAACGCGAGCACGTCGAGCGGGTCTTTGTTGAGGAGTGCCTCGAGGCCGCCCTGGGGCATCGAGAACGGGTTGTGCGAGAAATCGATTCTTTTCTCGTCTTCGTTCCACTCGAACATGGGGAAATCGACGATCCAGCAGAACGCGGCCAGGTTTTTATCGATGAGGTCGAGGGCGCCGGCGAGATAGGTGCGGACTTTGCCCATGAGGGCGTTGGTGGCGGCGCGGTCGCCCGCGCCGAAGAACAGGGCGTCGCCGTCCTGCATGCCGGTGGCGTCGATGAGGGCGGCGCACTCGGATTCGGTGAGGAACTTGATGATCGGGCCTTTGAGCTCGCCGTCGCGGAGGACGACCCAGGCGAGGCCTTTTGCGCCTTCGCCTATTGCGAACGCTTCCGCGTCGTCAAAGAATTTTCGGGAGTTTGCGGCGGCCCCTCGAGCGTTGATGACCTTGACGGCCCCGCCGGATTTAGCGGCGCCGGCGAAGACTTTGAATTCGGATTGCGCGAACAGGGAAGTGACGTCGATCATTTCGAGGCCGAACCGGACGTCGGGCTTGTCGGTACCGTATTTCTCGATAGATTCGCGGAACGGGATTCTGGGGAAGACGTCGGCGACGACTTTTTTGTTGGAGAGATCTTTGAACATTCGCGTCATAAGGAGTTCGAGCTCGCTGAAGACGTCGTCTTGAGTGACGTAGGACATTTCGATATCGATTTGGTAGAACTCGCCGGGGCTTCGGTCGGCCCTGGAGTCTTCGTCGCGGAAACAGGGTGCGATTTGGAAGTATTTGTCGAACCCAGACACCATGAGGAGTTGTTTGAACTGCTGGGGCGCCTGGGGGAGGGCGTAGAACTCGCCGGGGTAGATCCTGCTGGGGACGAGGTAGTCGCGGGCGCCTTCGGGCGAGGAACTGGTGAGGATGGGGGTATGGAACTCGGTGAACTCGCGTGAGATGAGGTGTTCGCGTGCGAGGGTGGTAGCCCGGGTGCGGAGCATGATGTTGTCGTGCATGGAGTCGCGGCGGAGGTCGAGGAACCGGTACTCGAGCCGTGTTTCTTCGGGCGCATCCGTTTCCTGGTTGACAGGGAACGGGAGTTGGTCGCAGACGGACTCGACTTCAAACGCCTCGGCGACGAGCTCGATTTCGCCGGTGGGGAGGTTGGGGTTGACGGTATCGACCGAGCGGGGAACGATGGCGCCGGTGACGGTGACAACGCTCTCGTTGCGGACGCGTTCGGCGGCGGGGAAGAATTCTTTATCGGGGTTGACGACGACCTGGGTAAGCCCGTAGTGGTCGCGGAGGTCGATGAAAATGACGCCGCCGTGGTCGCGTTTTCGATGTACCCAACCGGAGAGGCGGACGGTCTGTCCGGCGTGGGGTTTGCGGAGCTCGCCGCAGGTGTGCGTTCTATACGGGTGCATCAATTGGTTCTCCAGAGAACTGCAAAGAAACGGAATTCGATATGGTAACGCGGCATCGCGACGATGTCAAACGAGCGAGGGTTGGCGGCTGAAGAAGAACAGGACCGATCGGGGGTCAGGGGAGACGGAAACGGTCGCGCGGGAGCGCGACCCCACCGTGTGCAGGCGGGACGGCGGCGAATGTGCAGGCGGGACGCCTGCACCACAACAAAGACGCGGCGTCCCGACGGTCATTGTTTTTGGCGGCGGATTCTGTCGCGGGCGTGGCGGAGTGCGATGCGTGCGCGTGCGGGGAGTTTGTGGTCGAGGCGGTTGATCAGCTTTCGGAACTTGTCGCTGACGGCGGCGAGTATGATGAATCCGATGATCCAGAATGGGATGCCGGTGATGACGGGGATGAGCCAGAGTACGAAGCCGAGCACCATGCAGACGATGGCGGCCAGGACGAGGAGTACTTTGAGCCAGAGCGGGTGGGAGCCTTTGAACGGGTGGATGAGTTCGTCGTGAGGCGGGATGAGGTATTTTTTCTGAGAGTTGGCCAAGGGGGCTCCTTTGCGTTTCACTACGGAAGCTTATCATTGGAGGCGGGCCGGAGCAATTGGGGGATGGGGGATGGGGTTCTTAAGGATGAAGGATGAAGGATGAAGGATAAAAAAGGACTGGAGGAGTTGGGCAAAGGACGAAAAGGACATAAGGGAGGAAAAGGACGGATGTAGAGTGGAGCCTGAGCGGGGGGATGAGACGGTTGGGAAAAAGTCTGGGATGCCCCACGCAAGTGCCGGGGGCGTTGTGATGGGGCGAAAAGTGGGACACCCCATGAAAGAGCCGGAAAAGCGGGGACAGACACGCTTTTTTCAAACTGCCGAAAAAATCGAGTCAGTCCCCGTTTTTCCGGGGGACATCATGACGGGGTCAGTTGGGGTTTAGGTTTTGTGTTGGGCCGAAGGGGGTGCGGGGGCATTCGATGCGTAGTTGAACCTGTCCGGGGGGGAGGGTGATGTTGAATGAGGCGGTTTTTCGTGGGGGTACGTCTTGGGGGAGGGGGAACTTTGTAGTTTGGGTTTCGGAGCGGGCGCTGAGGTAGACGGCGCCGGGACCTTGTGCGAGCCAGAGTGCTTCGCCGAGGTTTGTAACGCGGATGCGGGTCGTGCCGTCGGGGTTTGGTTCGACGTCGTCAAACCAGGCGTCGAGATATTTGGGTGGGTTGGCGCCGTTGGAGGGTGTGTTGCCGACGGCGATGAGTGGGCAGTTTCCGGAGTTGGTTCCGGTTCCGGCGGTTCTGAGTCCGGGAACTTTGCCGTCGTCGATGAGTTTCCAGAATTGGTCTGCGGCGAGTTTGTAGATGCCGGGGACGCCGTCAGCGCGTGTGTCGCGGTCGATTTGGATCCAGGTGTCGATGTTGCGTGCGGGGGGGCCGTCGATGAAGGCGTGGGCGTGGTCGCGGATGACGCGTGACACGGGCCTGTCGGAACCGTCGGGGTTGATGATACCGTAGTCGGAGTTTTCGCCGGCGCGGAACCCGCCGGGATACCACCACCAGAATATGCCGTCTGCGCCGCTCGAGATGAGCATGCGGTAGAAGTCGGTGAAGTAATCGGCCTGGAACTGGAGTTTGTCTTCGGGAGCGCGCATCGTGCCGGGGTCCCAGGTGCTGACGCCGGCTTCGGCCCACATCATGGGGAGATCGGGCGCGGCCCATCGCGCGTATTCGTATTCGAACCACCCGGGCTTGACTTTTTCCCAGTCGCCGATGCGGCCGTATGCTTCGGGTTCGAGTAGGTCGACGGCGGCGGCGAGGTATGGGAAGTCGTAGGGCATGACGCCGCGCCAGGACATGGTTGGGTCGCCGGCTTCGGTCATTCGGAAGCTGACGAGATGATTGGGATCGACGGAGCGGACGAGTTCGCGGGCCCGGCTATAATGCTTGTATAGGAGTGTGTCGAGGAACCGGCGGTATGCGGCGAGCATCCGGCGCCACGGTCCGTCTTCGTCGGTATGTTCGGTGGGCGGGTTGGTGACGGCGCCTTGATTGTCGCGCGGGATGGGGAACTCCCAGTCGCGTTCGGCGTTTTGGATGGTTCCGTATCGGTCGATCACCCAGGCTTCCCATTCGGCGTCCCATCGGCGGCGGTCGGCCTGGAACATCCAGAGGGGTTCCCACGCGAGGTCGTATGCGAATACGGTGTCGTTTTGGGCGAGGCGATAGTACTGGATCATCTCGCGGATCTTTTCCCACTCGAAATCCATGGGCGTGCCGGGACGGAGTGAGAGGTTTGCTTTGAGCCCGCGGAGTTCGAGGCGGCGGAGTAGGTCGAGGAGGTTTTGCGACGGGAGGTTTTGGTGGTAGAGGAAGATGCTGACGGAGTTGAGGCCGAGGTCGACGACGTGGTCGAGGTCGCAGTCGACGGCTTCGGGGCTGTACGAGCAGGCGCTCAGCCATTGTTCGAAATAGGCGCCGTCTTCTGCGGCGATGCCGGTCGAGGGCATGTAGTTGACACCGTGTGCGCGCCATCGTTTGCCGTCGAGGATGAAGTCGCCGTCTTTGACGGTGATGAAATGTTTGTCGGGCTTGGGGCGCCAGACGTGGATGTCGTGGGAGACTTCGTCGATGACGCGGCCGTCGTGTACCAACTGCGCCGTGACGAGAAAGCCGAGGTCGCTCCACAATTCCGGGCGCCACACGTCGGCTACGCGCGTTTCGCAGCCGGGTGGGAGTTCAATGGGCCATTCTTTCGAGAAAAGACGGGGCGCAGGAGTGCCTTGCGATTGAAGGGGCGTCACCGTAACGCGAGCGGTTGCGGTTTGAGGTTGCGCGCCGCAGTTGGCGATGCGCAATCCGACGGTTGGCTCTTGGCCGTCGAAGTAGGTGTAGAAGTTTGAGCCGGCGTCGATGATGTGTAGGCCGCGGATCATCCTTGTTGCGACGGCACCGATGAGATTGGATGCGTCGGGTGATTTGTACCAAGCGGGGTTGTCGATGGCGAATGAGGCCCACTGGCCGCCTTTGAATGGGCCGTCGGCGTGGATGGTCATGGCGGCCGGGATGCCGCGCCATTGAGGGCGCGCGGCCGCGCCTTGGGGGGAGCGTGCTTCGAGTATGGGGATGAAGCACCAGTCGCGGGATTTGTCGAAGCCGGCGGCGGTGGGACGGGGCTGGAGGGAGAGGCTGGAGGAAGAAGAGGACAGATCGGACGGATCGGTCGGATTGGTCGGATTGGACGCATGGGACGAATAGAGAGAAGGCTGAACTTGGGCGGCGTCGGTTATGTCGAAGAATTTGCAGGTTGGGGCGAGGGTGTCGAGTTTGGGGATGGTGGGTTGGGTTAGGAGTTTAGAGAGTTGTGGGGTGACTTGGGTGGTTCCGAAGTTGGCGAGCCAGTACTCTTGAGAGAGTCCGCCGGGTCCGGTGTGTGTGGTTGCGAGTCCGACTGTCATTGAGGCGGCGTTAGCGGGGTTGAATGTGTCGTTTTGGCGTGCGGGGTTGCTTTCCCAGAACTTGAAGTCTTCGGGAGCGAGTGCGTATTGGCGCCATTCGGTGGTGAGTGGGACGGTGGCAATCCACCTGCATCCGTCTTTTTCGCGCCATTCGATGGCGAGGCGGTGTGTGTCGGGTCCGCCTTTTGCGGCGAATACGGTGAGCGTGTGGCCGGGAAGGAATGGGGAGTCGAGGGACTCGGGTCCAAATGTGTCCCAGCCGCGATATGAGTTGAGTTGGATGTGGAGGGAGCGGCGGGATTGGGCTGGGCCTTCGGGTACGGTTTCGTATGTGGCTTGTGTGTTGGTTTCGCTGGTCGAGCGGAGCCATGCGTCGGTCGAGCCGGGAGCGAAATCGAAGAGGAGGTTGTCGGGGAGCGTGGCGGCGTTTTGGCGTGCGTATTGGTCGCGGGATATCCACTGGCCATCGATGTTGATGAGGAGTGTGCGCCAGATGGGTGTGTTGAGCGCGATGATGTCGCCGCCGGCGCGGAGGAACGTTTCGATGGGTTGGACGGAGTCGGCGGGGAGGGCGGCGGCGTTGGGTATGGCGAGGAGATCGAGCACGGCAAGACGGTCGGGGTTGCAGAAGACTGCGGCGTCGAGATCGGTGGTTTGGTAGCCGGCTCGAGTGAGTGCGGCTTGTAGTGTGTCGGCGACGGCGGGGTCGTGGCCGGGGAATGGGGCGCGTAGGATGCCGGCGAGTTGGGCGGGGGCGGAGGCGGAAAAGGCAGCGGCGAGGAGAAAGGCTAGAGAACTTTTTGCCACAAAAGAACACAAAGAGCACAAAGAGAAATGGGACGAATGGGACCTATAGGACGAATAGGACCTATGTGTGTGGCGGGAGGGTTGGAGACGATGGGACGAAAAAAGAGACATAGGTTAGACGGTGTCTTTGAGACCGGGCCAGGGGCCGAATTTTTGGCGGCGGATTTGGTTGTATTGTTTTTCGGCGATCATGGCGGAGGTGTCGGTGTGTGCGGTTGTGTAGGCTTGGATTTTTTCGGGCGTCATAATCATGAATGCGGTGGAGAGCGCGTCGGCTTCCGCGCCGGTGGTGGCGAGGGACCATGCGGCGAGCCGGTTTTCGACGGGTTTGCCGGTGTGTGGGTCGATGATGTGGCTTCCTTTTGCGTATACGCCGGACCCGCTGAGTGAGCCGTTGCGGAGTGCGAGTGTGTAGGGGGCTTCGGGCTCGGCGCCAACGCCGCCGACGGCGATAGGCCATCCTTCTTCGCCTTCGGGCGCGTCGATGGCGAGTACGGTACTGGTACCGGCGCTGACGAGCGCGCGCTGGATTCCCCAGTCGCGGAGTACATCGGCTGCGCGGTCGGCGCCGTAGCCTTTTCCGATGCCGCCGAGGTCGACGTTGACGCCGTCGACTTTTGTGCGGACGGTCATGGCGGTTTGGTCGATTTCGAGGAGGTTCATTCCGACCCGGGCGCGGGCGGCAGCGAGATCTTCGGGGGACGGTGTTCGTGGTGATTTGTCGGGGTTTCTCCAGACGCGGATGAGGGGTCCGATGGTGACGTCGAATACGCCGCCGGTGGCATCGGAGAGTCGTGCGGCGGTTTTGAGGCATTCGATAGCGTGTTCGCCGACCCTGACGGTTGTTCCGGCGGGTGCGGCGTTTATTCGTGCGGCGTCGCTGGTGTCGATAAACCGGCTGAGTGTGCCTTCGATGAGGTCGACTTCGGCGAACGCGGCGGCGGCGGCCTGTGCGGCGTAGGTTGGGTCTTCGGCGGAGATGAGGATCTGCCAGGGGGAGAGCATGGCTTCGTGTTTGAAGGTGTGGTGGGGCATGAGTCACCTCATGAAGGACAAAGGACAAAGGACAAAGGACAAAGGAGAGTGGAGACCGCAGACTGGAGAAAGAACGGGACGGATCGGACGGATAGAGCGATTTGGAGGAAGAGGGCGAGTGGGAAAAGGGATTGGGGATTGTGGATTGACCACAGGAGGCACAAGAGGTTTGGCGGAGATTGTCATGGGGATCCTTGTGTGGCGAGGAAGGATTGCCAGAGGTTTTGTTGGATGAATACGGTGATGAGGACTTCTGGGCGTAGGCCGTAGTGTTCGACTTGGTAGGGGCCGTGGAGGAGGGATTTGACCTGTGGTTCGAGTTCGGTGGAGGTGACGATGACGGCGGCGTCGGGGTCTTTTGTGGGTGCGTTCCAGTATCCGACGCGGTTGAATTTTCGAAGGTACCAGGGGAGCGGCCAGTAGTCGGGCGTCATGACTTTGATGAGGAGGCTGTGTCCTTTGGGGGAGACGTTGGCGAGTTGTTCGAAACGGTTTGCAAGCCGGAGAAAGTCGGATGAGGTGTGTGCGTAGACGTACGGGTTTCGTGTGTCGGCCTTGTAGTCGCCGATTGCGCGGGTGGTTTGTTGGGCGAGGTGGGCGATGCTGAGAGCAAGCGCGGCGATTGCGGCGGCCTGTAGGGGGCGGTATTTGAGGGTCTGGATGAGTACGACGGCGCCGATGCCGGCCATGAGTATCATTCCGTGGAGGAACCCGAGCATGCACCATGGGGTTTTGTATGGGATGAGTGCGTAGAGGATGGTGAGGACGACGGTGTATACGGCGAGGAACCGGACGAGCTGGATGTTGGCGCCGGCTATAGTTTTTTTGAAGAATGCGGCGATGATGCCGATCGCGGCGAGCAGGAGGATGAGTGCTTCGCTCCACCAGGGCCCGGGTCCGAGTTTGGTGTAGAGGAGTGTGTGGAGGTAGTAGTACCAGGGGTGGTCGTGGAGGCCGGCGCCGTCGGCCCGTTTGAAGTAGGAGAGGTAGGTGAGTGCAACGTCAGGGAGCGCGCGGGGGTTGGTGAAGAAGCCAGTGATGAATATCGAGCAGACGGCGATGGCGGCGATTGCGGCGGCGGCGATGTGCCAGGCTTTGACGGTGGCGAAGAATGGGGTGCGGGTGTCGCGGGAGCGGGTGAGTGCGACGGCGGCGAGGCCGGATATCATTGCGGCGTAGGCGAGTACGCTGGTTTCTTTTGTGGCCTGCATGAGGCCGATGGAGACGCCAGCGGCGATGAGCCAGGGGAGTCGGGGGGATCTGGAGTATCGCCAGATGGAGGCGATGGCGATGAAGGTGAAGAATACGAGTAGGATTTCCTGGATGTAGTAGCGGCTGTAGAAGACCATGGCGGGGGAGACGGCGGTGAGAACGGCGGCGACGGCGACGGGCCAGGATCCGAGTCCGTCGGCGATGAGGATGAGGGCGGCGATGAGTGCTACGCCGAACGCTACGGTGACGATTCGGAACGTGGTTTCGGAGGTGTCGGCGAGGGTGGATGCGCCGGTGAGCCAGACGACGGGGAGTGCAAAGTAGTAGATTGTGGGCCCGTGGAAATCGGAAGGGTCGTATTGGTATTGGCCGGATTCGATGAGTATGCCGGCTTTGAGCGTGTGGTTTGCTTCGTCGCAGTGCATGGGCCTGTCGGCGAGATGGGGGAGGCGGAAGAACAGGGCGACGGCGATTGCGCAGAGGACGAGGATGGCTGCCTGGAGCCGGCTGTTTCTTGAGAAGGGCACTGGACTCTAACCTTTAATAGGACCTATAGAAGTTTACCTTTTCCGGGGGGACAAAAAAAGGTTGGGCCGCGGGGTGAGCGCGGCCCGAGGGATTTTTGGAGGGGGTTGCTACTTTGCGGGGCGGCCCCAGACTTCGACTTCGATCATGTGGTTCATGTCGTTTGAGGTGTTGCCGTTCGAGTAAAGGCGGACGTACCGGCCTTTTGCGCCTTTGGCGTCCATGAGTTTGCCTTCGTTGGTTTCGATGTAGTCGAAGTTTTTGCCGATGCCGAGCTTGGCGGAGTTGTCGTGGTCGTTGTTGAAGATTTCGGTGTACTTGATGAAGTCTTTGTCGTCGGAGACGCGTGCGATGACGTCGCGGTATAGGCGGGCCTGGGAGTGGTAGTGCCACGCGACGACGGCGAAGATTTCGTGTGTTGCGCCGAGGTCGATCTGGACCCACTGTACGCCGGGCCCGAATTCGACGAAACTGCCGTCGGCGCCTTCTTTGTCGGCGTCGGTGAGCATTTCGAGTTCACCGATGATGGGTTCTTCGTCGCTAGCGGAAACGGGTTTTTCCGTGGCGAGGTTAGTGAGGCCTTTGGGGACCATGAATGCGGGTCGTTTTTTCCCGGTGTCGGGGTCGAGGTTGTCGGAGATGATGTTTTTGGGTGTTCCGACGAACATGGGCTTGGGCAGGTCGAGCTTGAGTTCTTCCTGATCCTGTGCGACGGCCCATTGGGCGGCGAAGACGATGGCCATGGCTGCTAAAACGGCGAAAATGCCTGCACTTCTGGTGTTCATTTCCTTCTCCTTGGGGGCCGGTTTTCCGGCCTTCGTATTAATAGACTGAAAATCGACTATTTTTGTTCAAACGATTTTTGGCCGCGGATTGGGCCGGCCGTTGTATCCGTAACCCACAGCGGGTGATGGTCTTCGGCCCATTGTGGAGTCACTTTTCCTGTAATCATTGCGGTGAGAGTGCCGGGGTTTGCGAGTGTGCCGAGGTAGAGGTGGGCGATGCCGGCGAGGATGAACGCGAGCGCGCCGAGGCGGTGCCCCCAGAGGAGGAGATCCTGGCCGGTGGTGCCGAGGACGGGCACGACGCGGCCGAACCCGGTGACGAGTGTGACGAGTGCGAGGGCGCCGACGGCCCAGAAGTAACCTTTCTGGCCGGCGTTAAAGCGTGTGGCGGGTGCGTGTTTGTCGCCCCAGAGGTATCCGCCAAACCGTTTTGCCCACTGCCAGTCGCATGGTTCGAAGGCGCAGTCGCGGGCCCATGAGAGGATCAGTACGGTGAGGCCCAGGATGAAGGCGGGGCCGAGGATGACGTGAAGGAACCAGAGGTTTGCGCGGAGGGGTTGGCCGTTGACTATGGCCCAGAGTCCGGTGGCGGCGAGAACGAGGAATGCCAGTACGGTGAGCGCGTGTACGAGGATTTCGAGCGCGCCGAACCGGCGTACGGATCGCCGGACTTTGTTGTTTGTTCGTTTGGGGCCGAAGATTGCGAAGTGCGCGGCGATGGCGAGGAGTGTGGCCCCGATGCCTATCAGCGTGATGAGTTTGAACATATTGGTTCCTTCCGTGGGCTCATCGGTTTTGCCTGGAGTGGGTGGAAACGATGATTCGGGCGAGCCCTTCGATGGCGGTGAACCCGTAGTGGGCGAGTGCCAGAGCGAGAACGATTGCCAGTGCGACGCTGACGGCGACGAAGACGTAGCGGAGGAATACGCCGGCCTGGAGGGCGTTGACGAACGCGGGGTCGAGTTGCTGGAACTGGATCATTGTGAGTTTGGCCGGGGCGCCTATGGGCGTTGGTGCGGCGGGGTCGAGGCTGGCGAAGAAGAACGGCGCTTCGGCGGCGTGGCAGTCGGTGCATCCTTTAGCGCCGAGTGCTTCTGCGGCGGGTTTTACGTCATGTGCGACGGCCCAACTGCGCGGCTCGCCGGCGGGGTTGTCGAAGGGGGCGAGGTTTTCGCCGTCGAGCTTGTAGGCTTTCCCGCCGGCGACGTATACGGGCTCGCCTTCGATGGTTTTTGCGAGTCCGGCGAGCACCAGGACGATTTGTTGTTCGGTGAGCGGCTCGATGATGACTTCGGGCTCGGGTTCGGGCTCGGGTTCTTCGGCGGGGGCCTCTTCGTCAGCGGGTTGTTCCGCCTGGGGGGTGTCAGCGGGTTCGGGGGCCACGGCGGCTTCTTCAGTGGTGGCAGCGGCGTCGTCAGGTTGAGCGGTGGTCTCCGCGGCGGCTTCTTTGGCGGCTTCGACTGCGGCTTTTTCGGCGGCCTCCTTGGCGGCGGCTTCCGCAGCAGCGGCTTCTGCGGCGGCAGCTTCTGCGGCGGCTTCTTCGGCGGCCCATCGGACTTCATCAACGGCGGCGGAAGCGACTTTGAACGGGAGTGGCTTGATGGCTGAGCCTTCCAAGACGCCCCAGAACGCGGGGAACATCATTTCGCGGGGCTCGATTTTGCCGTTTTCGGCGCGGACGTAAACGGGGGCCTGGATGTAGGGGAGTTCGGTGTCCCATCGTGCGGCGCCGTGGATGCCGAGGCGGTTTGCGCGAGCGGTTTTTACGCGCTCGGGCTCGAAACCGTCGACGGGTGTGGAGTGGCATGCGGTGCAGGCGATTTTTTCGAGATGAACCGGCGGGAGGTTTTTGTGGAGCGGGCGTGGCGCGCCCATCCGGCCTCCGAGGCCGGCCTTTTCGCCGAGGTGGCAGCCTTTGCAGGAGAGTTCGGTGGAGACGCCGGGTTCGCCTTCATACCCGCGGACGATGTTGTGGTCGATGCCGTTTCGGTGGCAGTCGGTGCAGGTGAGGCCTGCGGCGAGGTGTACGTCCTGGTCGTTGTGCCAGAACGTGGCCTCGTCGAGTTGCGCGGGGGCTGTGGAGTGGCAGTAGTAGCATCGCTGGGCGGGCGGTTTTTTGGTGACGTTGAAGAATACGAGCCTTTTGGCATCGAACTTAGCGGGGTTGTAATCGACCCTGGGAGGCGCGGCCCAAGAGTTGTCGGGGTTTCCAATGTAGGGGTCGAACCAGACGGGGAGGTTTGCGGCCATGTAGCGGACGGTAGCGAGCCCGCTCGAGGCGGTAGCGGCCCATTTGAAGTTTTCGCGGCCGAGCTGGAGGGTCCATTCGGTAGGATTCTGTTCGGGTGCGGCGTTGTGGCAGGCGAGGCAGTTGGCGTCGACGTGGCCGGAGATTTCCCAGCGTGCGTCGGGGTCGATGGGATCGTCTTCTTTGTCGGCCATGTCGCCGCCGGGCAGGTGGTGGCCGAACCGTTTGACGAATTCCCACTGGGTGATACCGAGGTCTTCGGGTTTCCAGATGTCGGGCCAGCCGCGGTATGAGATGGGGATCTGGGTGCCGGTCCAATCGTCGGCGAGTATCCAAGGTTCGCCGAGGCGTCCGGGGTCGGCCATGCCGGTCGAGGAGTTGAAGTGCCAGCCGCCGGCGACGGTTAGGTAGTTGTGGCAATCGCCGCAGGTCATTTTTGAGGAGAACGGTTTTGCGGGTCGATCGGTGGGGAGTATTTTTTCCCATTCGTCGGTGAACAGCGGAATGAGGTGTGCGGCGCCCGAGAGGCTGCCGTCGGTAACGGTAGACTTTCGAGGCCCCTTGTATTCGGCTGCTCCCGCTGCTCCCGCCGCCACCACTGCAACGACTAATGTTCCCACCACTACGTTTTTCACACGAGGAACTCCTGAGGCTGGAAGTGAAGCTTCTGCCCGGCTTCGACGGCGTCGTTGACCTTGAGCACGGCGACGGCGGTTTCGTACCCGATTTCGCCAGGGCAATTGAGCGGCACGCCGTTTCGGATGGCGTCGAAGAAGTTCTCGAGATGCGGCTGGTGAGCGGGCTTGTTGAGTATGACGGGGAGAATCCACTTGTCGGGTTCGGGTGAGACGCGCGTGTCGATGACGGTATTTCGCGTCTTGGCTTTCTGGCTGGCGGGCTCGTCGGGCATCAGGATGAGGCCCTGCTTGGCGTATTGGTCCCATTCGGGCGCGATTTGTTCCCGGAACACATGGTCGCCGCGAGGCGGTACTTCGGAGATGACGAGTGTACCGAATTCGCCGCTGAAGCTTTCGTAGAAGCCGCCGTTGCTGGTGGTTGTGAGTACTTGGTAGAAGGCTCGAGTGGTGCCGTCGGGGCTGTCGTAGTCGAAGATGGCCATAACGTTGTCGTACCACTCGTGGTGCGTGTAGAAGTCGATGCCGCCGCATGCGATGACGGATTTCGGAGTGGTCTCGTAAACCCACGTGAAAATGTCGATCTGGTGGCTGCCGAGGTCGACGATGGGGCCGCCGCCGTACTTTTTATACCACCGCCAGTTGCGGAAATGGTCCATGGACTCGTAGCCGTATTTTTCGAGGGTTTCGGGGGGGATTGGGGCATTCTTGGGGAAGCCGAGGTCTACGCTCTTGGCTCTGTTCCACTGGGCGAACCCCTGGGTGAGGCGGCCGATGAGTTTCTGCTCGTGGAGCACGCGGTTGATGGCGTGGTGGTAGCGTGGGTTGCTTCGTCGCTGGTGCCCGATCTGGAGCAGCTTGCCGGTTTCGCGGGAGGCGAGAACCATCTGCCGTGCTTTTTCGAGGCTGTTGGACATTTCTTTTTCGCAGTATACGTGTAGTCCGGCCTTCATGCATGCGATGGCGTGCTCGGCGTGTACGAAATCGGGTGTGGCGATGACGACGGCGTCGAGGTCTTTTTCGTTGTCGAGCATTTCTCGGTAGTCTTCGTAGGCGTTGACGATGTGTCCGGTTTTTTTGAGGCGGCCGACACCGATTTTTTGGTTGTACTTCTGCCAGATGTCGCATACGGCTTTGAACCGGAGGCCGGGTATCTTGGACATGGCCTCGAGGAGGACCTGGCCTTCGGCGCCGGTGCCGATGATGGCGATGTTAAGTGTGTCGGGCGTGCGCTCGATGATGGCGGGTGCGGGCGCGGGCGCAGGGGCCGGTGCGGCTTCGGCGGCAGGGACGGCGGGCGCGGGTTCGACCGGCGGCGGGGGTGCGGCGGCGTCTTGTGCGGCGGCCTTGCCTACGAGGAACAGGCCGGCACCGGCTGCGGTGGTAGCGAGGAACCCTCGGCGGGTGGTACCGGGGTGGTTTTTATTGAGACCGGAACTTTTCTTTTGCTTCTTTTTCATAACATCACCTATGCGTTGCGGAGCTTCTCCGAGAACCACATAAACTATACAACAAATGGTGGATTGGGCTCAAGCGGGCCAATGGGACCAATGGGACCTATGAGACGGATGGGACCTATGAGACACTTGCGAAAAGCACAAGCGGGGCGCCCGAATGATCCAAGGGACCCGAAGGACAGATCGGACGGATCGGACCGATCGGACCCATACGGCGTCTACGAGGTTATTTCTGCAGTTCGGCGGCGAACTGGTCGAATGCGGCGACGCATTGGGTGATATCGGGTACGGAGTTGTCCCAGTTGTATTCGTATTCGATCGAGAAAACGCCTTTGAACCCTTGTTTTTTCATTTCGGCGAGGAGCGCTTTCACGTCGGCCTTGCCGGTTCCCCAAACGACGTCGTGGGCGTCTTTGCTGGCTTCGTTGAGGTCTTTGAGGTGGAAGGATACGATTTTACCGTTGAGCATCTGGAGTGCCTGGAGGGGGTTTACGCCGGAACGCATCCAGTGTCCGGTGTCCGCGCATGAGCCGATGCCTTGGCGTCCCTCGACGGCGGCGAGGACGCGCGCGGGATCCCAGTATTTGGTGGGTTTGGGGTGGTTGTGAATGGCGACGGGGATGCCGTATTCCTTGACGAGTTTCTGGACGGTATCCATGTCTCCTGGGGCGGGTTCGGAAACGATTGTTTCGATGCCCATTTTTTTGGCGAAGTCAAACACTTTGCGGTCTTCGGCTTCGTTTGCGGTCAGTTCAACGACGCCGTAGTTGACGAGTGTGACGCCGGCGGCGGCGAGCTTGGCCTTGACGGCGTCGAGCACGTCTTGTGGTGCGTTGTGGTTGAATACGACGTCAGGTTTTTCGGGGCTGAGTTTCTGGCCGGGGTATGCTTCGATGTATTTGCAGCCGGTGGCGGCGGTTTTGTCGACGGCCTCGAAGAAGGTGAAGTGGTTGAATGAGTAGGCCTGGCATGCGAGCCGCCATCCGAGTTTTTCGGCGTTCGGCGTGCCGGCGGGTTGTGCGAATGAGACGCCGGTGGCGAGGATGAGGGTAGCGGCGGTTGTTACGAGTAGCGGTTTCATTTTGCGATCTCCTGTTTTTTTAGTGCGACGTGCAACGTTGCGACAAATGGGGCCTATGGGACCTATGATTGATCGACTGTGATTCAACTTGGGGAAAAGCGGGGACAGACACCCGTTTTTCGCTTAGGTTAGTTTCCATGGTGCGCGCATTGCGCGGGCGGTCATTTTGTTTGCTTCTTCGTCGTTTGTGATGATTTCTTTTTCGGGGTCCCATTTGAGTGTGCGGCCGGTGAGCATGGCGATGTTAGCGAGGTGGCACATGGTAGCGGAGTGGTGCCCGACTTCTGCGCGGGCCATGGGTTGGTTTCGTGATTTTACGCAGTTGAGGAAGTCGCGGTGATGGCCGGGGCTTCTGCCGAGGTGGACTTCTTCGGGCCCGATTTTTTCCTGTAGGAGGCTTGGTTTGCTGGCTTCGAGTTCGCCGCCGTGGATGTGGATGAATACCCAGCCGTCGTCGCCTTCGAATCGGAGGCCGCGCGGCCATTCGTCGGTGCATTTCATTTTGACGCCGTTGGCGTAGGTGAAGTCGAACTGGTATTTGGTAGCGCAGTCGAACAGGCTGTCACGGATGAATTCGCCTTTTCCGGATATTTCGACGGGTCCTGTGTGGTCGGTGTTGTTGCCGAGCTGTCCGATGTCGATGACGTGAGCGCCGCGGTCGGTGACTTCGCCGCCGGAGTATTCGAGGATGTAGCGGAAGAAGAAGTGGCATCGTTTTTCGGTGTAGGGCGCCCATGGTGTGTGGCCAAGCCACATGTCGTAGTCGAACCCTGCGGGCACGGGCATAGGTTCGGGCCGATAGCTGAGGTCTCGTCCATCCCAGGGGAGATGGATAGCGATGGTGTGTAGTTTTCCGATACGACCGTTTCGTACGAGTTCGCATGCGTATCGAGCGTTGTCCCGGGATCGTTCGTGGCTGCCGGTCTGGAGGACGCGGCCGTATTTGTTGACGGCGTTGAGTGCGGCTCGGCTTTCGGCGATGGTGTTTGCGAGGGGTTTTTCGCAGTAGATGTCTTTTCCGCTGTGTGCGAGTGCGATGGTGATGATGGAATGCCAGAAATCGGGCGTGGCTACGCAGACGGCGTCGATGTCGTTGCGCGCGACGATTTCGCGGAAGTCGTTGTAAGATGCGCAGTCGGAGTTTTTGTAGTTGGAGTCGACGATTTTTTTGGCCTGGGTTCGGTGGGCAAGGTCGACGTCGCACACGGCGACCATTTGTACGTCGGGCTGCGCGAGGAACTGTCGCATGTTGCCTGTACCCTGTCCGCCGGTTCCGATGGTGGCCATGACGAGTCGGTTGGATGGGGCGACGGCACCGTCTGCTCCGAGTGCGCTGGATGGGATGATGTAGGGGAAGGCGACGGCGCCGAGCGTTGCGGCGGCGGATTTCTTGAGGAAATCGCGGCGTGTCGAGCGATTTGCGGCCATTTTGGGCTAAACCTCCGGTTTAAAGGACAAATTACAAATTACAAAGGACAAATGACGACGGACAGAAGGAGAATCAGGAAGGGTTTTCATGTGAGGCGCCATGGGGCCCGCATGGGGCTTAGGAGCATCCGGTTTGCTTCTTCGTCGTTTGTGAACTGCTCGAGGTCGGGGTTCCAGCTTAATTTTCTTTGTAGTTTGAGGGCGATGTTTCCGAGGTGGCATATGGATACGGAGCGGTGCCCGATTTCTTCTTGCGCGATGGTTTTTGCGCGTGATTTAACGCAGTCGAGGAAGTTTTGCTGGTGGTTGAGGCTGTTGTAGAGGTGGATATCGTTTGGGCCGATGCTCGAGGTTAGTACGGATTTTGGGTCTGCGTCGATGTCTGAGCGGACGTATATCCAGCCTTCGGAGCCTTCGAACCTTACACCGACACCCTGCGGGTTGGGGTCGGTCGAGCAGATGATTTTGACGCCGTTTTTGCAGGTGTATGTGACTTTAAACTTCATGCAGGTATCGTAGAGCCCGTCGCGTGGGAACTCGCCTTGGCCATCTATTTCGACGGGCCCGGTGAGTTGGGAGCCGTTTCCCCACTGAGCGATGTCGTTGTCGTGTGCGCCGAGGTCGGTCATGGTACCGCCGGCGTAGTCGGAGAAGTATCGGAAACTGAAGTGGACGCGCTTGGGTGTGTAGGGCCGGAACGGCGCGGGGCCGAGCCACATGTCGTAGTCGAGCCCGTCGGGAACGGGCAGCTCGGGTTCGAGGGGATTTGTTGGGCCGACGGGAACGAATGTGCGGATGGTGTGTATTCTTCCGATTCGCCCGTTTTGTACGAGTTCGCATGCGTAGCGGACGTTGTTTGTTGAGCGTAGTTGTGTGCCGGTTTGGAACACGCGCCCGTATTTTTTGATGGCGTTGCAAAGCGCGCGACCTTCGGCGATGGTTTTTGAGAGTGGTTTTTCGCAGTAGATGTCTTTGCCGGATTTTGCTGCGGCGATGGAGATGAGGACATGCCAGTGGTCGGGCGTGCCGATGTTAACGGCGTCGACGTCGGGGCGCGCGATGACGTCGCGGAAGTCGTTGTAGACGTCGCATCCTTTAGCGCCATAGTGTTCTTCGACGATGGATCGAGCACGTTCTCGGTGTGCGCGTTCGACGTCGCAGACGGCGACGACTTGCGCGTCGGGACACCCGAGGAATGCCTGCATGTCGGCGGTGCCCATCCCGTTGACGCCGATGGACGCCATGACGATTCGGTTGCTGGGCGCGACGGCGCCGTTGAGCCCGAGGACGGACCCCGGGATGATGTTGGGGAACGCGACGGCGGCCGCGGCGGATTTGAGGAACCCGCGGCGCGAGAGCCGTGCGCTACTTCGATTGTGGTGCATCGGCCGCGGGCAGCTCCTTGATGTAGATGTTGCGGAAATAAAGGGTGTTTCCGTGGTTTTGCAGTTCGATTTGGCCGGACGGATAGATGGGCTTGCCGTAATCCCAGTAGTTTTCCATGACGACGTTGTCGACGACGAGTTGGTCGTTGAGCCAAACGGACACGCGGTCGCCGATCATTTTTATGCGGAACGAGTTCCATTCGCCGATGGGCTTGTCGGCGCATTTTGATGGTTTGCTGGGGTTTTTCTTGTTGTTGTAGAGGCCGCCGGACCCTTCGGGCCATTTTGCGGTATCCCAAATCTGTACTTGCGGCGAGCCGCGGAGGTAGATGCCGCTGTCGCCTTCGGGCAGGATTTTCCAGTCGACGAGCAATTCGAAATTGGCGTAGTCTTTGGCGGTGCAGAGACTGTCGCCTTTTCCGTCGAAGACGATAATGCCGTCTTCGGCTTTCCAGTGTGCGCGCATGGCTTCGTCGGCTTTAGCTTGTTCGGCGGCGAGCTGTTCGGGTGACATTTTAGCGCGGGTTTCGGGGTTTCCGACGAGGCCTTTCCAGCCGGAGAGGTCTTTGCCGTTGAAGAGCGGGACAAAGCCTTCGGGCGGCTGCTGTGCGAGGGCGGCGCAGGCGAGGATGGCGAGGACGGCGATGCAAGTGAGGCGCATTTTAGGATCTCCGGGCATAGGACCGATCGGACGGATCAGACGGATCGGACCGATGTTATTTGAAATCTATTTTCACTTCGTTGATGGACCAGTTGTTTTCGGCGGTATCGGTTTGGACGATTTTCAGGTATCGGCCGGCGGTTGGCTTGATGTCGATCTTGATTGATACGCCTTCGCCTTTACCTTCGGCGACGGGATTGCCCCAGTTCTGGTTGTCGTTGGAGACGAAGACCTGGTACCCGCGCGCGTAGTCGCGTGAGTTTCTTGCGCATTCGAGTGCGACGGCGCTGATGGTGTAGGAGGCGGCCATGTCGATGGCGAACCACTGTCCGGGTTTCTGCGCTTCACCGGAACTCCATCGGCTTTCCATGTTGCTGTCGATGGCGTCGGCTGCCTCGCCGCTGTTTGAGGACGCGGAAGCGGTGCACATGCCCTTGAATATTTTCTGTGCGGCGAGTGCGGCTTCCTGCTTGAGGTCGTCGTTTTTGAGGAACGGCTCGACGAGCTTCATGGCGGCGGGGCCGCTGACGTTTGCCAGCCCGCCAATGACCATTTTCTTTTCGTCGGGGCTCTTTGCGGCCTTGAGCGCGACGGCCAGGTATTCGACGGAGTCCTTGGCGGGGCGATCTTTTTTCAGTTCGAGCATGCGGAGGAGTCCGCGGAGGGCGAGCACGCGGTGCGTATCGTTTTTGGTGGACTTGGTGATAGCGAGTGCATCGTCGAGTGCGGAGGGGGTTGGCCATGAAGTGAGAGCGCGGACCGCGGCGTCCTTTACGGCGGGCTTAGCGTTTTTGACGGCGTCGCGGAGTGGCGCGAGGCCGTTGTCGTCGCCGATGAGGGCAAGTGTGTTGTAGAGGGAAGCGAGTGCCTGAGCGTCTTTGACGGAACCGAGTACGGCGAGCACGGCGGCTGCGCGTTTGGATTCGTCTGGGCCGCGTTTAGCGACGGCGGCGACGGCTTTTTCGGCTTCGCGCCGTGGCGTTTCGGCCTTGGTTTTGACGAGGAGGTCGACGAGTGCGGGCAGGTTGGTTTCGGCTGCGAGTTCGGATAGGGCTTTGAACGATTCTTTCTGAACGTTTTCAGACCCGGAGCCGGCGGCCGCGAGAAGTACAGGTACGGCTGATGTGGCGTTGCGTGCGGCGAGGCTTCGTGCGATTTCGGCTTTCTGAGCGTCATCGGCGGACGTCATGGCTGCGGCCATAGCGGGGTCGATATCTGCGCCTTTGAGTGTGTCGAGCGTGAGCCGCGCGGCTTCCTGCTCGGGTCTTTCGCCGGCCGCGGCGGCTTTTGCGAGGACGGGTACGACGGAAGCGTTGCCGAGTTTGGCCATGGCGGCGAACGCGGCGGTGCGGACCGTCACGTCGGCGCTTGCGGCGGCTTCGATGGCGGCGGGCAGCGCGGCGGGATCGGCGCGGTCGCTGAGCGCGGCAAGGAGGAGGATCTGGCCGTCGGCGGGGAGTGAGCCTATTAGGCCGGCGAATGCGGCCGTGGCGTTGGCACCTTCGAGCTTGCGGACGAATATGCTCGAGGCGCGCTGCATGGCGAGGTCCGAGCCTTTCATGGCTTCGAGAACTTCGGGCAGTGCGTCGGGGCCGAGCGCGTTGACTTTTCCGACGAACGCGGCGACGCGCACCTGTTCGGCCTCGGCGGGATCGCCGAGTTGTGCGAACATTTTTGCGGCTTCTTTTTTGTCGCGCGCGGCGACGTTATCGGCGGCTGCGAGCCAGGCATCCGCCCATGCGGCGTGAGAGGGAGAGCCAGCGGGCTTTTTGGCGGCGTCGAGGGCTTTGACGGCGTCGGGGTTGGCGATTTTAGCGAGTGCGGCGCAAGCGGCCTCAGCGGCAGGAGCGTCCTCACCTTTTGCGAGTTGGCCGAGTGGTTTGACGGCGGATTCTGCGTGGCGCATGCCGAGCGAGTTGATGATGCCGACCTGGACGAGGCCGGATGTGCCTTTGAGTGCATCTACGAGCGCTTTGTCCGCGGCGGGACCGGGTATTCGTTCGAGTGCGTAGCGGGCCATGTTGCTGGTGTCGGGTGAGGTGAGGAGTTTGGCGAGTGCGGGCACGGCTTCGTCGCCGCCGGCGATGGAAAGCTGGCGGCACGCGAAATCCTTGCCTTCGAGCGTGGCGCCGGAACCGAGGATGGCGACAAGTTTTTCGACGAGCGCTTTCCGCTGGCCGGGATTGGCCTGAGAATCGCGGACGGCGTCGGCGACGACGGTCAGGCTCTCGCGGCTGGCTCCGAATTTGTATGCGGCCACGTCTTTGAAAGCGGCGTCGAGGGCATCCTGTGCCCATGCGGGCATGGCGGCCAGGGCAAGTATGGAAGCCCACACAGCGAGCAGCACGAATGGATAGCGTTTCATTTTCCTCTCCTTCGGTTCGTCTTAGGGACCCGATGTCCGGGTCTCGTCACCGTATCTGTTCGGCCCAAAGCCTTTGAAAACCTGGTGTTTTGTTCGCGAGCTCGATGCAACCACCGTGCGAGGTTGGCAGATGCCGCGGGTAAGGATTCTAAGTTACTCGCGAGGAACATTCAACTTGTGCAAAATTCAAGGGACTTAAAGGATATAAGGGACATAAAGGTGGCTTTTCATGGTCAGAGGCTCCATGGGGCGGGCAAGGAGGCCGTTGGCCTGCGGGTCGCCGATGAATTGCTCGATTTTTGGGTCCCATCGGAGTTTACGTTGTGGTTGCATTGCGATTTGCACGGCGTCGATATCGTCGCGAGCGAGGAGTTCGCGGAAATCGGCAAACGCGGACGCTGCGCCGGCGCATTTGATGAAGGCGCGTCGGCTTATTCTGACCATCGTTCCTCCTTTGGCATAACAGCAATGTTGCGATTATCGAAGCGGCGAGGACACCGCTTCTACGTTTCTATTTCTTGGCCGTCCACTGGATTGCCTGGGAAACGAGGCGGCGGTAGGCTGGGTTGAAGTATGCGTCGGCCCCGTGGCCGAGTTGGATGAAGCAGACGTTCGAGTTTTTGTAGGTTTTTGTCCAGCCGATTTCTTTTTGGCTGGTGGGCGTGTCGGTGGTGATGAGGATGTGGTTTCCGGGGTCGACGTCGTAGAGCTTGTATGTTTCGTCTTTGATATCGAAATCATCGATACCGTTTGTGACGGGGTGCTCTTTGTCTTCGACTTTTACACGGAAATCGACGCCGTGCTGGTACTGTGAGCGGGGATGCTCTTTGCCGGGTTCTTTGATTTCTTTGAGGTAGTAGCGAGCGCCGATGATGTTCCAGTATTCGGGCCACTCGTTGAAATCGGCGATGGCGTGGTGGAGCACGACGAGCCCGACGCCTTTTTCGAGGAGTTTGATGAAGTTTTCCTTGCGTTTGTCGGAGATGTTCTGGCCCATGTTGTAGAGGACGATGACGTCGTACTTGAAGCCGTCGATGTTTTCGAGGAAAGCGGAGTCGTCGTCGGTTTGCTCGATGAGGCGGAATTGGATTCCGGCGATGCTTCGGAAGAGCGTGAGGAATTCCTCCTTTTCGAAATCGTGGCCGCCGGATATGACGGCGACGCGGATGTTTTGGGTTTGTGCGACGGCGGCGGCGGAGAGAAGGATGGGGATGAGGGAGAGGGCCAGGAGGCGCATTTTTGGAAGCTCCTTTCTAATCGTACGGATCGGACGGATCCGACGGATCGGACCTGTATTTTAGATGTGCCATGGGGCGCGCATTGTGCGAATGAGCATTCTTTCGGCCTCGGGGTTGTCGGGCATGGATTCGGTTTGTGGGTTCCACCGGATTTTTCGGCCGAGTCGCATGGCGATGTTGCCGAGATGGGCGATAGAGATGGATCGGTGTGCGACTTCGATAGGGGTGATGGTGAGCGCTCGGGACTTGATGCAGTCGAGCCAGTTGGTGGTGTGGTCGCGGCTGTTGTAGAGGTTGATGTCGTTTGCGCCGATTTTTGATTGGAGGAGTTCTTTGGGGTGTGCGTCGATACCGCCGCGGTCGACCCAGACCCAGCCGTCAGAGCCTTCCCAGAGTGCGCCGCCGCGGTTTTGTGAGCCGTCGGCTACATCCATGACGAACCCGTCGGGCGCGACGGGCGACGCGCCGGGGGCGTATTTGCAGTAGAAGTGGTATGTTGTAGCGGCGTTCCAGAGGCCTTCGCGGGGGTATTCGCCTTTTCCTTCGACTTCGACGGGTCCGGTGTATTCGGTTCCCATGCCCCACTGCGCGATGTCGCAGTGGTGTGCGGCCCAGTCGGTGAGCTGGCCGCCGGAGTAATCGAGTATCCAACGGAAGTTCCAGTGGCAACGTTCTTTGGTGTATGGGGCCCACGGCGCGGGGCCGAGCCAGAAGTCGTAGTCGAAACCGTCGGGTATGGGCATTTCGGGCTGAGGCTGGATTGTTGGGCCGGTGGGGAGGCCGACTTTGACGGTGTGGACTTTGCCGATGCGGCCGTTTCGGACGAGTTCGCAGGCGAACCGGAAATGTTTCTGGGATCGCTGCCAACTGCCGGTCTGCCATACGATTCCGCTTTTGTGTACGGCGTCGCACATGGCTCGGCCTTCTTTGATGGTGAGCGAGAGGGGTTTTTCGGCGTAGATGTCGAGGCCGCGGCGGGCGCATGCGATTGCGGGAATCGAGTGCCAGTGGTCGGGCACGGCGATGGACGCTACGTCGAGGTCGTCGCGCTGGAGTAGTTCGCGGAAGTCGTTGTAGCCGGTGCAATCGGAGTTTTTGTATTTGCGGTCGATGAGTTGTTTAGCCCGGAGCCGGTGTTCGCGGTCGACGTCGGCTACGGCGACGATCTGGAAGTCACGGCGGCCGAGGAAGTTTTGCATGTTGCCGGTGCCCTGGCTGCCGAGGCCGATGCAGCCCATGACGAGCCGGTTGCTGGGGGCTACGGCGCCGTCTGCGCCGAGCGCGGATGATGGGATGATGGCGGGAAATACGGATGCGCCGAGTGTGGCGGCTGCGGTGCGTTTGAAGAACTGGCGGCGGGACAGGTTGCGGGGGCGAGACATAGTGCAGATCTCCTTTCCGTAGCGTTTGGGCGGGCCCAAGTGGGCCTATAATGCGCTAACGCGAAGAAGTGATTCAAGAAGACCGGAAGGCGTAGAAGCGGCGTCCTCGCTACTTCATCGGTCCGATCCGACCGATCCGACTGATCCGACCGATCTGTCCCGTATCCTCTTCTACTCTTTCTCGAATTGGTTGTCCTTCCAGGTCATGTTTTCTTTTGATGTCTGGTTGAAGCGGATGGAAGATTCGGCGGTTTTGTAGATCTTGTTTGATTCGACGTGGATTCCGGATGAACCTTGGTCGAAGAAGATCCCGTTGTTGGGGGCCTGGAGCGCGTGCCAGCTTCGGTGTATGTCGTGGATTTCGTTACCACTGATGATGGTTCCGGGCTGGAATCCGAGTGTGTAGATGCCGCCGCCGTCGGATAGGACTTTCATGCAGTCGTGGATGTGGTTGTTGTGGATCTGGGCGCCGCGCTGGCTGGTGGGCTCGGTGCTCCAGCGGAACCCGATGCTGACGCCGGTGTAAGGGAGGTCGTACACGTGGTTGCTGCCGATTCTGGTGCCGGAGGCGAATGCGTCGAATATGCCGACGCACCCAAGATTGACGGCGGCGGCGCGATCGATCGTGTTGCAGGCGATCAAGTTGCGGGAAGGGACGTCGGCGGGGTCGGCCCAGTCGGCGGCGAGGTGAGAGTCGCCTGCGGCGACGTAAATCTCGCCGAGTGCGTTTGTGAGCTTTGTTTTACCGCGCCAGCCGACCATGATGCCGTTGCCGCCGATGTCGGAGAGAGAGCAGGCTTCGATCACGTTGCTGGAGCATCCGGCGCCGAGGACGATGCCGGACGCGCCGGTGTGCTGGACTCGGCAGCCCAGTTCAAAGATGCAGTTTGCCGCATAGAAGAGCTCGATGGCGCCGGGGAGGACGTAGGTTTTTTCTTTGATGCTGGTGCCGTAATGGCCGGCCTGGATGCCATTGTAGCCGAAGGGCGGCAGGGGCCATTCGGTGTGCTGGAAGGTGATGCGCCAGAACCGCAGGCCGGTCACTTTGGCGTCGGGCCGGCCTTCGATGATGACGAGTTGCTCGAGTTTTGGGGCGATCAGTTCGTGGCTGTTCGGGTCGTCGCCTTCGGCGAGCATGAGGGTGAGGAGACCGGTGGTTTTGTCGAGATACCACTCGCCGGGTTGGTCGACGAATTCGGGTGCGTTTTCGAGGTAGGCGACTTTTCCGGGGCGGGCGACGAGTGCGTGGCCGACCCAGCCTACGGGCACGGTCGAGCGGACGCGGGGGCCTTCGGATGATTCGACGGGTGCGCGGCTGATGGACCATTCGTGGTATACGATGAGTTCGGCGTTTTTGTTGGCGAGATCGGTGGGGACGGGTTCGGCGAGTGTGATGTCGCGGAGATCTTCAGACACGGCGTCGATTTTGAGGAGGGCGTCGCCGTTGGGGAAACGTCCGCGGGGCAGGCGGTTGCCGTCCATGAAGAGTTGGCGGAAGTACCATTCGCCGTCGCGGACGTTGGGGAGGGTGACGGTCCATTTTGAGCCGCCGGCGTTCTGCCAGCCGCTGATGGGGCGGCCGCCGCTGATGATGGCGTCGCCACGGCCTTCGTAGGCGACGTTGCTGTCTTCGGGGCCGAACCGGAGGGGTTCGTCGAGCCAGTATGTGCCGGAGTTGAGAATGACTTTGGCGTTAGTTCCGCGAGCGGCTTTTTGAGCGCGGGCGATTGTGGCAAAAGGTGCGGATTCGGAGCCGTTGGCGTCGTCGTTGCCCGCGGGGGAGACGTAGAAGGTGGTTTGGGCGAGCGCGAGGGTTTGGATGAGCAGGATCGTGGCGGCAATGGCGTTGGTCATGGCGCGGGGTCTCCGGGTTTGAGAGGCATGATAGACCATGGGGAGGGACGGGGGCAAAAGACGAATTACGAATTACAAATTACAAATTACAAACGGCGAAGGACGAAGAGCGAAGGACGAAGCCGGGTGTCAACGCAAATTAGAAATGTCCGGTTTCCTGCAAAGTAGAAGTGTCCGGTTTAAACGGGCGCTTCCAGGGGTGGTTGTGGGCAGGCTTGGGTTTCTTCCCAGTTGCTGCGACGGAAGGAGGGCGTAGCCCGACTGGA
>DATKVG010000119.1:0-14191 GCA_035530195.1 Bathyarchaeia archaeon | reverse complement strand
GGCGACGGGCGGGTCGCTGTCCTCGTCCTTCACCCAATTCTGCCCCGTGAGACCCGGATCGAAAACGCGCTTGCCCTCGGGATCGGACGGACAGAGCATGACGTTGAGATCGCTGAGGTATTCAGGGTATATGGTGGTTGGCTCGAACACGTAACACATGTCAGAGGGATCAAACCGTGCCTTGTGCGGGAATTTGCCGCCTTTTGATTCGTTTGAGTACATCTTGAAGACGATGCCCATCTGTTTGAGGTTGTTTGCGCAGGACGCGCGGCGAGCGGATTCGCGGGCGCGGGCGAGTGCCGGGAGCAGGATGGCCGCCAGGATACCGATAATGGCAATGACGACGAGCAGTTCAATCAGTGTAAAACCTCTTTTCGCTTTCATTATTTGTTTCTCCTTTTAAAATTCCCTACTTCACGTGCTCATTCAAGCCTTGCACGCAGTGCGTGGCTTAAAAGCATGACAATGGGGGGTAAAACCTCCCTCGTTCGCCCCGATGTCAGTATTGACAGTATCATAATTTCTGCGGCGGCACAATAGAAAAAAGGGGGTTTGGGGTCTGGGGTTTGGGATTCAGATCGGACGGATCCGACGGATCGGACGGATCTTCGTTAGTCGGCCGGGCCTATGTTCTTGAAAGGTATGTTGTGGAAGCCGGGGATGCGGGTGAAGATGGGGGAGTCATCGCGGAGCTGGAAGTTTAGCTCAGCGGGGTTGACAAATCCCGGATCTTCGTTGGTGGCGAGGCAGTCCTGGATTTCCCAATTGCCGTTGTAGAATGAGGTACAAGCGACGAAGATGTTTCGGCTGGCGTAATTAACCCTTGGGCGGGAGCAGGTTTGGGGCGTCATGAAGTCTTTGAGGTCGGGGTACCGGTCGATGTAGGGGGGTTTTGTGATGTCGACTTCCTTGAGCAGCTTTTCCTGCCAGAGTTCGGCCGCCACGTAATCTTTCCATCGCTGGTCGTCCCACGGTGCGTGGCCGAGCGCCCGCTTGCACTCGATAAAGATATTGTTGTCGACGACATTGTCATGCCCGCCGTGGCTGAACACGGCGCCGAAGTTGCCACCGGCAGCTTTGTAGAAGACGTTGCCGAAGACGGTCTGGCCACCGTCGCCGTCGTCGAAATAGATGGCGCAACTTCCGTGGGCGAGGGAGCTTCCGATGTGGTGCCAGAAGTTGTACCTGATGATCGATCCGCGTTCGGACGGGTTCCGGCCCATGTAGAACGCGCCGCAATCGTCGGTTTCCATACCGGTGTGGTGGATCTCGTTGAACTCGATGATGTGATCGTTGCCCGAAAGGCCGATGGCCTGGTGGGGGCCGTCGTGGATGAGGTTGTGGGCGAGCGTGACGCCGACGCCGCTGAGATGGGCGTGGTAGGCGTGGGTGCGCTGCCGGCGCGAGACCCTGTAGATGTGGTTATCCGTGGCGGCGTGGCCGCAGGGCGTGAGCGTCTTCCTGTCACCGCCTGAAAGACTGATCCCGAACCCGCCGGTGTCGTGGACATCGCAGCGGGCGACGGTGTGGCGCTCGCCGCCGTTGACGCTGATCCCGCCTTGCCCCGTGTTGCGGACAATGCACCGGTCGATGAGAACGTTCGAGCCGCCGGTTACGTGGATTGCGTCGCCCATGCAGGCCTCGAACGCGATCCCTTCGATGGCGACGTGGGAAGCGCCATCCAGCGCGAGGATGGGTTTGTCGAGTGTGGACAGGATGATTTCAGCGCCGGGATCGTTGGAAGGCGGGATGAAATAGAGCTGGCCGTCGTCTCGATCGAGGTAGTATTCGCCGGGTGCGTCGAGTTCTTCGAGCAGGTTGAGGGCGTAAAACCTTCTTGGTCCGGTGTTGCCGTGGCCGAGGCCGTAATGGTGGGTCGTGGCCAGCGTGATGCGGCGCTGGTCCGTGTCGATGGAGCCGACCCGGATGGTGTCGCTGCTCCAGTCGAAACACCAGTAGCCTTCGAGCCAGACGGTGGGGGCCGTTTTCCAGCGGAGCGGCCTGTCGCCCTCGTACTCGAACACGGGGAGAGACTCGGATGCGTGGTTTCGCCACGGTGCGGGGCCGCTCTCGACGACGGCGGCAACGTGCGCCCAGCCGTCGTTCGGCCACCGCGCCAGCGTCATCGGCTTGCCGTTGTCGAACAGTTCGGGGAGCGGCGGCGGGCCTTCAAACCGGTCGGGTAGCGTGCCGTATTCGGTGATGCCGATCGATTTGAGGTCGGCGCAGCGGATAGAGTCCCGTGCCTCGGGTGCAACGCGCGGCTCCGCGCCGGTCACGGGCTGAAACGCGGCGTCCGGGATCAGCCGCCCACCGATAAGGCGGGGCGACTCGGCCGGCGCGGCCTTGTAAGCGACAGGCGAGTTGGCCGTGCCGCTGTCTTCGGAGGTCAGCGTGAAGGTTTCGGGCATGGCGTAAACGCCGCCGTGCAGCCAGATCGTGACGGGGTCCTCGACCGTGCCAGCCTGCCGCGCGGCGCGGACGGCGTCGCGCGCTTGGACAAGTGCGGCAGGGCCGTCGTCGGGGGAGACATGGAACTCGAGGGCAAGCGCGGGCATGCATGACAGGGCAAGCAGGCAAGAGAATAACCTCATGACGGACTCCTTGGGTGTTTCCGATGGGAGTTTAGCGCGACGTGGGCGCGGTCTTCCAGCCCGCGCCTACTAAACGGGACCGGGTGACGTGTATACTAACGAATCCTGGGAAAAACGGGAGTAGAGACAATGAAAATCTGCATGGCGGGAGCGTGCGGCCGGATGGGGCGGCGGATCCTGGAGTTGGCGGCGGCGGAACCGGACATCGAGATAGCGGGCGCGTTTGACCTGCCGGAACTTGCGGGGATGGCGCTGACGGTTGGCGCGGAGTCGGGGAAATCGCGGACGGTGGTGGTGAGTGACGATGCGCCGGGTCAGATCGCGGGCGCGGATGTGCTGATAGATTTCACGCACGCGTCGGCTTGCGTAGGCAACGCGCGGCTCGCGGCGACGGTGCGGAAGGCGGCCGTAATCGGCGCCACGGGTCTCGATGCCGGGCAGAAGGAGGAGTTAGGAAAGGTGGCGAGCACGATTCCGGTCGTGTACGCGCCGAACATGAGCGTGGGCGTCAACCTGCTGTTCAAATTGACGGGGGAAGTGGCGGGCATCCTGGGGTTGGACTACAACGTCGAGATCACCGAGGTCCATCACAACCTGAAGAAGGACAGCCCGAGCGGAACGGCGGTACGGCTGGCCGAACTGGCGGCGGCGGCGCTCGGGCTCGATTATGAAAAGGACGCGGTTCACGGGCGTCACGGGATGGTGGGCGAACGGCCGTCGCGCCAGATCGGCATGCACGCGATCCGCGGCGGGGACGTCGTGGGCGAGCACACGGTGAGTTTCATCGGGCGCGGCGAACGCATCGAGCTGACGCACAAGGCGCATAACCGCGACAACTTTGCGCGGGGCGCGTTGCGTGCGGCCCGGTTTGCCATGACGGCGCCGCCGGGCCTGTACGACATGCAGGACGTGCTGGGGCTGAAATAGAGTAGAGGTGGACGGTGGCCGGTGGCCGGTGGCCGGTGGCCGGAGACGGCCGGGAGCCCGCCGAGGCGGGCCTGGAACGGAACCATGCGGCGATTGAAATGGATTGTTGCGGGCTTGGCGGTCGTGGCCGTGCTGGCGGGGGCCGGTGTACGAGGCTGGATGCGCGGGCCGCGTCCGGTTGGCCGGCCGACGGGGCCGCCCGAGGGGGCGAGTTGGATCAACCTGCTCGACGAGGCGCACGCGGGGAACTGGCGCAACGCCACCGACGATAAAGACATCTTCGAGATTCGCGACGGGATGCTCCACATCTACGGGCGCACAATCTACCCGCTGCGTTACGTTGGCTACATGTCCGAGCGGTTCCAGGATTTCGACGTCCACCTCGAGTTCAAAACGGCCCGGGGCGCCAACAGCGGCTTATTCCTGCGCGCCACGCCCAACGACCCGGTGTACCGCGGGTTTGAAATTCAGATCCTTGACGATTACGGTCGGCGGCCCTCGAGCCACGGCACCGGCGCCGCCTACGATGTCGTCACGCCCATGTTCAATGTCACCATGCCGCACGGGCAGTGGAACTCGTTCGACATCCACGTTCACGGCAAGGGGCTCGTGGTTTTTGTCAACGGCTGGAAAGTTATCGATACGGATTTTGGTTATCTAAAGGAGCCAGTCGGGAAGTTTAAGGTGGCGTTTGCCGATCTGCCGCTCGACGGACACCTGATGCTCCAGGACCATGGCGGCGAGGTCTGGTTTCGGAACATCTATGTCCGCCCGGCTGTTGATGCGGGCAGGTAACCGAGACGGTTTTTTGTTGAATATTTCGCATGATTCAAGGTATTCTGATTTTGGTTCTTGGGCCAGAGGCGGTGCGGCGCAGTCACGATAGTTGCCAATCGCATTTGTTCCGGGCATTTTCACATGGGCGACAGGAGAGGATGAGACGATGCAGATCTATGTGGGTAATTTGAGCTATCGGACGACAGAAGCCGACTTGCGGGAAGCTTTTGAGCCTTTCGGGCGTGTCGACAACGTCCAGATCATCATGGACAAGGTGACGAACCGGTCTCGGGGTTTTGCGTTTGTGGAAATGCCTGAAGCGTCCGAGGCCAGTGCGGCCATCGAGGGCATGAACGGTAAAGACGTGCAGGGCCGCGAGTTACGGGTCAACGAAGCGAGGCCGCAGGCCGAGAAACGCCCTCCGAGACCGGGTGGCGGCCGCGGCGGGTACCGCTAAGGGTCACCACAGTAAGTTCTGTACCTTGGGCCGTTTTCACCGCGGTTTGTTCGTGCCAAATCCCGTGCTTCGTGAACTTAGTTTTGTGGTGACGCCTAATCGCAGGCGGTCCTTTAAATTACTTCCAACTCGTCGGGGCCGGGGATGGGGGGGAATGGCGCGTGGGGCTCGGCCTGATACCAGAACGCGACGGAGGCGATGTCGTCCTGGAGGGGCAGATAGCGGCCCTGAGATCGCCAACCGAGCGCCTGTATGGTGACGCGCAAATCTTTCTCGAACCGGATGGGGTCCATGATGTGCCAGCGGTACATGCCGAACCGCTGTTGGGACTGGTAGACGCCGTCGGGCCGGATGACCTGGTGCAGGCCGCCGTATGGGGTGGAGAACTCCTGGTATTTGCCGGCCAGATCGAAGCTGTATGAGCCGCAGAAATAGTCTTCGGTACCGGTGCCGCAGATGGTGGGGAACTCGGTGTCGCCGTCCATGAAGAATTTGATCTCGCCTTCGCCCCACCAGCCGGTGTTGTTGACGCCCCACGCCATGTAGGTTCCCACGTAGTGGCCCTTGCCGCGGATGCCGTCGAGGATGGTGTAATCCTGCTTGTATGGGAGGGGGTTAGTGCGCCGCCACTGCGCGTGGAGATACGCGGCGTCGTCGGGGACGTCGGTGAGGGTGTAATTGACCTGGTAGTAGAGGACGATAGAGCCGGGGCCGACGTTTTCGCATGTGATGCGGCACCGCTTGCGGAACGGCATTTCCCAGTAGCAGTTGAACGCGCTGCCGGGGTTGACGCAGACGGCCAGCGAATTAAGGTGGGCATACGTGCCCCAGCCCATGCCGAAGAAATCGCCCACCGGCGTCTCGATGCTGGGTGTTTCCTCGCCGTCGTAGTAGACGCGCAGGATCGTCATGCGCCAGTTGCCGGTGGGCGACATCCAGATCTGCTGGATGGCGCCGGGTCCTTCGATGTCGGCAATCTCGAACGTCTGGCCAGAATTGATCGAGACGCTAGGCGAGATTTTCCATTTCTGCCCGAGGTCTCTGGCGCAATACGCGCCCATGCCTTCGGTGGCCATGCCGCCTTTGCCCTTTTCGCCTTTGAAATTCTCGGGGGATATCGATCTCGATTTGGCGTTCGAGAGGCGGGAGAGGTTGCCGAGGCTTAAGTTGAGGCCGTTATACATTGGTTTCTCCTTTGAAAATCGGACGGATCGGACAGATCTATAAGATGCCTTTCAGAACCTGCTCGATCAACGTTTCGTCTTCGGTGAGTTGGGCCTTGTGCAGCGACCAGACTTCTTCATGCTCGATGGCGCCGCCGTCGGGGGCTAGTTTGGTGAGCGGGCCGAGCGTCTCGACTTCGAGGATGTCGGCGTTGGTGAAAAGCTCCGTATTGCAGCCGAAGTCGGGATACCGTCCCTTGTCGTCGACCGTGTAGCGCTTGACGAACAGGTCGCCGTTGAGGTGGTACGCGGCCCAACCCTGCTTGTTGAGCAAGCCGGCTTTCTGCGGGGTAGTGGCGTTGGGATCCTGGCGCAACTGGATGAATTTGTTGCCCCATATCCATCTTGGGTCGGCCATCTGCGTGTAATGCCAAAGCACGAGCGGGCGCGCCGGCAACAGGTATTCGGTGTGCGGGATAAACTTTTCTTGCGGCAGGATCGCCCGGCCGCCCTGCGCCATCACGCTCAACGCCCACGGCGCCAACTCGATCTCCCACCGGTTGAGGTTCTTCATGGTATGCACGACGCGCACCTCGCCCGACGGGTCCATGGTGACGGCGATCTGTTTCTGGATGCCGTTGACGACCTCGGGGGGCGGAGTCAGGGTGAGGGTTTTGCCGTCCCAATCGGCGTTGACGGGCGCGTTGTCGGGGAAATAAGTCCGCGGCTTGGCTTCGGGCGCACTCCAGAACCTGTGGCCGCCGTAAATGCGCCATTCGTCGCCGCCGGTCTTGCCGATCATGTCCGGGAACTCTTTGAACATGTTCTGGCCGCCGACGAACCCGAACCGGATGATGCGGGGGCCGACGTCGGTGGTGGCGATCAACTCGATCGTGCCGTTGAAAAGCCGGATGCAGTTGGGCCAGCCGCCGTACGGCACCTTTTCCATTGTGGCTTCGGCGGCGAACGCCGTCGGGCTTACCAGAGCGAGGACAAGCAGTTTGTTGAGCATTTCTTTACCTCCTGCCGTAGTAGACACGGACGAACACGGACTAACACGGACGGACACGGACGCCAATTATGCGGTGCCGCCGATGGTTAGCTCTTTGATGCGAAGCGTGGGCTGGGCGTCGCTGACGGGCACCCACTGCCCGTCTTTGCCGCACGTGCCGATGCCGAACCCGAGGTCGGAACCGACGGCGTCGATATTCATCAGGACGTCAGGCCCGTTGCCGATGAGGGTAGCTCCGCGGACGGCTTTTTCGGCCTTGCCGTTCTCGATCAAGTAGCCCTCGCTCACCTCGAACACGAAATCGCCGTTGAGCGTGTTCACCTGCCCGCCGCCCATCATTTTCACGTACAAACCCCGCGGCGTCGAGGCGAGGATCTCGGCGGGATCGGCGTTGCCCGGCGCGATCATCGTGTTTCTCATGCGGGGCACGGGCTTGTGCTCGTACGACTGGCGGCGGCCGTTGCCGGATGGTTCGAGTTTCATTTTGCGGCAGGTGCGCAGGTCGTTCATGAACGCCACGAGCCGGCCTTTGTCGACCAGGACCGCGCGGCATGTGGGCGTGCCTTCGTCGTCGACGCTCGACGAGCCCCGCTTAAACGGCAGTGTGCCGTCGTCGACGACGGTGACGTCGGGCGCGGCGATCATCTCGCCGAGCCGGCCGCAATACTTAGATACTTGTTTATCGATGTGGTCGGCTTCGAGGCCGTGGCCTACCGCCTCGTGGACCATGGTACCGCCCGCCTCGCTCGAGACGACCACGGGCATCCGGCCGGTGGGGGCGGGCGCCGCATCGAGCATAAGGGTAGCCTGTTTGGCCGCTTTCAGGGCGGCGGCATCCGGATCTTCGAGGTCAAAGAATTCGAATCCCATTGCGCCGCCGATGGGCTGCCGGCCGGTCTGCATAACGCCCCTGTCCGACGCCACCGCCGACACGTAAAACAAAACCTGCGGCTGCACATCCTCGACATAGCGGCCCTCGCTGTTCGCGATCACGATCCGCCGCAGCGAGTCCGCGTACGAGCACATCACCTGCACGATCCGCCGGTCATGGACGCGCACGATCCTGTCCGCCGTGACCAGCATCGCCACTTTCCGGGCGGTGGGCACTTCGGCGGGCGGCACTTTGACGGGCATGGCGTGGCGCTCGGGTTTGAAATCAAAGTTGTACGGGCGCTTTTCCGCCGAGACGCCGCCCGAAACGGTCTTCGCCAGCGCCAGCAGGCCGTCGCGCGACACGTTGTTCGAGTAGGCGTACAGCGTCCGGTCGCCAATCAGCAGCCGCAGGCCCGCGCCCACGTCCGTGCCCGACGACACCCGGTCCACCTTCCCGTCCTCGAACGTGATCCGTGCCGACACCCGTTCCTCGAGGAAGATCTCGCCGAGGTCGCCCCCCTTTGACAAGGCCAGTTCGAGCACTTCCCCCGCGTAAGCCAACAGGTCCGCCACGGCAGCCACCCTCTTTCCCAAAGAACAAGAAAAACCGACACTAATCTATACGAGCATAGGTCAGCAACGGCGGCGGGATCAACTCGTGGACGGCGTGGGCATTCGGAGCTATTGCGCTTCTCCACTTTCTTCGGGGGAACAATAGCTGCAAGTTGCTGTTGAGCAAGCAGTAAGAGCGTGGAGGAGGCTGACCGGGAGTGGCCGGCGGAATCCGTTTCCTTGACGCTTTCGGGATGCCATGGTACTATAGGAGTGGAGAGAACGTATGGGCTTGAAGACTTGCACAGTTGGTGTAGTCGTATGTAGCCTGCTGATGGCCGCGGCGGTGGGGCCGGTGGTGTTTGTTTCGCTCCAGGGGGACGTGAACGGGGATGGGCGCGTTGATGTGCTTGATGCGCAACTGCTGGTTGCGCAGGTGGTTAAAAGTCCCCGATCCTCCGCGGTCGCGCAATCCGCGGCTGGGCCAGCCGATGCGAACCGCGACGGCGCGATCAATGTTCTGGATTTGCAGTACACGCTGGCCAGGGTAAACGGGGCTCCCCCGGAACAAGCGCCGGCGCCTGCCGATTCGAAATCGCCCAAGGGAAAAACCGTCCGCGCCTATAGTTGGGCGCCGCTGGTTGTCCTGGCCGTAGCGACGATAGCGCCGGTGGCCCAACGGCCGAAGGTAACGCGTTTTTCCGTGTGGCCGCCCCGGGCGCTTGGCTCGTCCACCCAGCGTTACCTTTTCACCCTCACTCCCCACGCACCGCCTTCCGTTTCGTAGCTTTCGTTGTGTGTTGGCGGGCGCTGTTTCGGCGGCCTCCGCAAAACGAAGCAATCAATCGCGCACTCCCATTGGGATCGCGTTGAGAAAGGCAATTGATATGAGCTACGAAAGAAACAGTTTGATATTCTTGAGTGTGGTAGCGGCAGCGGCGTTGTTCTTTGCCCTGCCGGCCGCCGCGCAAGACCAGTACATGTGCATGGGTGACGTCAACCGCGACGGCGCCATCAACATCCAGGATGTTCAGGCGACGATAGCCCAGGCGCTTGGCGAATTGACGCCGCTGCCTGAGGACAAGGACCTGCCGGATTTGGACGAAAACGACGCCGTCGACGTGCTGGACGTTCAGAACATGATCAACAGTGTTCTCGGCACCGGCGGGTTGGTGCAGCGGATTGTCGGCGTCATCAACGCCCCAGGCAACTGCCAGAACATGTGGATTGTGGGCGTGTCGCGCGACGGGCAGTTCATCAAGGCGAAAGTAGGCTCGGAAACGGGCGCGTTCGTGCTGCGCTTGCGCACGCACACGGCGTGGGCGCTGATGCTGTGCCGTTCCGTGCAAGAAGAAGGCGGCCAATGGCGCCTGCATGTGCTGGCGACCCTGCGGCTGAGGCTGGGCGACGGCGGCGAAGGCCAAGCGATTCCGCTGATGAACCTTGGGCACCGGGAACTGAATCTCGGGGTTCTGGACATCGTTCAGAACCGGTTGATGGTTCGGGAAACGATTCAGTGGATACTGGCGGAGATGGCGGGTCGTATCGATGCGCCCGACGAGGATGAGAACGGCATACCCGATTTCATCGAGCCGCTGCTCGAACGGCTGCGGCAGGGCGCGCCGGGCGTGCCGCCTACCATCGAACTGGGCGGGTTGAGAGACCTGATCCAGCCGTGCGTGATGGCGTGGATTGAAGCGGGTGTTTATCCGGATCTGACCGACGAGAATGAGAACGAGATTCCGGATTTTGTTGAGCCGCTTCTTGACTGCATCCGGGACGCGCTGGTTCCGTGGCTCGAGGATCACGGCGTAACAGTTCCGGGGCCCGATTTTGTGGACGCGATTCTGGCGCACATCCGCAGCGCGCTTCCCGAGTGGTTAAGCGGGATTGGACCCAACGAACTCGTGGACGACGACCAGAACGGTATTCCCGATTTTGTCGAAGATCACGTTGGCCGTGTTGGAACGTCGGGCCCGATGGATTCGGACGGTGACGGCATCCCCAATTTCGCCGAAGACAAAGACGGCGACGGCATCCCCAACTGCGAAGACCCCGACTGCTCGTTGCCAGACGACGATGACTGCGACGGTGTCCCCAATGAGTATGACTGGGACCATGACAACAACGGAGTGCCGGATTACGCCGAATAAAGAAGGGCGTATCCAGTTCAACCAAAGTTTCATGGTACCTGTTGGAGCGCCGGCGGCGCCGGCGCTCCAGCAAAACAGTCGCGCAGAAAGGGACCCTATATGGTTCAGCGTGTGATGATGCGAGCTTTGACAGCGATCGTGGCGGCGTTCTTGGTGCTCGCCCAGGGTGCCGGCGCCGCGACAGTCGCGTTGGAAGATAAAGATGTGGAGGTAGGTATTCCTACGGCGGTCAGCCTCGGCATGAGTCTGATCAACGGGCCCGGCGACACCGTGGCCGGCGCACAGGTGGACGTAGTGTTTGATTCGGACGTGATGACGCTGGTGGGCATAACGGCGGGCGCCGCGGCGACCTCCGCGGGAAAGAGCGTCTCGTACTCGGAGCTCGAGCCGGGCGTGATCCGGCTGATGGTGATGGGCATGAACATCAACACGATCGGCGACGGCGACCTCGCCCGGTTGTCGTTCGTGCTTGGCTGCAGGATGCCCAGCGGCGATTACACGATCGATCTGGACGGGCTGGTGTTGTCGAATCCGGTCGGGATGGCCGTGGCTTCCGTGGCCGATCCTTCCGTGTTAAGCGTGACGGCGCTACCGCTGCCGGCGGTCCAGGCGTTGTGGTTGGCGGGGTTGGTGCTGATGGTTGTGGCCGCGCGCAGTGTTGCGCGAGCAAGGTGTGGCACATGCCTCTCGAACGACTCATAGAACGACCGGCAGGGCCGGCGGCACGAGGGGCGGCGAAACGCCGGCTGGTGCGGACGGCGTGCCTTGTGGCGGCCACGGTGGCGCTGCTTGGCGCGGCCGTTGTGCTTGATGCGCCCCGCCAGGCGAACGAATACCTGGCCTACCCGGTAATTCTCTCATTCGGGGAGACGGAACACGTGGCGGGCCTTCAATTCGACATCAGCCTGGATGCGGACGTGGTGCAGTTGGTGGACATCGAGGCGGGGCCCGCTGCAATCAACGCCGGCAAGGACGTGGTTTTCTCCATGCTGGACGACAACACAGTCCGGGTGCTGGTGGTAGGCTTGAACCAGGACGAGTTGGCATCGGGCGTGGTGGCGAACCTGTACGTGACGCCGCTGCAACAATCGGCGGGCGCGCCGCTGCTTGAATTGGGCGGGGCGGTTGTAAGCGATCCCTCGGGCAATCCCGTCGCGCCACAGGAAGAGCCGGAGGCCGAAGAAGATTCGGCGAGCAATGAGAGTTTCGAGTCGAGCGAGTCGGATGCGCAGGCGGCAGAAGCCGCGGCCGCTCGCGATGCCGAGACGGGCGGCAAAGATCAGCCTGCCGCCTCATCGGAACGGCTGATGCCCGCGATTCTCGACGCGCTCCTGGGTGATTACGGGGCGCCAACGGCTCGAGAGACAGCGCCGCGGGACCGGGACGGGGCGCAACCGGCAAGTTCCGGCGCGGGCGGGAGCAATTCGGTCGGCGCGAGCGGCCCGGTGCAACCTGTTGGCCAGGACGGTTACGCGGCCCCGGGATTCTTGCCGCCGCAGGTGTATGTGAAGGGGTCGTCGGCGGGTGCGGCGGTCGTCAGCCGTGCCAAGACGGGCTCGACGGCTCATGCTTCGCCAGCGCGGGTGGCGGGGAACGTTCCGGGAACGCCGCGGCCTGGCGGGTCGGGCGCGGATGCAGTTACTGTTGGCGAACCGATGCGGGTGAGTTGGGCGCGGCCCATTAACGCGCCGGGTCCAAATGGCGCCCGAACAATCGCTTCCACGAACGAGGGATTTGACTTTAGAGCTTACGTCAACCGCCGGGCGCTGGTGCCGGCGGCGGCGTGCGTCGCGGCCTTGGTACTGGTGCTGCGCAATGCGATCGCGCCGCTGATCCGCCTGCTGAAAGACCTAGTGCGGTCTTGACTGTGGCAAGAGGACCGGAAAGGAAGGGTATGACCCGGCACCTGTACTTGATGGCGGTTCTGTCGGCGGTTTGCGTGCCGGTTTGGGCGGCCACGCTCACGTTGGGTGAACCGGTTGAGCAGCCGGGGGGAAAACGGATCGTTCCGCTGTTGCTGCAACTGGCGGAGGGCGAACATGTGGCGGCGTTGCAAGCGGACATCGAGTTTGACGCGGCGACGACGCAGTTCGCGGGTGTTGACGCCGGCCCGGCTGCAAAAGAGGCGGAAAAAAGCGCCAATTCCAACGAGCTGCGGGCCGGGTGCGTCCGTGTCGTGATTGCCGGCGTCAACGACAAAACCGTGCCTGCCGGCGCCGTGGCGGAATTCACGTTTACGGCAGTCCCGGGCGTGGCTGCGCACATGTCCCCGGCCCTGTCCAACGCGCTCCTGGCCGACCCGCTCGGGAACGCCGTGCCGCTTTCCGCCCTGACCGGCAACGTTGACACGCCGGCGGGCGGCGAGCCGCTGACGTGGGTAGCCTTGGGTGGCGTGCTGGCCGCCGCGGTGGTTGGGCTGGTGCTGATGGGCGGCAAGCGAGGTTGGCTGCGACGGCTGCTCGGCGTCTTCCTGGCGGCGGGTATCGCAGTTGCGTGGCCCGCAGACGGGGCCGTGCTCGATGTGAGCGACGCGACGGCAGAGCCAGGGGACATAGACGTTGACCTGGAAGTCACACTGACCACCGGGGTGTACGACGAGGTCGGCGCCATCCAGTTCAACGTGGTGTTCGAGCCGCTGGCGTTGGCGCTGCCGCCGCAGAATATCCTGGTGGGCACGGCTGCTGAAGACGCCGACAAAACCGTCAGTCTCAACGTCATTTCAGACGGCGAGGTTGCCGTCATTATCGCCGGGTTCAATCAGAACATCATCCAAAGCGGCGTGGTGCTTTTGCTGAAGTTCAATGTTTCGGCTTCCGCGTCAGAGCCTCAGTATGCCGTGACATTGATCGGCGCCAAGATCTCGAACATCTACGGCCAAAACGTGTCGGTACAAGCAAACGGCGGGACCATCTACATCGAAGGGATTGGCGAAGGCGAAGGGGAAGGCGAGGGTGAAGGGGAAGGGGAAGGTGAGGGCGAAGGCGAGGGCGAAGGGGAAGGCGAAGGCGAGGGCGAAGGGGAAGGCGAGGGCGAAGGGGAAGGCGAGGGCGAGGGCGAGGGCGAAGGCGAAGGTGAAGAGCCCGGGGAAGGCGAAGAGCCAGGTGAAGGCGAAGGCGAGGGTGAAGACGACGCGCCCGCGTCCGGATGTTTCGGCGGTTGAGAGACCGCGCAGAGGGATTGTGTTTTGGCAGAGCCTTCAGTATACTACGGCTGTTCCAGGGATCGGGGTTGTTAAACAGACTCGTGGCAATAAGTTAAAGGAGGCAAAATGCACATCCGAAAGTTGACGAAAACAGGCGCCGCGCCCGCACAAGCTCTTGTTGAGATTCTAGACATCATCACCTACATCCTCAATATTTTCAGCACAATCACGAGCATTTTCCAGAAGTAGCCCTTCTCCACAGACGTTCCGGAGGGCGAGCCGCTTTCTGGTTGGAATGTTTTGTAGGGCCGAGGAACGCGCCCCCGGCGCCCGCCTGCTTGGGCAGCCGGGGGCACGTTGTTTGACAACCACAGGGGTTCGTAGCCTCGGGCTGAGAGAACCGACTTCGGCGAAGTCGGCCTTGTATGATACTTCCCGGACCTGAGAGACACAAGAGAGTCGTCGTAGTAGCCGGTTTTCTTTTTGGTTCTTTTTCTTTTGTGGATAGCGGTGGATAAGTGGATAAGCCGGCGTCGGCCGG
>DATKVG010000118.1:0-25302 GCA_035530195.1 Bathyarchaeia archaeon | reverse complement strand
CCTTCGCATCAAAGCCTTCTACGGCACGTCCATCAACGCAGTCAAGACTCAAATATGGATCGCGGTCAGCGTCTACGTCCTTGCAGCCATAATCAAAAAGGAGCTGAGAATTGAGCGCAGCCTCGGCGAAATGCTGCAAATTCTCAGCATTTCACTTTTCGAGAAAAGGCCGCTTTTACAGGCTTTTTCGCAAGATCTCGCCATTGACGAAAATGCATGCCCGTGTAACCAATTGTCATTATTCAACTTTTAACGGGACAGTACTGATTGCAGATTGTCGATTGCAGATTGACGATTGACGATTTTCATTCAGGCGGGGTCGCTGGAGCGAGTTGGAGTCGTTGTTTTTTTCGGATAAACGGGGACAGTCATCGTTTATATTGGCGTAGGGCGGGGCGATGTTAGCTGATAACGGGGGACATCCGATTGACGATTGCAGATTGTCGATTGCAGATTGTCGATTGCAGATTGTCGATTGCAGATTGTCGATTGCAGATTGCAGATTGACGATTGACGATTTTCATTCAGGCGGGGTCGCTGGAGCGAGTTGGAGTCGTTGTTTTTTTCGGACGACGCTGACGCGCCAGTTGATAATGACAAAACATACAAGCAACAGGATGCTCATGGAAAGCCCGAGCAGGTTGGCGTTGCGGATGGCAATTTGCGGGGCGCGGCCTTCGAGAAGGCGTCCTATAACTTGTTCCTGAATCACGGGCCCGATACTGCCGATGCCGTTGACGAGTGCGGCCACGGCGACGGCGTTGCGCTCACCGGCGACGGTCACGGCGGCCGCGCCGCAAAGCAAGCTGTCGGGGCCGTAAAGCATGAATCCAACCAGCCCGAACGAAAACGCGAGCGCATAGGGATTGGCGCCAAACGAAACCACGGCCATGTAGCCAAGGACCATGCCAAACCCCATCACGAGGCACACACGCTCCCAGCGGCCTTTGAATACGCGGTCGAGGGCGAACCCGGCAATGAGGACGCCGGCAAATCCGGCCCAGTCGAATATGGTGGAATAGTAGGCGGCGCGGCCAACGTCCATCCCTTGGAGATCGAGGAACGTCGGCAGCCAGGAATCCAGGGCGTACCGCAGAAACTTGATGCAGAAATAGCAGGCGCCCATCAACGGGACAATCGGGTTGAGAATCAGTTTCATGTACTGCGCGAACCTCACCTGTTCCTCGACGCTGGCATCCACCGACCGATCCGCCGACTGTTCAAGGTCCACAATCGGTTCGAGCCCAACGTCCTGTGGTTTGGTGCGCTGCCAGAAAAAGAGCAGCCACCAGATAATGAATGCCAACAGGGTGCACCCCAGAAAGGAGTAGCGAACGCCCATGACGCCGCTGTACGTGGCGCTGTAATGGGCCAGCAAGGCGCCGCCTACCGTTTTGACCAGGATGTTGCCGACGAGGTAGTTGGTCGACCAGACGCCCATGATGGTTCCGCGTTCTTTTTTGCGCAACCATTCGGCCACGGCGCCAACGGTACCCGGCCAGCCCGCCGCCTGCACAAGCCCGTTGAAGAACATGAACACGAGAAACGTGTAGTAAGAATTGGCAAAACCAAATACGACGTTGATGAGCATGGATAGGCCAAGGCCGCCCAACAGAAGAACACGGGGTCCCCATTTGCGCCCAACAAAACTGCTGATAAACATCCCGAGCATGTAGGCAATCAGATAGGCCGTCCAGATGTTGGCGACCGCCTCGTAGCCCATACCATATCCGCCCTCCGCAACCGGCGCCGCCAACGTCGTTTTGCAGATAGTGAATACTTTGCGCACCAGGTAGAACCCGGCATAGCCAAAATAAGTCGCTATCAGGATCTTCCAGCGCCACACATGGTGTTGAACCGAAAGAGGCCGGGTTTCATCGATACGTTGCTGCTCATCGGACACGGTTTTTCCCTTATGACTGAAGCCTTACTCTTATCTCTTCTTAATGTTCGGCATGATATTCGCCAGTGACAGCCGAATCAACCAATTGCAGATTGACGATTGCAGATTGCAGATTGACGATTGTGGATTGCAGATTGACAATTGCAGATTGCAGATTGTTGATTGCGGATTTGAGATTGCCTGCGGTAAGATGCGGTCATGAATGCCGAGGAATTCAAAGCTCGAACGAAGGCATTTGCGCTGCGGATTGTACGGTTGGTTGAATCGCTGCCAAAGAGTCCGGGCAGCGATGTTATCGGGAAACAACTGTTGCGGTCAGGAACTTCAGTGGGGGCCAACTATCGTGCCGCATGCCGTGCAAGATCGCAAGCCGACTTTATCTCAAAGATCGGAATCGTTGAGGAGGAATGCGACGAGAGCGTCTACTGGATTGAACTGCTCGTCGATAGTGATCAGATCAAGAGTGCCCTTGTCGAAGACCTGTTGCGAGAAGCCAACGAAATCCTCTCGATGATTGTGGCATCCCGCAAGACCGCCCTCGCCCGCAAATCGTCCAATCGCCAATAGCTTCTGCAATCGGCACAATCGTTAATCAACAATCTGCAATCCACAATCTGCAATCAACAATCTGCAATCAACAATCTACAATCTGCAATCGTCAATCTGCAATCTGCAATCGTCAATTCTTCCCCCGCCGGTAGAGGTGCGTGCTGCTTCCGAAGATGATTTCGGCGCTCTCCATTATCGTTTCGCCGAGGGTAGGATGCGGGTGGATGGTGAGTTCGACGTCGCTGGCGAGTGCGCCCAGTTCGATGGCGAGCACGCCTTCCGAAATGAGTTCGCCGGCGTTTTCGCCGCAGATGCCGACGCCCAGCACCTGGTCGGTTTCGGGATCGGCCAATATCTTGGTCAGGCCTTCGTTTCGCTGGAGCGTGGCGGCGCGGCCGGACGCGCTCCATGGGAACTTGGCGACACGTACCTCCCGGCCTTGCGCGGCGGCTTCGGCTTCGGTGAGGCCGCACCAGGCGATCTCGGGATCGGTAAACACGACGGCCGGGATGGCGCGCGGCGCGAACGCCACGTTATGCCCGGCGATGACTTCGGCGGCAATCCGGCCCTCGTGGGTCGCCTTGTGCGCGAGCATCGGATTGCCGACCAGATCGCCGATGGCATATATCGGCGGGTCGGCGGTGTGCCGCTGTTCGTCGACCACGACGAAGCCTCTGTCATCGATCTCGACCCTGGTGCTCTTGAGCCCGATCCCGCTCGAGTTGGGCTTGCGCCCGATGCTGATGAGGACCTTGTCAAACACCCGCACGGGCCGCTCGAGCCCCTCGCCTTCGAACCGCACCTCGATCCCGTTGTCGACTTCCTTCACTTCGACAACCGTCGTCTTCAGGAGAATGTCGTGCAGCAGGTGTTTCATCCGCTGCGCGACCGGCGCGACGAGGTCCGGGTCCGCCCCTGCCAACAGCGCGGGCGCCGCTTCGGCGACGGTGACGCGCGTCCCGAGCGTGGCGTAGACCGTGCCGAGTTCGAGGCCGATGTAGCCGCCGCCGATCACGAGCATCGAGCCGGGGATATCGGGCATCTCGAGCGCGGTGGTCGACGTCATCACGCGCGGCGAGTCGATCAGAAACTGATCGAGAACGGTTGGCCGCGAGCCCGTGGCCAGGATGGCCGTTTTGTACCGCAGACGCTCCTCCTTGCCCGAGTTGTAGATGAGCCGGAGCGTGTTCGAATCAAGAAAGTTGGCCCGCGCCTGGATGTACTCGATTTTGCGCGCCTTGCAAAGCTGGCCAAGCCCGCCCGTAAGCTGCCGCACGACCTTGTCGACGCCCGCCCGCATCTTCTCGAGATCGAGCGCGGGCGGCGGGAACGTGATCCCGTAGGCTTCGGCCTCTTTCGCGTCCGTGATGACTTTTGCGACGTGCAACAGCGCCTTGGACGGGATGCAGCCGCGGTACAGGCAGGTCCCGCCGGGGTTTGGGTCGAGATCGATCATCGCGACCTCGAGCCCGAGGTCCGCCGCCATGAAGGCCGCGCCGTATCCGCCGGGCCCGGCGCCGATTACGGCCACCTGTATCTCTCTGACTTCCGCACTCATACGTTCCGCCTTCCGTCTAATCCAGAACCATCCGCAGCGGCTGTTCGAGCGACTCGGCCACCCACCTCAGGAAGCGCGCCGCGTCCGCGCCGTCGATCACCCGATGGTCGTACGACAGCAACAGCGGCAACATCAGCCGCGGCTTGAACTCGTTCTCGACCCAGACCGGCTCGAGCCGCGCACGCGACACGCCCAGGATGGCCACCTCCGGCTCGCGGATGATCGGCGTGAACCACCGCCCGCCGATCCCGCCGAGGTTGGTGATCGTGAAGGTCCCGCCCTGGAGGTCTTCGATCGAGACTTTGCGCGACCGCGCCCGCTCGGCCAGCGCGCCGACTTCGACCGCGAGTTCGGTCAGCGATTTCGTGTCGGCGTTTCGCACCACCGGCACCATCAGGCCGTGCTCGGTATCGACGGCAATCCCGATGTTGATGTAGTGCTTGAGCAGGATCTGGTTGTTCTCCACGTCCACAAACGAGTTGAACTTCCTGAATTTCTTGAGCGCCTCGGCCACGACCTCGATGAGGAGCACCGTCATTGTCAGTTTGCCGCCGGCCGCTTCGACCCGTTTGCCGTAGTCCTTGCGGAACCGCTCGAGTTCGGTGATATCAGCCGAGTCGAACTGCGTGACGTGCGGGATGGTTTTCCAGGCGGTCGTGATGTGTTCGAGCGTTGTTTTTCGGACGCCGCTCATCGGCTCGCGCTCAAACTCGCCGTACCGGTCGCGTTCGCAGGCGGTCGAGCGGGAGCTCGACCCCACCGTCTCCCCCACCGTTTGTGGCTGTTCGGGCTTGGGCTCGGGCGGCTTTGCCTGCTTTTCCTTTTGAGCGTATGCCTGGACGTCGGCGGCGCTGATACGCCCGCCGGGGCCGGCCCCTTTTACATGTTGCAGGTCGACGCCCAGTTCGCGGGCCAGCCGCCGCACCGACGGCGCGGCCGGCACCGCCCGGCGCACCTCAGGCGCGGCCGCCAACTCCTGTTCCGTTTCGGATTCCTTGACCTTGGACGGCAACAGGCTCTCCACCGCCACCGCCCGGTCGCGCGGGAGCGCGACCCCACCACCAACCCCACCACCAACCCCACCACCAACCCCACCACCGACCCCACCAGCAAGCCCACCGGATTTTTCGACGCGGGCCGGCGGTGTTTTCTCGCGTTTGGGCGGTTTGGGCTTGACCTCCTCCCCGCCTAGCACGAGGAGCACTTGGCCGACGTGGACAACGTCGCCTTCCTTGACGCGGATTTCCTGCACCGTGCCGGATACGTCACAAGGCACCTCGACAACCGCCTTCTCGGTTTCGAGTTCGATTACGGGCTGGTCTTTCTCGACCCGGTCGCCGACGTTCACCAGCACTTTGGTGACGGTGCCGGTGGTGATGTTCTCGCCAAGTTCGGGTAGTTTGAATTCTGCCATGAGCTGAGTTTTATCCTAAGACTTGACCGGATCGCGCTTGTCCGGGTTGATTTCCAGTTCTTTCATCGCCTTCTGCGCCACTTCCGGGCCGAGCTTGCCGGCAGTAGCGAGCGACTGCAGGGCCGCCAGCGCAATGTACCGGGCGTCGACTTCAAAAAAGTCGCGAAGGCGTTCGCGGGTTTCGCTCCTGCCGAACCCGTCCGTTCCGAGTGCGGCCATCGGGCCCGGCACCCATCTGCTGATGCTGTGCGGCAGGATCTTCATGTAGTCCGACGCCGCCACGAACACGCCGTCCGATCCTTCGAGAGACTGAGTGACATATGGCTTGCGCGGCGGTTCGCCGGGATGATGGAGGTTCCACCGGTCGGCCTCGATCGCATCGCGCCTGAGTTCTTTGTAGCTGGTGACGCTCCACACGTCGGCGCTGACGCCGTATTTTTGTTCGAGCAACTGCTGCGCCTGCAGGCATTCGTTCAGGATTGCGCCGCTGCCCAGCAGGTGGGCGCGCGGGCCGTCCCCGCCACGCTCGGAGTCCCTGAACTTGTACAGGCCTTTCAGGATGCCGTCGCGAACGCCGTCGGGCATGGGCGGCATGGGGTAATTCTCGTTCATCACGGTGAAGTAATAGAAAACCGACTCGTTCTCGAGGTACATGCGCCGCAGGCCGTCCTGGATGATTACGGCGAGTTCGTAGGCGTATGCGGGGTCGTATGTGACGAGGTTCGGCACGGTTTGCGCCAGCACGTGGCTGTGCCCGTCCTGGTGCTGGAGCCCTTCGCCGGCCAGCGTCGTTCGGCCCGCCGTGCCCCCTATCAAAAAGCCGCGCGACCGCATGTCGCCGGCCGCCCAGACAAGGTCACCAATGCGTTGCATCCCGAACATCGAGTAGAAAATGAAGAACGGGACCGTAACGACGCCGTGCGTCGCGTACGAAGTGGCGGAGGCGATGAACGACGACATCGACCCGGCCTCGGTGATGCCTTCCTCGAGAATCTGGCCGTCTTGCGCCTCCTTGTAGTAGAGGAGGTTTTCGGCGTCGACGGGTTCGTACAACTGGCCGCCGTGCGCGTAAATGCCGACTTCGCGGAACAGGCCCTCCAACCCGAACGTTCTGACCTCGTCGGGCACAATAGGGACGACGATTCTGCCGAACTGTTTGTCGCGGAGCAGCTTGGTCAGGATCCGCACAAACGCCATCGTCGACGACACCGGCCGGCCCGACGTGCCCTTGTAAAACTCCTCGTACAGGCTTTCGGCGGGCAGGGTGACGCGCATGTCGACCACCGTTCGCTTCGGGACATCCCCGCCCAGCGCCGCGCGCCGCTCGCGGAGGTAGATCATCTCGGGCGAATCGTCGGGCGGTTTGAAAAACGGGGCGAACGCGACCTGCTCGTCGTTGATAGGTATGCCGAACCGGGTGCGGAAATCGCGCAACTCGTCTTCGTTCATTTTCTTTTGCTGGTGGGTGATGTTTTTGCCTTCGCCGCTCTCGCCGAGCCCGTAGCCCTTGATGGTTTTCGCCAGGATGACCGTCGGGGCGCCCTGCGTATTGACCGCCGCATGATACGCGGCGTAAACCTTGGCGGGATCGTGGCCGCCTCGGTTCAGCCGCCGGATCTCCTCGTCGGTAAGGTCTTTGGCGAGCGCCTCGAGTTCCGGATTGCCGCCGAAGAAATGCTTCCGGATGTACGCGCCCGACTCGACGACGTACTTCTGATATTCACCGTCGACAACCTCTTCGACCCGCTTCTCGAGCAGGCCGTTCGTGTCACGCGCAAACAGCGGGTCCCAATCGCTGCCCCACACGACCTTGATGACGTTCCAGCCGGCCCCGCGGAAGATGGCTTCGAGTTCCTGAATGATTTTTCCGTTGCCGCGCACGGGCCCGTCGAGCCGCTGCAAGTTGCAGTTCACCACGAAGATCAGGTTGTCGAGTTTCTCGCGCGACGCCAGGGTGATCGCGCCGAGCGATTCGGGCTCGTCGGTTTCGCCGTCGCCGATGAACGCCCAGACTTTCGAGCCGTTGGTTTTCTTGATGCCGCGGTCTTCGAGATAGCGGTTGAACCGGGCCTGGTAAATGGCCATGATGGGCGACAGGCCCATCGACACCGTTGGAAACTCCCAGAAGTCCGGCATCAGCCACGGGTGCGGGTAAGATGACAGTCCGCCGCCGGGGTGGAATTCGAGCCGGAAGTTGTTGAGTTGGTGCTCGGAGATTCTCCCCTCGAGGTAGGCGCGGGCGTAGATGCCGGGCGAGGCGTGGCCTTGGAAGTAGACCTGGTCGCCGCTCGACTCGCCGCTTCGGGCGCGGAAAAAATGGTTGAACCCGACTTCGTACAACGTTGCGGCGGACGCATACGTCGAAATATGCCCGCCGATACCGTGCTCGTGGCGGTTCGCACGGACCACCATCGCCATTGCGTTCCACCGCACGATGCTCTTGATTCTGCGCTCGATGTCCCGGTCGCCGGGATAAGCCGGCTGCTCCTCAACCGGTATAGTGTTTTTATATGGCGTGTTTGCGGAAAACGGCAGGCGGACCCCGGCCCGTTGCGCACGCAACTGCAGGCGCCGCAACAGGTCCTGAGCCCGGTCGGGACCCTCACTGGCAATGACGCTGTCCAGCGATTCAAGCCACTCGCGGGTTTCTACAGCTTGTGCATCCCGATCTTGGTATGTGGCAGCCACCGCAACCTCCCCGTTCAACCTGGGCACACGCCCGCGGTGTTTCTTTCACAGTTAAAAGGATTGGTGTGGGGTGTTTATTCCCGGCATTGCCGGGGTGGCGGCCCGGAAAATGAAACGGCGGGGACGCCGCTTCCACGGAGCGGTCAGAAAAGGGGTACGGTTACTGGTGACGTGCGAGGCAGTGGCGCTGGCGCGCCAAAAATACTCCAAAACAGAAAAATGAACGGGTAAATAAACGGTGACTGTGGGGCTGTTGAAGAAGTCCAGCGGTTGCTTCATGACCGCGAAAAGCAGGCGAAAAGCAGGGACAGACACGATTTTCAAACTGCCGAAAATCGAGTCAGTCCCTGTTTTTCGCTTAGGTTCTTGCGAAGTAGCCCAAGTTGTTCTGCGCAGAGGGACTTTTTCAACAGCCCCACTGTCCCTATTTACGTCGAGCCGTCATAGATCTTGCTGAGCGACCGGAGAATCTCGTGGCACAGCTCGTCAACGGCGTCCGAACTACTCAGGGCAACAACGCCGAACCGTCCTGCCTCCGAAAAACCAAGAAAGCAGCGTGAACCTCCTACCGCGCCATTGTGCCACAGTATCGGCTCCTCAAGACCTTTAAGATCCGAGACGAACCATCCCATGGCTATGTGCGTACCTCGCCGGACTTCTCGTTGCGGGACATGCCCCTTTTGGAGGTGGGGCGTCAACGCACCCTTGGTCACTCCCAAGTTGGCCCCCATGAATTTCATCAGATCCTCCCCTGTTGAGCAGAGGGCGCCCGCACCCTCCAGGCTTTCCGGGAATGACCATCGATCGCCCGGAATCGCAAGGCTAAGGGAACAAATCCTCGCCTTTCCGACGTATCCTTGGGCCAAACGTAAACGTTGTTCTTCAGACAGAGAGACGGCAGTGTCTCTCATGCCCAGCGGCTTGCAGATCAGGGACGCGATCAAATCCTCATAGTCCATTCCTGACCGCAGGGCTAGCGCATGTCCAAGCAATCCCATACCCAAGTTCGAGTAGCTGAACTCCGCCCCGGGTTCTCTCTTCAGATGATAGCCCTTCAGGAACGCATAGGTCTTCTCCGTAGTATAGCACTTGTAAGGGTCGGTGATGGCCCTGAGCATCAGCAGATGAAAAACGGAAAATGAGTTCCACGGCACCCGCGGCAAACCGGACACATGCAGGGCCAGGTCCCTGAGCGTAATCTCTCTGCCCTTATACGTTGGAACGCTCACCGACTCCGGAAGGAGCGTCTCCAAGGGTTGCGTCAACTCAACCTCGCCCGCATCACTCATGATTTGCAGCGCAGTCGCTGTGAACACCTTGGCCAGTGAGCCTATCTCAAACAGAGTATGCTCGTCAGGCACCGCAGTGTCGCCTTGACTCCGGGTTCCCGTTCCACACACTACGGCCGTGTCTCCGCAGAGTACACCAACCAAAAGCGCGGCATCCCCGCGTCCCGCAATCAATGGTCGTATCGTTTTAATCAGTTCGTTCCCGAAGTCGGTCTTTACCGCCTGGTCGGGCACGAGATGGAGCGAAGCAACGTAAAACCCTGAGTCTCCCGGCGCGCGATGGGGAACCACAGCCAGCTGCGGCCGTAAACACGCCAGCCACAGGCCCCCAAGAATCGAAAAAGCAACCCCCATCACACGAATCGCACGGCGCCGGAACGCGCTCATTATAATCGGACCCGTCTTCGATCGTCGCAGACTCAGTTTCCTCCCATATCGGTCGGACCTCACGGGATCTACTGCGGCAAACACTCCCGCGCCAAGGAACAAGAGGGCTTCCACTAGCATCACGAATCCCATTTGGTCAAGCATAAGGCCCGTAGTAGGTAACCAGGGTAACTAGGGTAACTAGGGACAGTCACCGTTTATTTGCCTTTGTTTGTGTTTGTTTTTTCCATTGGGTGGTGCTGGCTTCCTGCTTATTCTTGCGCCAGCCTTTTTGGCGGCCGATGGGTAGCGGGCGGACGCGGCGGCCGATGAGATGTTCCACTTTGCTCAGGAAACGGTCGGTGCCGAGAGGGCGGCCGGTGTAGGTGTTGCGCCGAATGGCCTCCTGGGCGGGTTTGTCGCGGGCGAATTCCTTGAGTGTGTCGCGCCACTGTCGCGGCGGCATTTGCGCGCGCCAGGCGGCCACGTCCAGAAGACCTGCGCCCGCGTCGGCTTGCGGTCCGTCGAGTGGGGCGCGACCGCAGTGGAGCGGCGCGCTCGACCAGGCATAGTCCCAGGCGCGTTTGACCATCCCCGCGCGGACGGGGTTGAGTTCGACGTAGCATAGGGCCCGGTACGCGTGCGCCTGGTCCATCGCGCACGAGTAGAAGCGGTTTTGCCACAGGTGGCCGGTCCGTCCGTGCATGCGGTTGACGTATTGCGTGTAAAGGAAGTGGGTCCGGCCGATGGCTTTGGCCAGCGAGTCTTCGCGCGCCGGCACGCCGATCAGATGGATGTGGTTTGTCATCAGGCAATAGCCCTCGAGCCGGAATCCAAACCGGGCCCCCTGTTCACGCAGGTACTCGAGGTACACACGGCGGTCATCGGGCACGAAGAACACATCAAACTGGTTGTTCCCCCGCTGCGTAATGTGGTGCGACGCCCCGGGGACGACTATGCGCGCGGCTCTTGGCATGGCCTTATCTTAGCACGGACATGGCCGAGATGTCAATATAAATGGTGACTGTCCCTATTTAAAAAAGAGAAGACTGCACCGCCCATCAGCAGGACAAGGCCAACGGCGGCCGTCACCAGGCCGAGTCTGATGCTGCTCGAACCTGAAGACTCTTCGGTATTGTCCTTGGCCAATCCCATTGCTTTATCCGCTGGTTTGGCTGGCGTGGCGTCCGCGCTGGTTGATTCGGCTGGTTGCGCCGCGTCAATCGACTCAGACAGGCCAGCGACCAGCGAGCTTTCTTGAATAACGATACTCCAATTCTGAGATGGGTCGTCCTCGTCGTAATACTCGCGAACCTGACTCAACGGAACCGTGAAGCACGTGTCATCGATATCAGCGTTAATCTGAAGCTTCCCGAGGTCGGTTTGGGTTTCAATCGTCATTGGTGAATCATCGCGCCATCCGCGTTCTATGGACCGTGTCCTGACAGGAACACGAATCGTCCCGCCATCGGCCGTAGGAACGACTTGTGTTTCTTCCACAGAATAATCGGTGAGCACCCAACCATCGGGATCGACAAAACGGGTGTATCGAACGGGGTAGAAATCTTCCGAATCCGAGAAATGGACGATGGCCCTGTACGGATGACCGGAATAGATCATTTCCGGCGTGGCGAACTCGAGCACGGTTGTTGGTTTTCCATTCACCGAATCGTGGTCAATTATCTTTGCATTCTCCTTCAAGCGATTCCAAAATGCGTCGGACTGCACCTCTTCTATCTTGAAACAGTCCGTCCCTATCGACCGTGCAAAATCCAACGGATCAAACAGCGTGAATACCGCACCATACGGCAGTTGCTGAATGAAGGCGGAACGGGAGACTCCGAGTGCCATTCCCTCAGGAAGGTATCGCTGGTACTGGGAATCGTTCTTCGCCAGATCTTGCGAGAACCACTCTTTCCCGCTCATATTGAAATTACGCTGGTTGGTTCGAAAATGATTTTCCTCTATGTAGAACTCGAAACGGGCGGTCTTGAGCACGTCACGCTGTTGTGCGGATGCCGTCGCGAAATCCTTATGGTCAAAAGTGTAGGTAGTGTGAAATACAACCGATTTAATGCCCTTCCAGTTTGCTCGGGCGCCGTCCAGCACTGTTTGGGCATCCTCAGTTCCATGACTCGGCACGGACACGATTAGACTTGTGATTGTCACGATCCCTGCGGCAACGATGCGGTGAAAAAACACCATCTCACTATCCAATGGTAGATTCACATGCGAAGTGCAACGATGGCTTTTTCGAAGGCTTCGCATGGCGTTCGTTAGTCGAGCCTTTTGCGGGGTCTATTATTCAGACGATGGGCGATGATGTCCAATTGGGCTTGGGTGAGAGATCGCAAGTCCGTCTTTTTGGGTAGGAACTGTCGCAGAAGGCCGTTGGTATTCTCGTTGGTTGCGCGTTCCCATGCGCAGGGATACGGTGTTGATGTGATGGGCGAAGGCGGCTAGAATCACTGGACAGCGTTCTGTGGAGGTCGCAGGCGGGTCCATATGAGGAATCCCAGGTAGCCATAGTCTGCTTGAGGTGTTTCAGCGGCGCAGACAAACGAATGGAAAGGAGCCTTTTCAATGCTTCAAGCATTTACGTTCTCCGCGCGTATTCTTGTTCTCGCCGGGCTTTCGGCTACCGCTTTTGCCGGGCTTCCCATGCCTGAGAATCCGCAATGGAAGCCGATTGTCGACGAGGTGTATCTGCAGGAAGTCGGCAGCCGGATTGAGACGGAGCAACCTCTGCTGGCCGTAGCGGTGCACGATGATGCGGTTTACGTCGGCGACCGCAATGGCGTCCACCGCGTCGAGGAGGGCCGGCTGGCCGACGCCGGCGGGCCGCGGTCGGAGATTCGGCGCCTTCGGGAACTGGATGGCGTTCTGTGGGCCACGGGTCCCCAAGGGCTGTGGCGCTGCGTGGATGGCGCCTGGACGCAATTGGCGTCCGGCTCGTACGTGGATGTTTGTCTGCATATTGGCGGCGTGGTGGTGGCATCCGAGCAAAGCGTGTACCGGATCGAGGGTGAAGACCTCGAGTTGATCGACGGAAATCAGGCGCCGTTGCCCATTTTGGGCATCGCTTCCTATAGCGAGACGATCTACGTGCGCCACGCCGACCGGCTGGGCTTCCTGCATGATGGCCAGTTCGATTATGAGAACGTCCAGGACTGGGGCCACTTACCCCGGGCCTCGGTCACCCGGGACATGCTGGCCTTGGGCAGCCGGCTGTTCGTGCCGACGGACAAGGGCTTGTCCGTGCTGCGCGGCATGGCTTGGAACACCATGACGGGCGCCGACGGCCTGTGTTACGAAGACACCACGTGTGTTGCGGAGGGTTTCGACCGCGATTACTGGGTGGGCACCACGCGCGGCGCTATCCGGGTGATAAACGGCGATTTCCACTATTTCGGTTGTGATCGCTGGATTCCCAACGACAAGGTCAACGCCATCGCCTGCGGCGACAACGTCACGTACATCGCCACGGACGGCGGACTGGGCATCATCTCCTACGAGCCGTATACCTTGCAGAAGAAAGCCGCCTGGTACAAGCGGTGGATCGACGAATGGGGAATGAAGCGGCTGGGTTTCATCAGCACGCTCAACCGCACGGACGATGGCCGGTACATTCGTTTTCTCAGCGACAACGACGTTGGCTGGGCCTGCCACTACCTGGATGCCCTGTGTTTTGAGTATGCCGTTACGGGCGATCCGGCCGTGCGGGCGGAAGCCGTCGACGTATTCAAATCCGTGAAGTGGAGCGAGGAAGTCACCCCCATTGACGGCTTCCCGGCCCGTGCGATTTACGCGGTGGGTGAAGAGGCGAACCTTGCGGAGACCGGTTCCGCCGGCCGGCCCTCGGAATGGAACTTGTCGGAGGACGGCCTGTGGAAGTGGAAAGGGGATACGTCCAGCGACGAGGTGGCCTCGCAGTACTACACGATGTCCATTTTCTACGATCTCGTGGCGCAGGGCGATGAAAAGGCGGCCGCAAGAGAACACGTGCAGCGGATGACGGACCACATCATCGACAGTGGGTGGGTGCTGCGCGATCTGGACGGGAAACCGACCGTGTGGGCCCGCTGGGATCCGGAATTCATCCACAGCCCGCGGCACATGGATGAACGCGGGCTGAACTCCGCACAGGCACTCAACATAATTGCCACGGCGCAACACATTGTGGGGGATACCGAGAAGTACCGAAAAGCCAAGCAGCAACTTATCGAGTGGGCCTACCCCGAAAACACCTTGCGGACCAAGATCGTGTCACCCAACTACACCCATTTCGACGATCGGCTGGCCTTCCTCGGCTATTTCCCATTGCTGAACTACGAAACGGACCCCCGCCTGCGCGCGATGTACATGCGAAGCCTGCAACGGGGCTGGGAAATCAAGCGTTTCGAGAATCAGACCTGGTTCAACTACATCTATGGCGCATTGACCGGAAACGAATGCCAGAACCCGGAGGCCGTCCAGCATTTGCGCGACTACCCGCTGGAATGCATCGACTACCGCTTCACCAATTCGCACCGCCACGACCTGAAGGCGCCCAAGGGCTACACCAACTACCTTACCGCCACAAGAGCCATGGGACCACGCGAGCAGGGCGTTCGCCGCTGGGATCGCGATCCGCTGGAGTTGGATGGCGGTGGCGGTCATGGCATCCTCGATCCCTCGAGCTACCTGGATGCCTACTGGATGGGCCGCTACTACGGATTCATCAAAGCCCCGGTCGCCACCGATCCAAACATGCTGACCGTGCCGAAACGCGGCCTTGAACTCGGCGCCAAACCGTACGACGGTCCGCCCAGACCCAAGCTTCGATACGAACGGTAAGTTTTGCGGGTGGTTATCTGTAGTGCAGGCGTCTTACGGCTCCGCTGGCGGCTGCGACGAGGAGGTATGCGAGGCCGGCGATAACGATGATGGTTGCGCCGGATGGGAGGTTGGGTCCGTAGCTGGCGGCTATGCCGCCGACGGTGAAGACGGCGCTGAGCAATGCCGCTACGACCATCATTTGCCAGAGATTCTTGACAAAATGGCCGGCGATGGCGGCGGGCAGTGTGAGCAGTGCGATGACGAGGATGATGCCGACGACGCTCACGAGCAGGACCACGGTGATGGCCGTCATGCAGAGAAGCAGTAGGTAGTAAAGCTCGACTTTCAGCCCGCGGAGGCGGGCGTACTCCTCGTCGAAACACAGGGCGAGGAACTGGTCGTACCAGACGATCCCGGCGCCCACCACTACGGCATCGAGCGCGAGGATCACCAGCAGGTCGCGCGGCGTCAGTAGCAGGATGTTGCCGAACAGGTAGCCCATGAGGTCTTCGGCGTAGCCGGGGGTGCGGGCAATGAACAGTACGCCTATGGCCATCCCGGCGGCCCAGACCGCGCCGATCACGGTGTCTTCGCGCTGTCGGGCGTAGAGGCTGACGAGGCCGATCAGCATCGCTGCGGCCAGCGCGGACACGATGGCGCCGAGGATGGGCGTTGCCCATTGGACGTCGTGGACCACCTGTAGGTACCTGGCCGCGCCGACCCCGGCGAGGATGCAGTGGGACACGCTCCCGGCGATGTAGGTGATGCGGCGGGTGACCACGTAGCTGCCGACCACGCCGCACGCAATGCTCGCCAGAAGGCCCGCGGCCACCGCGTATTGAAGGAACGCGTGCCGGCCCAGCGCGGTCAGGAACTCGGCCATTGGTGTCCTTCCTCGGAGCAACGGTGGTCGTGGCGGACCATGCTGACGTCGCTGCCGTACAGGTTGCGGATGAAATCGCCGGTCAGCTCGGTGGTCGGGTGAATCCAGACCGTTCGGTTGACGCAGACCACCCGGTTCACGAGCGTCGAGACAAACCCCATGTCGTGCGTGACCATGACGATGGTGAGCCGGCCATGGAGCGCCTTGAGCACTTCGTAGAGCTCGTTTTGCACGGCGGGGTCGATGTTGGCCATCGGCTCGTCGAGAATAAGCAGATCGGGCTGGGCCGCGAGCGCCCTGGCAATCAGCACCCGCTGCCGCTGGCCGCCGGACAAGGCGGCAAACGGCCTGTCAGCGAGGTTGGGGAGGTCGACTTGGGCGAGTGCGTCGCGGGCGGCGTCGGCGTCTTTATGGGCGTAGTGGCCAAACGCCCGGTGGCGGTCCAGGCGCCCCATCAGGACCACGTCGAGCACTTTGATGGGGAAGAACATGTCAAACTGGAAGTATTGCGGGACGTAGCCGACCCGGGATCGGGTCTCTCGAGGGGGCCGGTCAAACAGCGTGACGCGCCCCGAGTCCGGCCGAAGAAGGCCGAGCACCAGCTTGATCAGGGTGGTTTTACCGCCGCCATTCGGGCCGACCATGCATGCGAAATCCTCGACGTCGATGGTGGCGTTGACGTTTTCGAGCACGGGCGTGCCGCCGTAGCTGAACGTCAGGTTTTCAAACACAACAGCGGGTGTTGGTGTCATGGCGCTGATTTCCCGGATTGTGCGTCGGCCTTCTGCCACGCTTCCTGCATTTTTAGCGCCACCGCCTCGATGTTTTCAACATAATCCCGCGAGAGCGGGTCGATTTTGATCACGGCTCCGCCCATGGCTTTGGCCACCGACTCCGCGGCGCGCGACGGAAAACTCCGCTGAACGAAAATCACGCGCACGTTTTCGCGCTTCGCCCGGTCGATAAAGTCCGCCAACTGCCGGGCTGCCGGTTCTTTTCCGCCGATCTCGACCGACACCTGTTTGAGGCCGTATGCATCGGCAAAATAGCCAAAGGCGGGGTGGTACACGTAGAAGGAGCGGCCTTTGTGCGGCCCGAGGATTTGGCGCAGCCGGGCGTCGAGCGAATCCAATTCGCGCAGGAGAGTCTGGAGGTTTTTCTCATAATCGGCGGCGTGGGGTGCGTCTTCCCGGATGAGCGCATCGGCGACGTTTCGTGCGATGATCTTGGCGTTGTGGGGATCAAGCCATACATGGGGGTCGGGCGCGCCGGGCCGGTCCTCGAGATCGTGGTCTGCGTGATCTGAAACCGCTTCGGCCTCGTCCATTGGCCGGCGTTTGATCCCCTGAGTCAGATCAATCACTTTGAGGCCGGGGTTTGCTGCCGCCACCTTGCCCACCACGCGCTGCTCGAACGGCATGCCGGCGCAGAGAAAGATCTTCGCGGAAGACGCCTCGGCGAGTTGTTTTGGAACAGGCTCGTAAATGTGAGGGCTCTGGCCCGGGCCGACCAGGACCGTGACGCATGCGTCCGGACCTGCCAGGCGCTCGACAAAAAAAGCCAGCGGCTCGATACTGACGGCCACGCAGGGCGATTCACCCGCAGCACCCAGCGCCGCTAGCAGCAATGCCACGCCTGTCAGCCCCATCCCGCGCCTCCCGCTCATCCCCGGAAATATGGGGACGTTGCCCTTATTTCCTTAAGCGCTTCTCGAATATGTACGGGTTCGTGTCGGAAATAAGGGCAACGTCCCCATATTTCCCTATAGGATTTCGGCGATCTGCACCGCGTTGAGTGCGGCGCCTTTGAGCAGGTTGTCCGACACGATCCACATATCCAGCCCGCGGGACTGGGAAATGTCTTCGCGGATCCGGCCGACGAACGTCTCGCCCTTGCCCTCGGCGTCGCGCGCCAGGGGATATAGCTGCCCGGCGGGGTCGTCAATGACGACGATACCGGGTGCGTTAGCGAGGATCTGGCGGGCCTTCTGTGCGGTCAGTTTTCGCTGGGTTTCGATGTTGACGGCCTCGCTGTGGCCGGTATGGACGGGGACGCGGACGGCGGTGGCGGTGACGCGGATCGAGTCGTCGCCCATAATCTTCTTGGTCTCATTGACCATTTTCATTTCTTCGGACGTGTAGCCGTTGTCGGTAAAGGCGTCGCTCTGCGGGATCTGGGGGATGCAATTGAACGCGATTGGATGCGGAAACACCTTGCAGACCGGCTCCCGCCCTTGGAGGACGGCCTCGATTTGGTCTTTCATCTCGGCGAGGGCCTTGACGCCGGCGCCGGACACCGCCTGGTAGGTCGAGACGACGACTCGCTCGATCTTGGCGGCGTCGTGCAACGGTTTGAGTACGACGACCATCTGTATGGTGGAGCAGTTGGGGTTGGCGATGATGCCCTTATGCCACTTCACGTCGTCGGGATTGACTTCGGACACCACCAGCGGCACGTCGGGGTCCATTCGCCACGCGCTCGAATTGTCGACCACCACGCACCCATCTTTGGCCGCAAACGGCGCAAACCGCTTGCTCGTCCCGCCGCCCGCGCTGAACAGGGCCACCTCGACCCCCTTGAATGAATCCTCTCCCAGGACTTCGACGGGGATATCTTCGCCGCGGAACCGCACGGTCTTTCCGCGCGACCGCTCGGATGCGAGCGGCTTGAGCGATTTAACGGGGAAATTTCGCTGTTCGAGGACCTGCAACATTCGGCTACCGACCAAGCCTGTGGCTCCGGCCACAGCGACTACTTTGGGTGTCATGGCGCTACTAACTCCTTATGCGTAGGTGGTCTGCGTATATGGTCTTATTACGGCAGAATTTACCCGGTTTCACGCCAGGGCGGCATCAATGGCTTTGACGAGTTCGGCTTTTGGCGTAACACCCACGAACCGCTTGACTTCAGTCCCATCTTTAAGAACGAGCAGGGTGGGGATACTGCTGACGCGATATTTTTCTGCCAAATCGGGTTCACTATCGACATTGACTTTGGCGATAGCGGCTTTGCCCGCAAACTGACCGGCCAGTTCGTTTAGCACGGGCGCCATCATACGGCATGGACCGCACCACTCGGCCCAGAAATCGACCAGCGTCACGCCGCTGCCTACGGCCGCGTCGAAGGTAGCGCTTGTCAGTTCAGTTGCATCGCTCATGTTGATTCTCCTATCCGGTTTCGAGCTTCTATTATACGGTACGCGGATGACGCCGCGCAAAGGTGCCGCGGAAAGCGGGCGCGAAAAGCGGGGACAGGCACGCTTTTTCCAAACTGCCGAAAAAGCGAGCCAGTCCCCGTTTTTCGCTGTGAAATTGACAATAAACAACGGTGGAACTTATAATTCCTTTCGCGTACGCGCGCGGCTTGGAGAGGTGTCAGAGTGGTTGATTGAGCACGCTTGGAAAGCGTGTGTACGCCTAAAGCGTACCGCGGGTTCAAATCCCGCCCTCTCCGCCATTTATTTTCAACATGCGTTATGCGCATGGCCAGGATAGTGAGTCATGCTGATGGTACCTTATTATGGGGTCGAAGAAGTGCCGGAATGTCATTCGCGAAAAGGGGGGACAGTTGTTCATGAGGTTTTGCCTCACCCGCAAAAGATGAAGATTGGGCACCGAGCGAAGGCCGCGAAAAGCGGGGACTGGCACGCCTTTTCAAACTGCCGAAAAGGCGAGCCAGTCCCCGTTTTTCGCTTCTTTTTTATGTCTTTCGGGGAGCGCCGGAAGGGTGGCAAGCCAGCAGCTTGTAAGGGGTTAGACATTCTGCGCGTGCGTACGCGAGCATGAAAAACGGACTGCCCCGGATCCTGATCGTCCGCCTCAGCGCTATCGGCGACGTGGCCCGCGTCCTTTCGGTTCTGCACACGCTGCGCGATACGTTCCCCAACGCCCAACTCGATTGGGCCGTCGAGAAAAAGTCCGCCGCGTTGATCCAGGACCACCCCTGCCTGGACCAGGCCCTTGTATTCGAACGGCCGCCGGAAAAATGGGCCGCCGCAAAAGAGTTTCTCGGATTTTGCAGGCGGGTGCGGGCAAACCGGTATGACATTGTGCTGGATTTCCACGGCATCTTTAAAACCGGCCTGATCTGCGCCTTCTCGGGCGCGCCGGACCGGTACGGGTATGACCGGCCCCGCGCCCAGGAACTGAGTTACGTGTTCACGAACCACAAGGTTCGCCTGCCTTCGCCGGATCTGAACCGGGTCGAGGAAAACCTTCTTTTGTGCGACGCCTTGTGCCCGAACCGCACCTCGCTGGAGGCCATGGTCTACGTCCCCTACGAGGTCCAGGACGAGATTAACGATTTCTACGACGGCATGTTCGACGGCGGGAAGAAAGTGGTGGCGATGCACGTGCCGGTGGACCGGCCGGAGAAACAGTGGCCTGTGGAAAGTTACGCACAACTGTCGGATTTGCTGCTTGCGGACGGCCGGTTTGAGGTGATGCTGACGTGGGGGCCGGGCCAGTTTGACCTTGTCGAAGAGGTGCTGAACCGGTCGCGGCGCCACCCGTCGGTCGCGCCCGAGACGCCCGACCTCAAGCATTACGCTTGGCTTATCCATCGTGCGGATCTCTATTTCGGGGGGGATACCGGGCCGATGCATGTCGCCGCAACGATGGGCACGCCCGTGGTGGCCGTGTTCGGCGGAACCGACCCGCGCAAACACGCCCCGTATCGGCGCCCCAGCGAGGTCCTTTATGTGGATGACCCGGAGTTGACGGCAGCGGAACGGTTAGGTCGGGTGACGCCGGAGATGGCCTACGACGCCTGCGTCGGGCTGACCAGCTAAGTACACCTCAACACAAATCAAGCAGACAGTCCCATACAGGGCTGCTGAATCGCTAATTGGCCTTCGCTTGCGGGACGTTCCGGCTTGAAATGTAACCCTTATTGCGTTGCGATGTACTAAGCGACAATCCATTCAAGTGTAGAAACTCCCTATCCAATCCCGGCACCATTGCGGGGTAGGGGGCGTACACGTTCCTTGTGGTCGTCAAAGACGGCCAGCCCGACCAATTCCACCTGTGCATCTGGCGCGCGGAACGCGCCGAAGTCGGGCAGGTCGTTTACAGAGACGGAGTGACCGTGGACGGAATGGTGCCACGGGCCGACGCAATCGTTATTCACGAAAAGTAATCGGGCCCCACACCGGCGGCCCCGGCGCTCCACTGTGAAAGTCCGTTTTCAGGGCGATGGCGACCAACCGTCCGATAATGTCTTCATGAATGCTACGATGGCGTCCTCTTCCGTGTCGGTCAGCCCCAGGTCACCCAACTCGTCGCTGTTCACGTTGACGGGCACCTCGGGTGCCGGCCAGGGCTCGACGTCGCGCGTGTTGTAGAAATGGACAACATCCTTGAGCGACTTGAAGAATCCATTATGCGTGTAAGCCTTCACGAAGTCCTCGGACGGCCGCAGGTCCACGTTGCGTAGCGTCGGCACCTTCACCTTGCCCAGTTCCGGCTCGTACACGCCCGGCTCGTACCCGGCCCCCATCAGGAAACCGCCCAGACCCAGATCCACCCAGTCCGCGCCGGCCGGATTCCAGTAGCGGGGCATATCGTAAAAGGGATTGTCGGGATTCTTGGGCACGCCGAGATTATCGAATGTGAAGTCGGTAAACAGCGGTGGCTCCCCACTCGGTCCCGGTTCGCTAAAGTGGCAGGCCGAACACATGGCCGCACCCTCGAACAGTTCCAGTCCCAACGCTTCCTGCGCCGTCAGTTCCGCCTCACCGCGCAGATAGTGGTCGTACTTGGAGCTGAAGAGATTGATCTCCGCTGAGCGCTCGTACGCGGCAATGGACAACCCGATACGCTCGTATGACCCGGCCACGTCCTTCACATAGTCCAGCGAGCCCGGTCCCCAGACCTCCTCGAACAGGTCGGCGTAATCCGACTTGGATACACGCTTCACGACCAGCCGCGCCTGGGGCGTGTTCTGCTCGAGGTCGTTGAGGAATGGTCCAAGGGCCTGCTCGGCCAGCGGGTCGCCCAGCGTCCAGCCTGTGGCGCGGCCGTCCCAGAACATCCCGCCGATCCACAGCTCTTCCGCCTCGTCGAAATACAGCACCGGACTGTCCCCGCCGTAGGCCGCCGTGGGTGGTTTGCGATTGCCGGCGCGGGTGTGCACCACCCCGGGGTAAATGGCCTGCGTCGCGTTGATGTCAGAGTCGGGGCCCGTAAAGCCCACCTCCGGTGCGTGGCACGCGGCGCACGACATCCCGGGCGGGATCGACAGGTTCATTTCAAAAAACAGGTTCTTGCCCAGTTGCTCCAGTGGTGTGAGTGCAGTGTTCGCCAGCACTGGCATCGCTTTGTTTACTGGACACCCCAGTAGCGCCGCCGTGACCAGCAGTGCCGTACAGGTGAACAGAACTCCACCGTAACGCCCTGCCGTGATTGTTCTTGCCTCCATAAGGTTCTCCTCCCTTTGTGGTTAGCCGACATTTCCCATATGGACTTACCGGGGATCACCATGGGCAGACTATCGACTATTATGGGAACACAATTTGAGTCATTTCCATTCCTGCAAACACTGCCGTGGTCATGTCGGTGCGGGCATGAGCGGGCCAAGTTGCTGGATGCGCTGAAGAATAGCCTCGAACAGTCGCCGGGGGATGGCCACCATCGACTCGCAACGCGGCTTTTTTCGCTTCACCCATTGGATTTCCTGCCGTTTTGTGCTATCACCCGAAGAATCCCCTGTATTCATAGGGTTAAACGATACCGGCGGATCTCAATACGACTTCACCGAAGTCGGCCTCAACGGTCGGCGCGGCGGTTTTGGGCGAAGCGTGATGAGGGGAAAAGGCTTTGATTCTCGGGCGGTTTGGTGATCGCAGGCTGGAAAGATCGCGTGGCTCTGCGCGGAGAGGGCCGACTTTCTTAAGGCGCGACTTCGGCGAAGTCGGCCTGCGAGGGGCATCCCATTTCCACACGTCACAGTATTCATGAACAGGAGTACTAAGAGGCGGGATTGGCTAGATCTTGAATGCGCTGCGGAGTTTTAGACCTTCCTGGGCCATCCCTTCGTACTTGATTTGCCCCGTGAGCACGGCGGTTTCGAGCTTTTTCTTGCCCATCAGGATGGCGGCCCACGTGCCGGCCGACATCCGGAGCGTCAGTGCGGCGTCTTCGGGCAATTCGCCGCGGGTGATGGTCAATTTGCCTTCGGCGATCCTCATGGCGAATTTTTCTTCGGCGGCGCTGCCTTCAGGCAGCAGGTGCAATCCGAGGGTACAGTTCCAGTATCGGGCCTGTTCGGTGTCGAACCGGTCGCCGAGCTGTTCGGTGAGCGATGCGGCGAGGGTCGCATATCTCGAGACGTCGCCCCACGGCTTGAGCAAGGACCGGCGACGGTGGCCGACAACGACGTCTTTGCGTTCCCTGTACCGGCGCGCCCAGGAAAAGAGCGCGGGGAATCGGGCGTCGAGTTCGTCGACGTACACTTCGCGGCGCAACGCCGCCGAACGCCCGATCGCCAGCGAAAACCGGAGGATCTCACGGCCCTGTTCGCCTGTTAGAAGGGGTTTTTCGTGGCCCATAATGGCGCCAATGAAGTTGCGGGTCGAGCCGATGAAGCCTTCCGACCAGTCCGACGGGACGTTACCGATGTGCCTCCATGTCTTGCCGTTGTACACGCTGACGGCGGGGCCTTCGTGGATGTGGCCGGTGCCGCGGTTTATGAGCAGTATCCCGTTGGCGCCGTTGACCTCGTACCACTCGTCGTTCGAGTAGTACTCGGTCGGGATTCTCATCTGCGACGCGTAAACGAAATCGCAGATGCCGTACCGCTTGCCGTCCCTGTATTTCCACATGATGGCCGCGGGGCAGTCAATCAGCCCGTCGACCGAGTCGATCCACGCCGATACGCGCTCGACCTCGCCAAGCAGGTACCACGCCGTCGCCCATTCGTGGTGGCCGTGGTCGAACGTTTCCATGCCGTACCCTTCGGCGGCTTTTTTGAGTTGGTGGGCGTAGGTGGAGGCGGGCACGTCCCAGCCGCCATGCGGGCTGCAAATGTACTTGATGCGGATCCCCGCGGGTTCGCCTATCTCTCCGGCATCGATGATCGACCGCGCCAGCACGATCGGCGGGTACGTCACGTAACACTCGGTAACTTTGAAAATGACGCCGACTTGCGAGGCCGCGGCCACCATCCGGTCGGCGCTGCGAAGGCTGGCGGCCATCGGTTTCTGCACGGCGACATGTTTCTCGGCCCGGACCGCGTCGATCACCACCTGTTCGTGGGTGTCAAAAGGTGTCAAGATTTCGACCGCATCGACGTCGGGGTGGCGCAGCATCTCGCGGTAGTCGGTGTAGGCGCGTTCGGCGCCCCAGGCAGCGCGGCGAGCCTCGGCGCGCTCGGGATCGGAGTCGCAGACGGCAAGAACGCGTGCATGAGGGTTGTTCTTGTAGCCGAGATAGTGGAGGTCGGCAATGCGACCGCACCCGATGAAGCCTACATTGATCATCCAGAGCCTCGAGCCTCGACCCGCGCAATCGGCGGGATTGCCACTTCGGTAACGCCTTCCCAAGATCGTGCTTAAAATAAGCCTGCACCCGCCCAAAAGTCAACTAATCTCCAAAAAATGCTATAGGTAAGGATAGTGTAGGCGCGGGCTGGACGCTGGCGGCTACGAATGCTACAATGAATTTTGAGCAGGCCGGACGGCCGCGGCGGGCTGAAGCCCGACGAGGAAAGTCCGAGCTCCACAGGGCAGGGCGCTTCGTAACGCGAAGGCGGGGCGACCCGACGGAAAGTGGCACAGAAACGACACCGCCTAAGCGGCGCGCGGAGACGCGCGACGACGGCAAGGGTGAAAAGGTGCGGTAAGAGCGCACCAGCGGGCTGGAGACAGCCCGGCTGGCTAAACCCCGCCCGGAGCAATTCCTAATAGGGGAGCTATGGAGTGGCCCGCTCCGCTCCCGGGTTGGAAGCTAGAGGCGTACGGTGACGTGCGTCGCAGACGAATGGCCGTCTCGGGCCTCCGTTCCGCAAGGGCGCGCTGCGTTCCGCAAGGAACGCAAACGCGTCCCGGTAGGGACGCGCGCCTAGACAGAACTCGGCTTACAGGCCTGCTCGCTACTTTCTTTCTGCGAAGAAAGAACGTAGGCGAAGAAAGACGGATTAAAAACGGCAGTCATTTTCTGTTGTCTGGCTGTTTTTGATAAAGCCTTTGCGGGGAGGCTGTTATGTCCGTTTATTACCCGGCTCAAGTCGGACAAGATCATGGGGTTTCTGGATTTTCGCCGCAGATTTCTGTTGACGTTTCTTGGGGGCTGGAACATAATGAAAAATGGTATAGGGCATTGTGTTTGAAACTGGGGAAGAGGAGGTGAGCGGGGCGCGCCATGAGCATTGTACACACCATACGGAACACCAAAGGTTAAGGGTTTTCTTACACATCAGAGGAGAAAGACATTATGAGGAAGCGCGGGTTTACACTTATCGAACTTTTGGTGGTCATCGCCATCATAGGCATTCTGGCGGCGATCCTGCTTCCGGCGCTAGCGCGGGCGCGGGAAGCGGCGCGGCGGTCGAGTTGCGCAAACAACCTGAAACAGATGGGGCTCGTCGGGAAGATGTACTGCAATGAGTCCAAAGGCATGAAATGGCCGCGGATGCAAGGTAACGCCCCCTGGACGGCCGCGGGCGCCGCACCCACCACGAATTGTTCCGCCGTAATTAGCCAGTTCACGTTTGCGATGAAGTCGGACCAAATCTACCCCGAGTACTTGACGGACCCGAACGTGCTGTATTGTCCCTCCGACGGCAACGACTCGGGCAGCGATAATCCGACGTACCAACTGGGAGACAGCGGCGGCGAGT
>DATKVG010000117.1:0-14494 GCA_035530195.1 Bathyarchaeia archaeon | reverse complement strand
GCAGGGCTTTTTTGTGGAAGAAAACCAAGATCAAAACATGTCATCCAAAGCCCGCCCCAAAGCCTGTCATCCTGAGCCCTGCCAGCCGCTGGCTAAGGCTTTTGTTCATGGCCCTTTATGGCAGGGCGTGAGGATCCCCTCGGTTGAAACCAGTGGTGTCTTGATCATTCTTCTACTTTGCCCACACCCGCAATAATACCGGGGGGATTGCCACGTCGCGCTGGACTCTGGGTCTTACATTGAGAGTAGAGGCCACGTGCCAGCGCTCCTCGCAATGACAGATTCGGGGCTTTTCGGTTGGGGCTCCGCCGCGCCGTGTTCGTCCGTGCTGGTCCGTGTTCGTCCGTGTCAATACGCCGATAAACAAAAATGGCCACAATGCCGAAGCATTGTGGCCTTATTAAAAACGGTATCAGGAGGTCTTGACGGCCTTCGTAAACTTGCCGGCCTTGATATATTTCACACAAACGCGGATGCGGCGGACCGTGCCGTTTTCATCCACGATTCTAATCCGCTGAAGGTTGGGCTTGATACGCCGTTTCGTAATGCCCGTGATCTTCTTGCCGACGCCGCCTTCCCGCTTTGCCTTGCCCCGGCGGACTACCTTGTTGCCGACTGTGGGCTTCTTGCCGCTGTAATCGCACTGGAACGACATGCTACTCTCCTCGATCTCACCTACTCTATCGGCTGATGGCGTACTCCATCGGCCGATGGTATACTTTTGAAACAACCGCGAGAGTGTACCATATGACGGAGACGTTTTCAAGCCAAGACGCTTGCCAGAATAGGACTTATAGGACCTATCGGACGCATGGAACCTTTATCTGGGTGCTGCTGTTGATTGTTGCCGCGGGCTGCGCGCGGCTGGGGGAACGGGTGGAATTTGCAGGTTCCATGCCTGGCGCGCCCCGCCCCGCCGACATTCTGGCCGCGCTGGCCACCAATGACGAGGCCGTCCAGAGTTTCCGGGCCGCGGGAAGTTTCAAACTCGAGTCGCCCGAGTTCGAGGCCGTAAAAGTTTTCAAGGACGGCGCAATTGCGTTCCGCCGGCCCGCCGACCTCAGCGTGAAAGGCCGCAACGCGCTCGGCATGGAGATGTTCAGGCTCACGTGCGTCGGCAGCGAGTTCCTCATCGATTTCCCCGCCAGCCGCGACAAACCGTACTACCGGGTCGAAGGTGAGCAGTTTGCCAGCGTCCCGTTCAGCGTCAGCCCATCCGACATCGCCCGCGAAATGTTCCTGCCGGAAAACTGGGACGAACTGAAACGGCGGGAGGTCCGCCTGCTGCATTACGACGCGCAAACACAAACCGCCGTGCTCGAAATAGGCCCCCGAAACGCCCCGCGACGCCGCGTCATCGTAATGGGGCCGCCGTGGGTGGTTGTCACAAACGAGCGTATGGAAGACGGGCAAGTTGTCGCGGTCACCACCAAAAACGATTACCGCGACGAGGGCGGCATCCGGTTTCCCGCCTTTATCGACGCCTGGTTCCCCGGCGAGCAAACCCGCCTCACCTTCGAGATGCGCAAGATCTCCACAAACGTCCAACTCGACAAGTCGCTGTTCGACATCAAGGGGCGCGCGCGCACCGTAGGCGTTTACCTCCAATGACGCAAGACGCCCTCCCGCTCACCGATCTCATGCCGGATGAAATCGCTGCCGCGCTCGAGATCAAACCGTTCCAGGGCAAGCAGGTTTTCCGATGGCTGTACCAGAAACGCATCTGCGATTTCGACGCCATGACCGACGTGTCAAAGTCCCTCCGCGAGACGCTCCACGCCGCAAACGACGAGCTACGCTCGAAACTCGTGCCCCTCAACCGCAAGTACGGCCTTCGCCCCCTGATGGCGACCGTCCGCGATTACGCGGTGGCAACGGGCCGCCAGGTCAGTTTTGAATACGTCCTGCTGCGCGACGACAACGTAATGCGTTTTGGCTTTTGGAGGATGAAATGAAGAAGTTGTTGTGTATCGGATTATTGGTCTTGCTTTGCGGAACGGCGGTTGCCGCGCCAAAGAACATTATCGTGATGATCGGCGACGGCTGGGGCTTTGAACAGAAATCAGCCGCCGAATTTTATGACAACGGGGGCGAGGCCAAGTTTTTCGATTGGATGACGCCGCTCGCCATGAGCACCTATTCGGCCACCGGCACCGGCTACGACCCCGCCAAAGCCTGGTCCGATTTCTCCTATGTAAAGGTCCGCCCCGCCGATTCCGCGGCGTCCGCCACCGCCCTCTCGACGGGCGTCAAAACCAAGAACGCCATGATCGGCGTCGATCCCGATGGAAAACCGGTCCGGCACATCTACCAGGCCGCCGAGGAAAAGGGCAAATCAACGGGCCTTGTCACCACCGTGGTGCTCGCCCACGCCACGCCCGCGGCATTCAGCGCCCACGACTCGAAACGCAGCAATTACGAAGCCATCGGCCGCGAGATGGTCGCCGAGACGCCCATCGACGTCCTCATGGGCACCGGCCACCCCGAATACGACAGCAGCGGCAAAAAACTCCCCGCCGATAAAATGAACGACAAGCGCTACCAGATCGTTGGCGGAAAAGCCATCTGGGACGGACTCAAAAAAGCCTCGATCGGCGTTGACGCAGACGCGGACGGCACGCCCGACCCATGGGCCCTTATCGAAACGCGCGATCAGTTCCAGGCACTCGGCGCCGGAGACACGCCCAAGCGCGTACTCGGATTGGCCGAAGTGGAAGCCACGTTGCAGCAGAAACGCGGCGGCGATAAAAAGGCCGACCCGTTTCAAGTGCCTTTCACGGAGACCGTACCCACGCTGGCCGAAATGGTCCGGGGGACGCTTAACGTGCTCGACAATGACCCCGACGGCCTCTTCCTGATGGTTGAAGGCGGCGCCATCGACTGGGCCGGCCACGAAAACCAGTCCGGTCGGAGCATCGAGGAACAACTCGCGTTCCGCGACGCCGTCGGTGTTGTCAAGGAATGGGTCGAGAAAAACTCGTCCTGGGACGACACGCTGCTGGTCATCACCGCCGACCACGAGACCGGTTACTTGACAGGCCCGGCGAAAGAGGGCGAGTGGACGCCCGTCGAAAACAAGGGGAAAGGCCAGGTGCCCGCGATGAAATGGAACATCGGCGGGCACACCAACAGCCTCGTACCCCTGTTCGTCAAAGGCGCAGGGGCAGAAGACATTGTGGCAAGAGCGGTGTCGGAAGACCCCAAACGCGGGAAGTTTCTCCACTCAACCGAACTCGGCCAGACCCTGCACCAACTCTGGAAGTAAATCAATCACAAAACCAAACCTGTCCTAATTTGGACAGCAGTGACAAAACCAAGTTCTATGGCCTGAAGGGCCGTAAGAAAACCATCGCTGTTTCCTCGCGGCCGACTATTCAGTTGTCTACAGTGTCCACAATGTCCACAACGTCCACCGTGTCCACACTGTCCCACTATTTCCCCGGCGCCTTGTAATCCACCACCAGCACCTTGTCCAGCACCGGCCCGAGGCTCGAGGCAAACTCTTTGTGCGCCGGATGAACAATGTACGCGTCCCGGCCGGCCTCGTTGGCAAACGTTACCAGGAAACAATGCGTAAACCCCTGCGACAGGTTCTCCGGGCTGACGTTGGCGCCCCACTCGAACGCTTTGATCTGGTTGATTTTGCCGGGCAGCGCGGCAAACCCCTCCTCGACGGTTTTGATCTGCTCGGGCGCTGCGGCGTCTTTAAACTTGAACAGCACCACATGGCGCACGACAGTCTGGTCGGCCTTTTCCTGTGCCATCACGGTTTCCTTTGCGATTATGAGCGTCATTGCAACGGTTACGGCGAGTATTACGGCGGTCAGTTTTCTCATGGCGGCACTCCTTTCTTGTCCGAACGAGTATTATAGGTCCTATACGTCCTATAGGTCTTATTCTTTTAGAAAGATTTTCCTCAGCGACTGCGGCGTGTCCACCACGAGTTCCGGCTTGCCTTCGAGCAGTTTCGCCACCGTATGCCATCCCCACGCGACCGCGATCGGAACCGCCCCGGCATGACGCGCCTCCCGGATGTCGCCTTTTGTGTCGCCGATGTAGCACGGCGTGAGGCCGGGATGGCGCCGCATGATGCTCCTGATTTTCTTCACCTTGCTGCGTTCCTTGTCCGATCCGAGCACATCGCGGATCCCGCAGATGTTGTGGCGCAGCAGGAAGTCCAAAATCGTGTCCGTCGCGTTGGACGTGATCACGTACACCGGGTACACGGCCGCGAGATCCCGCACCACCTCCGGCATCTCCGCAAACGGGCTTACGCGCCGCTGGGCCTCGGCAATCCGCGGCGCAAACGTCCGCAACAGCCGCCGAATCCGGTACATCGGAAACCCCGCCCAGAACAACTGACGGACCACGTTCCCCTCGAACAGACGCAAGAACGCCTCCCGCGAATTCAGACGGTGAAACCCAAGCTCGTGGCACGCCCTCGTGAACTCGCCGAAATACACCTCCAGCGAATCGGCTACCACCCCGTCAAAATCAAACATGATTATCGGGTTCTTTATCACACACTGCATCGCTCGATTGTAACACAGCCCAGACTGCACTGTCGTTTGTCCTTTGTAATTTGTCATTTGTCCTCTTGACCCGCGCACCCCGGTTGGGCGATAGTTTGCGATGGGAAAAGGAGGGCCGTGACATGGTGTGCTGCATGCTGGCGTTGACAAACTTGATTGTGGGTGCGGCCGACGTAACGCCGTTGGGCGTGACGCGCGATCGCATCGAACTGGCTCATGAGCGGCTGTGTTCGCCACCGCTGGGCGACCTCGATTTCGTCATGTCCGACGTGAATTTCAAGCTCACGCGCCGGTTCACCGAGTACAGCGGCGACATCTCCGGCCGGATGCTCGGCGCGCTGAACGCCACTTCGCCCCTGCTCGATGCCGACCCACCGCTGCTCCGCCAGTTGCTGCAAGCGCTACCCGGGTGCCAGAAGCCGGACGGTCATTTCGGCGCCGACCAGTCGCTCGCCATCGAGGTCGACCAGCAGCGCGACATGCCCATCCTCTGGGGCAACGGCCGGATGCTCCTGGCGCTCGCCCAGCGGTGCGCATCCGACCCCGACCCGGCCCTGCTCGAAACGGCGATCCGGCTCGGCGATTACGTGATCTCGACCCGCCAATACTACGGGAAGCGGGAAAATTTTGAAAGCGTCGGCGGGTTGATGGCATCGGGATTCACGACCTGCTATCCGTCGTTGATCGACGGGCTAGTCGCGCTGGGCGAGGTCAGCGGCGAACAGAGATTTCTCGACGAGGCCCGATTCATCTCGGGCCTATCGCTGCTCGACAAGGAGTTCAAAGGCCACCACAGCCATGGGCGTCTCACGGCGTACCGCGGCATGCTCGACCTGGACCGACTTGCCGGCACAAACGAGTTCATCGGAGCCGTGGTCGACGGATGCCGCGAGATCCGCAGAAAGTACCTGCTGCCGACCGGCGGCGTCACTGAAATCTTCGATCTCGCCTACTCGCGTGACGAAGGATGCAGCGAAGCCGACTGGGTGAGGGTCAATTATCTGCTCTGGGTGGCGACGCGCGACAAATCGTATCTTGACGCGGCTGACAGCATTCTGCGCAACCATCTCCTGCCCGCCCAATTCGAGTCCGGCGGGTTTGGCCACGGCACGTTCAAACCCGTTAAGGCGGGCGATACTTCGATTAACGGCGGCAGAATCGTCGCGCTGGGTTCCGAAGCCTACTGGTGTTGCTCGATGCACGGCGCCCAACTATTGGCCGACGTGGCCAACTGGGGGGTTGTTACCTCACCCGTCCCCTTCCACCAGCCTGAAACACTCATCACCTTCCTTGCCGAGGCTGAAAAAGAAGTGAACGGGATGCGCGTCGCCGTCAAACGGACCGCACCGGCTTCCTGGACCGTCAGCTTGACCACTTCAAGCAGCAGGCACGTCGCGCTGGATCTGCGCGTTCCCGGCTGGTCAATCGAAGACGACAGGCCGTTTATGATGCTTGGTGGTGAACGTGTTGACTACGGGGAGGGTTGGCCCACCATAACATTTCCCTTAACCGGTAAGGCGGAACTCCAAATCGAGTTTTCCAACAAGATTCATATAACTCCCGCGCCGGCCGCTGATCCATCCGCCGCCGCTCAGATCTTCGCAGGCGGCGAACTCTACTGCCTACCCGACGCCTGGCTCGATCCCCGCCTGCGTGACTCCGAAGACGCCCTCGAAGTCACGCTCGCCGCCGACCACCCCGAAAACAGCATCATACCCGTCATCGTCACCGGCCCCGACGGCGTCGCGCAACGCTCCCGCCTGACCTCCATGATGAACAAGCCCAAAGGCGGGTGCCGCGTCGTCTTCAAAGTCAGGCAACTGCCCGCGGATCAGTTTGCCGAGCTGACCGCAAACGCCGAGCCGGAACCGCCCCCAACCGAGCCCATGGAACTCCGGTTCGCATGCGACGGCGAAATCCAGGTCTCCCTCAACGGCGAGAATGTCTACACCCACAACGGCTGGCACGAGTCCCCGCTCGCAATTGTCTATCCGAAGCAGCCACAACCCGCCGGCCCACGAAAAGTCGAAGTCAAAATCAAAGCCAGAAAACTCCAACCGGGCCTTATCGGAACCATCAAGGCCGATGGCCGCATCTACACCACCCGCACCGAAGACTGGACTGTCCACCCCGCCGGTTCCGACACACCCCAGCCGGCCCCCGCCGCCGATCTCGGTGGGTTTGGCTCCCCACCGTGGGATTACTTCCCCGGCCATTTCGCCGGAACCAGCGCACGATGGATCGGACCCGCCGAACCCGGCGACACCAAAGAATGGATCTTCAATTGGGACCTAAAACAGTTACCAGCCGCGGTCGACTAACGAGAGGTGTCCAATGCTCAAGCGAATCAGCGAAAAACGGGGACTGCCATCCCTTTTTCGGCAGTTTGAAAAAGGGTGGCGGTCCCCGCTTTTCCTGCTCATTGTGGTTTCCGCTTCCGCCGTATGGGCGGACTCGGCGAAGTTGGACTGGGTCGAGCGCATCTACGGCGACGGACGCCACAACGCCTTCACCGATCTCGTGCAATGGAACGGCGCGTATTACGTGTGTTTCCGCCACGCCGAGAGTCACATGTCGCTCGACGGCCAAATACGCGTCATGCGCAGCGCCGACTTCCACACCTGGGAACCGTGTGGCACAATCGACACCGCGGGCGATGACCGAGACCCGCATCTCACCCCGGCCGGCGACCGCCTCTACGTCTTCTTCGGCACCTGGGACATCATCCACCAGCCCGGCAACAAGCTCCCCGACCGCGCAGCCGTCCGATCCTATTGCGCCTCAACTGCCGACGGCTCAACGTGGTCAAAAATCAATGCCACCTACGACCCCGGCTGGTGGCTCTGGCGCGTCTCCTACCATGACGGCAACGGCCAGGATGGCCGCCGCCAGGACGGCCGCTTCTACAGTGCGGCCTACACGGCTATCCGCCCGACGCCGCCCGCCCGCGAAACCCGCCTCCTACAGTCGCCCGACGGCATTAACTGGACCCTCGTCAGCACGGTCACCCGCGACCGGTCCGCCGGCGAGGCCGACATGTTTTTCGAGCCCGACGGCTCGATCTGGCTCATCTCGAGAACCGGCGACCAATCCGGCGGCGCCATGTTTTCGCGCAGCGACACAACCCGCGCCAACTGGACCGCTGCAGACCTCGGCGTGCTCGTACACAGCCCCGTCATCGCACAGTGGAAAGACCGGTTCTTCCTGGCCGGCAGAGGCCGCGACGGCGAAAAATACGTCACCCGCATCTGGGAGATGCTAAATCCACACGGCGCGCCCGAAACCGTTCAACTGCGCGAGATCATCACCCTCCCCAGCGAGGGCGACAACGCCTATCCCGGCCTGCTGATCGACCCCGCCTCGCTCAAGGCCGAATCCCCCGCCTTTTTCGTGACGTGGTACTCCCAGCACGAGCGGGAACAGGTTGGCGGCGGCAAAAACGCCGCCTCCATTTACGCGGCCCGCGTCAGCGTGTCCCCGTCGCCTTGACTGACCCCGCTGATCAAACTCCACCTGTACGTGTCGGGATTCACAACGCCTGTCATCAGCTTGATCAGGGGATATCCACATGTTATTATTTGAGGGTTACTTTCGGGAATGAGTTGTTGTTTAGGCAAGTTCCCCACACTGGGTCGGCCCAGCGGAGTCGGTGTACCTGCGGGATTCCAGCTCCACGCGCTCGGGCGAACTCTATGTGCGGGGTGCGTTTACTTCGGATAAAAACAGGAGGATCTCCACGAATGGCCAACAATGAATCAAAAAAATCGATCAGCTCTCTTCAGACCGAAGGGCGCACCTTTCCGCCGCCCGCCGGTTTTGCCGCCAAAGCGCACATCAAATCCTTTGATGAGTACCAGGCGATGTACGACCGGTCGGTAAACGACCCCGATGGGTTCTGGCTCGAGCAGGCGGCCCTCCTCGATTGGGTCAAGAAGCCTACCAAGGCCCGCGAGTTCACCTGGAACACCGATGGCCGCGCCGTCAACCACACCTGGTTCGCCGATGGCACCATCAACGTGTCCTACAACTGCCTCGACCGCCACCTCAACGGACCCGCACGCAATAAAACCGCCATCCTGTGGCAGGGCGAGCCGGACGAAGATGTCCGCGCCATCTCCTACGAACAGCTTCACCGCGAGGTCTGCAAGTTCGCCAATGTACTCAAGTCGCTCGGCGTGAAAAAAGGCGACCGCGTCTGCATTTACCTGCCGATGATCCTCGAGTTGCCCGTGGTCATGCTGGCCTGCACCCGCATCGGCGCCATCCACTCGATCGTGTTCGGCGGATTCAGCGCGGACAGCCTCCGCGACCGAATCAACGACTCCGCGTGCAAAATCCTCATCACGTCCAACGTGTCCCTGCGCGCCGGCAAGCACATCCACCTCAAGCAGATTGCCGACGACGCCCTGAAAAACTCCCCGAGCATCGAGAAAGTCGTCGTCGTCAAGCGCGACGCCGAACCCTGCCCCATGACGGCCGGCCGCGACCTCTGGTACGACGACCTCATGGCCAAGGCCAGCCCGGATTGCCCACCCGAGCCCATGAAGGCCGAAGACCCCCTGTTCATCCTCTACACCTCCGGCTCGACCGGAAAACCCAAGGGTGTCGTACACACTACCGGCGGCTACCTCATGTACTGTGTGCTCACTCACAAGTACATTTTCGACATCAAGCCCGAAGACGTGTTCTGGTGCACCGCCGACATCGGTTGGGTCACCGGCCACAGCTACATCGTATACGGCCCGCTCGCCAACGCCGCCACCTCCGTCATGTTCGAAGGCGTACCCACCTACCCCGACGCCGGACGGTTCTGGCAGATCTGCGAGAAGCACAAGGTCAGCATCTTCTACACCGCCCCCACCGCCATCCGGGCGCTCATCGTCAAAGGCCCCGAATTCCCCCAGAAACACAACCTCGACTCGCTGCGCCTGCTCGGCACCGTCGGCGAACCGATCAATCCCGAAGTCTGGATGTGGTACTACGAGCACATCGGCCACAACCGATGCCCCATTGTCGATACCTGGTGGCAAACCGAAACCGGCGGCATCCTCATCAGCCCGATTCCCGGCGCACACACCCTCAAGCCCGGCAGCGCATCCCGCGCGTTTTTCGGCGTCGAGCCCGTCATCCTGCGCGACGACGGCACGGAAGCCGACGCCAACGAAGGCGGAAAGCTCTGCATCAAAAAGCCGTGGCCCGGAATGATGCAAACCATGTGGGGCGACCACGACCGGTTCATCGAGACGTACTTCACCATGTACAAAAACATCTACTTCACCGGCGACGGATGCCGCAAAGATGTGGACGGCGACTACTGGCTCATGGGCCGGATCGACGACGTCGTCAATGTCAGCGGCCACCGAATCGGGACCGCCGAAGTCGAGAGCGCACTGGTCAGCCACGCCAAGGTCGCAGAAGCCGCCGTCGCGCCCATGCCCCACGACATCAAGGGGCAGGGCCTCTACGCGTTCGTCACCCTGGTGGCCGGCGTCGCTGAGTCCGAAGAACTGCGTAAAGAACTGGCCGTACACGTCCGCAAGGAGATCGGACCGATCGCCACACCCGACGTGATCCAGTTCGCACCGGCTCTGCCAAAGACCAGGTCCGGAAAGATCATGCGCCGAATCTTGCGCAAGATCGCCGAAGACGCCGTCGACCAGATTGGTGATACCACCACGCTGGCCGACCCGTCGGTCGTCGAGGCGCTTGTGAAAGACCACGAGAAGCTGCAGAAAAAGTAAAAAACAGCAACAAAACGGCCGGGCGCCACCCAGCGCCCGGCCGTTTACCTCTAAAAGGAGCGGCCCAATGGCAGAGCAAAAACTCATGAATCGGTGGCTCGTTGTAGCTGGCGCAATCCTTATCCAACTGTGCCTGGGCGCCATCTACGCCTGGAGCGCGTTCACAGGCGCCCTCAGCGCAGCTGTGGAAAAAGGGGGGTACGGATTCACCGCATCCCAAACACAATGGGTCTTTTCCCTGGGCCTGGTGACGTTCGCCGTCGTCATGGTATGGGCAGGCCGCCAGCAGGCTAAAATCGGACCCCGGCCCATCGCGATAGCCGGCGGCGCTGTGCTCGGCCTGGGCTACATCCTCGGCGGTTTTTTGGGCAAGACGTTCGCCGCTCAATTGATCTGCATCGGCCTTGTCGGCGGCGCGGGAATCGGATTGGGTTATGTGGTCCCGATTGCGGTGGGCGTCAAGTGGTTCCCGGATAAGAAGGGGTTGATCACGGGTTTGGCCGTGGCGGGTTTTGGTTTTGGGGCCACGCTGTGGGTGAAGTTGGCCGGCGGGTTTAAGACGCTGCTGTGGGTGGTTCCATGGGATTTTGCGGGGCTGTTGAAGGCAGCCGATGGTTTCCTGGGCCTGCCCGGCGTACAGGCGGTGTTCGTTATTTACGGCGTGGCGTTTCTTGTCCTGGTGGTGTTGGGAAGCCTGGTGATGGTAAACCCGCCGGCGGGCTACAAGCCGGCCGGGTGGACACCGCCCCCCCCATCAGCAGCCGCCAGCGGCGCCGTCGACATGACCAGCGGCGAAATGATGCGAACCCCGCAGTTCTACATGATTTGGCTCACATTCTGCTTTTCGGCGATGGCCGGCCTGATGGTCATCGGCTGCATCGCCCTGTTCGGTAAAGACGCGCTACTGGCTTCCGGAGCCGTCGCTGACGCTGCCGCGGCCGCCGCCGCCGCGGGGTCGGCAATGGCCCTCTACGCCATTTTCAACGGCCTCGGGCGCATCATCTGGGGTTCCCTCAGCGACAAGATTGGCCGTAAGGTTTCGATCACGCTGATGTGCGCCTTGCAGGGTGCCATCATGCTCGCGTTTTTCTACATGGGCCGGACCGAACTCGGCCTCATCGCCGCCGCATGCATCATTGGGTTCAATTTCGGCGGCAATTTCGCCCTGTTCCCCGCCGCAACCGCCGACTTCTTCGGCAACAAAAACGTCGGGCTGAACTACGGCTGGGTATTCCTGTCCTACGGCGTCGCCGGTATCGTCGGCCCCCAGATTGCCGGCTACTTCAAAGATGCCGCAACCGTCGCCGGCGCTGCCGGAGGTTCTGTCGAGGCGTGGAGGATGCCCTTCATCATCGCCGGCCTGGCCTGCCTGGGCGGCGCCGTACTGGCTGCCGCGGTGCGCCCGCCACGGCCAAAACCCGCCATCGCACCCACAAAAGAAACCAACGCGTAACTACCAAAAAACCAATCGGGGCCGGGTCTCTTCCAACCCGGCCCCGAGTTCTTATTCGTCCGATCCGTCCGATCTCACACAAACCCCTTCATATACGCCAAGCTCTTCTCCGCAATCGCTTCCGGCCCCGGCTTGAAATCAAACACCTCCACCGAAACATACCCCTGATACTTGATATCCTTGAGAGCCTGGAAAATCGGCCCAAAATCCACGTCGCCCCATCCGGGTCCGCTGAGGTTTTCGTCGTTGGCGTGGTAATGGGCGAGGTACTTGGCGTACCGGCGGATGAGCGTGGCGCGGTCGTCTTTCTCAAACGTCATGCCCTTGGTGTCGAGCAGGAGGCGGAAATTGGGGTGGTTGATGCGGTCGATCAGGCGGACGGTTTCTTCCGCCGTGGTGCAGAAGTTTGTTTCGAGGTGGGTAAGCGGTTCCATGCAGATGGTGACGCCACGGTCGGCGCAGGTGGGCAGGGCGTGCTCGAACACGGCCACGGCGTTCTCGACCGCCTGCTCGTAGCTCATGCCTTCCTGGACACTGCGCTGTTTGGGCGAACCGAAAATCAGGACTTTCCCGCCGACGTCGCCGCAGAAGTTCGCCAGGTCGATCAGGTATTGGGCAGTCCTGTCGCGGACGCTTTTTTCGGGGTGGGTGATGTGTACGCCTTCGGGGCCAACGAGCACCCAGTGGATGCCGAGGATGTCGAGCTTTGCGGCTTGGGCGCGTGCCACGATATCGCGGCGGACCTGTTGGGGCACGTCGGAGACGTATTGGGCCAGGGTGAACGGGGCGATTTCCAGCCCGTCGTAACCGGCCTGCTTCACGTAATCGATCGCGCGGCCAACGTCGTTCCAGTCTTTGAAAATCTCGCTGCAAATGCCTAATTTCATTGCGCTTTCTGCTCCGGTTAGAATTTTTGTTCGCGACATCCGCGCACAACGCGTAGATGTTGGCTCAAGCTGGCGAACAAAGATTCTGAATGCGGCTTCTTAGCCGCGTTAGGCTTCACTTTCCGGCCGGTAAACATAAATCTTGTTGCCGCCCGACCGTTTCGCGTCGTACATCATCGCGTCCGTGAACTGAATGAACGTCCGAAGGCTGTAGCCTTCCTTGTACGTCATCAGCCCGATGCTGACCGTGAGCGTGTCGAAATGGCGCGACTCGAACTCGGTCCGGATACGTTCCGCGATATTCAACGCCTGCACCTCGTCCGCTTCCGGCAGGATCACCGTAAACTCGTCACCCCCGTACCGGAACCCGACGTCGACGTGTTCGCGCGTGCTTTCCATCACGGTCTGCCCCGCCGCCTGCAGCACGTTGTCGCCCGCCAGGTGGCCGTGGCAGTCGTTGTACGTCTTAAACTGGTCGATATCGAAAAGCAGCAAGGACAGCGGGTGGTTCTGACGCCGCGCACGTTCGATCTCGCCCGCCAGCCGGTCGTAAAAATACCGCTGGTTGTACAGACCCGTCAGCGAGTCTTTGATTGACATCTCTTTGAGTTCGCGTTCGAGCTTCTTTTGTTCGGTGCTGTCTTTGCAGATGGCCAGCAACGCGGCCACGTTGCCGCCCGCGTCATTCACAAACGAGATCGACATCGTCACCGGGATTACCGACCCGTCTTTGTGCATCAGTTCGGTTTCGTAATTCTGCAGCGGCGCGTTCTCACGCAAAAGACGCTGGACGTGACGCGCCTCTTCCCGGCCCCCGGCATAAAGCATCGAAACCGGCGAGCCGATCAGGTCCGCCCGCGAATAACCCAGCATCCGCGTCGCCCCCTTGTTCACAAACGTCACCTCGCCCTCGATGTCCGATGTGACGATCGCGTCCACCGTACTGTGAAGCAGGTTCTCGAGGTACTCTTTTGTCGCCAGCAGTTCCTGGTTGGTCTTCTCGAGTGTCCCCGTCGCTTCCCGGACCCGCGTTTCGAGTTCCCGCTGGTGCTGCCGGTTCTCGATAACCAACGCCCGCTTCTCGAGCGCACGGCTCACGCAAAGCGAGATCTCGTTCAGGTCAAACGGCTTGACCACATAATCGTCCGCCCCCACGCGCATCGCCTGGATCGCGTTCTTCACGTCGTAAAGGGCCGTCACTACAATAATCGCCAAGTCCGCATCCAGGTTCTTCGCCTCGCGGACCACCTCAATCCCGTGCATCTCCGGCATCTTCAGGTCCGTGAGAAGAACCGAATACGCCCCGTTCGATTTCAACAGATTCAGCGCATCGAGCGGCGATACCGTCCCCGAACATTCATACCCCTCGGCCGTCAGATGTTGCTCGAGGACGTCCAGCACATGGACTTCGTCGTCCAATATCAAGACACGATCACCCAATAGCTTGTTCCCCAATGGTGCGCCTGACAGGCCACACTACGCCGGCCCCACTTAGCCGGCCGCGGCCTGCACCGCAATTTATCCCCAAAAATGACGACGCCGCCTACAGCCACTTGATTACTGCAAACGCCACAAAAACAGAGCCAATGCCTATCATCATCTGCAATTTGGTTGCTTTCTTGCTATCGTCGGTCTTCTTGGTCCCCAGCGAACCCGCGATCCCCTTCTTCTGCGCAAGCGCCTGGTCGCCCTTGGCCGCATCCGCATACTCGACCGCCAACGCCAACACAAAGCACAAAAGCGCCACAAATGCCGCTACCCTCACCACGCTGCGTGAACCCATAGGTACGCCCTCTCTTGCCTTACAACCAATATTGTACCCCCACCCGCACACAAAGTGCAACGGCTCATATTGTGGTGCGGGCGTCCCGCCTGCACGGT
>DATKVG010000116.1:0-29675 GCA_035530195.1 Bathyarchaeia archaeon | reverse complement strand
TACCTTGATTTGCCTGAAAAGCACGGTCGCGCGGGAGCGCGACCCCACCGTGCAGGGGCGACGTAAGCCTTAGCACTGCATGAAGGTGTCCTGGGGGTCGTAGGCGGGGCTGGCCACGATCAGCGATTCGAGTTCGCCTTCGGCATGGTGGACCGCCCCCGGCTGAATCCAAACGCAATCGCCGTCGCGCACCGGGACGTCCTCGCCGTCGATGACGAGTTTGCCGGTTCCGGCCAGCACATAATAAAACTCGTGGGTGTTTTCATGCCAGTGCGCGGAGGCATCGTGAATCTTCAGCCGCGTGATGCTCGATGGCGCGCCGTCGTCTTTTCGGATCAGCCGCTGGCGGAATCCGCAGGTGCTCCTTTCGGTTTCGACGCTCCCGGCCGATTGCTTGAAGTATCTGGGCATCTGTGACTCCCTGTTAAACGGCGCCGCGCCGGCGGGTGCCGGCGCGCCTCTTGTCTTGTCGCCTGGTAACGTGGCGGAGCGCCTACGTAACGCGGAGCGCCTCGTTGATTACGGCCTGAATGTCGATGGAATTGATTTTGCCGTCGCGGTTCACGTCTGCGTCGACTTCGTTTTTGGTTGCCAGCAGGACCGCGTTGATTACGAGTTGCACGTCGACGGCGTCAACCACGCCGTCCCGGTTGACGTCGGCCTTGGAGATGTCCGTGCCGGATGCAACGTACACAAAGGCGTCGGGCATGGAAGACGTGCCCGACGTGGTGGTGACGACGACGGTCTCGGCGACGGGCGTGCCTCCAACGACCGGGCTTGGCAGATGCGCCGGCGCAACCACGTCGAGCCGGTTGTCACTGATGCTGTGGACGGACGTGCACTGGACGCCGCCAATCTTGACGCACGTCGCATGGCTGAGCTTTCGGCCCAATATGGCCACTTCGGCGCCGCCGGAACTGAAGTCCGAAGCCATGGGCACATTCGGGAGCGGCAACTGTTCGGGGAGTATTTCGCCGGGCGGCAGGTGTTCGACGAGGACGACGTCGAGAATCTCGGGGAGCGCCAGAATCGTCACCACGGGCGAGCTGGCATACATGCCCTGCTGACCGTAGGCCGCTACCGGTAACACCTTGAAGAACCACTGATCGTTGGGTTTCGTGTAATTGGGCGGAACCACGAGCAGATTGTTCAGAGCGCTTATCAGCCGTTGATTCTGGAACCACAGGATTTGCGTGGCGCCCTCTTCGTAGTACTCGGGCAAGATGTATTGGAGCGGATGGGCGTACGTATACATGGCAATCAGTTCGGTTTCGTCGCTGACGGTTCGGCTGCGGGTGGGATCCTCGACGGGGTTGTTGGTGCGTATGCCGACATCGGTGGCCGAAGGTAGAGGCTCTTCGATGTTCACCCACACCCGGATATCCTGGTATGCCATTTGGTCAGCCAGCCAGGCGTACACGCGCACCAGGTGCTCGCCGTAATCTTCGAGGGTCGTCTCCCAGCGGAAATGGCCCGTGCCGTTGCCTTCATCAAAAAACGTTGGAAATCCCGGCCGGTTCCATTCGGCCCACAGCGACGGATAGCCAAGCGAGGCCGGGCCCGTCGCGCGCACGGAGAATTCGGCCACGCCGCCCGCCTCGACCTCGGGCGGCATCACGGGCTCGATCGAAAGGGCCGTGGGCGTGCTCGGGATGCTCGAGAAATCAGTCATGAACGACACCGGGCGCAGGTTCTCGAACAACTGCGCGGGGTTTACGGGCGTGCCCCGGCCATCCGAGAGGCCGATAATCCCGTAAGACGCGCTTACGGCGCCGTAGGTAACGCGGATGTGGCCGCTGTAAAACAGTTCGACTTGAACGGAGTTGGGGCTGCTCGACGGCGGGTAAATGTAGTTGTACCACTGGGGCATGTCCTCGAACGTGCACACAATGCGGTCATCCAGGGCTTTGGCCCAGATCAGGCCGCCGATCTTCGGGGCGAGGTCGGCAAACAGGAAGGAAATCCTCGGGATGGCAAAATGGGTCGAATAGGACGGGAAGTTCTTGTTATCCCAGTCGTATACGTACTCGAAAGAAACATATCCATTGGCCGCCAGATAGATCTGCGTATATTCCCGCTGGAAGAACGGGAACGGCTTGTCCAGGCCCACCCAAACCCCGCCGTCTTCCCTCAAATTGATTTCCCAGGCGGCATCATCGGTTTGTCCGCGCTGCACGGGAAATTCGTAGAGGTTTCTCCTGACAGTCACGGTGTAATTGCTGTAATCGCCGGTGCCGCTCCCGGCGCCCAGCGAAGCCGACGGCGGGCCGGTCGGGGAGAAGAGGATCTGCGAGAAATTCAGATCGAACGGGTTGAGCGTATAACCGGGATACTCGAAATTGAGAAACTCTTCGGTGAGAAAATCGGGCAGTTGGCCGCCGGCCGTTGCGCTCGCATACACGGCAGACGGGAAACCTTCGGTGACGTCGGCGAACAGCGAGTAGTAGTAGGTCACGCCGAGCGTGATTCCGGTGTCGTCGAGGAATTTCTCGCCGCGGCCCCGGTAAATCTCGTACCCTTCGCCGGGGACCCGCGCGTAGGTGCCGATGGAACGCACCAGAATGACCTGGCGCAACGACGGCGTGTTGGGAAGGTCCCAGTACAGGGCGATGACGGGCCTGTTGCGCGTTGTGAAGGCAGGCATGGCCCGGAACAGGCGGAGGTCTTCATCGAGCCATGTGGGGGCGATTTCGACCGCGCGCGCCGCCGAACGTACATTGATCCGCTCGTCAAACGTCATCAACAAGTTCACTGTGGCCTGGCCGAGCGCCATGTACAAGTCAGCGAAGTCCGAAGCTTCGTTGAGCAAGTTGGCCTGGCATTCGTAGAAAAGCTTGGCGGTTTTTTCGATGCCGATTCCGGTGACGCTCTGACCGTTGAAGTTGTCGCCGTCGGTAAGGAGGTAACAGAGTTTGTTGATGACGCCGCAATTTGTATGGACGCCGCCGCCGTCGGCCGAGCCGTAATAGTAATAGGGGCTGCCGACCCGGTCGGGATCGCCGAACTGTGTGGGATCCTTCATGTTGCGGATGGCGCCGATAGGCAGATCTTCTGCCATCAGCCACCGGACCTCTAAGGAATCATTTCCGCGGCCGTTGGTGAGATCCACAAATTCGCCCCAGATGTCCGAGAAGGATTCGTTGATGGCGCCGGACTGGTAAGCATAGATGAGTTTTGAGGTATAGTCGGTGACGCCGTGTGTCAGCTCGTGAGCGGTCACGTCATCGACGGCAAAACCTTCACCAAAGTACATGGAGGCTTGCATCATGCCATACGTGTACTCCCAGCCTTCTGGCAACGCCCCGAGGTAAAAGGCGTTATACATTGGACAAGAGCCCGGCTCGCAATAGCGCACGGTGGCGCGTAACGTCAGACCCAATCCGTCCAGGCTGTCCCGGTTGTGGTTTATTGAGTAGAAGTCGTACGTATCGCCGAGGTAGTCATAGGCGAAATCGGCATCGGCAATGCCGCAGGGCGGATCGCCTTCTTCGCGCACTAACGTGTTGGGCGGCGGGAAAATGCTGTTGGCGTCGTAGATTTCCCGGTTTTTCAATTCATGCGCGAGCGGGTAGCTGAACGCCACGGCCCCATTCTTGACATTCACCAGGACGCGTTCCGCAATAAGGGGGTTGGCGGCGGAGAAAACGCCCACGTCCACCACCACGCAAAGGTCGCCCGGAGATCCAACCACCGCCGGATCAAAGACCATGCGGCTACCGTTGCTATATGCGGTCAGATCGTCAGACTCCACGTTATGAAGCCCGGCCGCATAAAGTACGGCGTGCCCCTTGGCCTGATCGGTTGAAATGGCCGGTGAAAGCGGGATCTCGCCCGAGTCGAGCTTGCCGGGGTCGCGCATGATGTCGCTCGAGACGCAGGCCACGCCGCTTTCGTCATCCAACTGCACGAGGATCTGCGCGCCGAATACGGTGAAGTTGCTGTACGTCTGCTGAAGGCGCACGTAGTTGCGGCCGTCCGAAGAGGTCACGCGACTCGTTGCGAACGCCTGCTTAACGCTCCCTTTTCCAAATGCGGCGGAATGAAGCGCCACGAAATCTTTGGCGATGGCGTCGGGGGTGGCGGGCGCCTTGGTAACAGAAGCTTCTGTCACGAAACGGCCGCCGGGAGGTGCTCCAATGAACCGCACATACCCCTCCGGGGTCCGGAGCAGTCGCGCCTCTTCGGTCGCCACGGGGGCTTGCAGCGTTTTGAGCAACTCTTCCAAGGCGGTGTCGGGGTTGGCCGTTTGAGCAAAGGCCGGAGCGGTAAGCCACAAGCACATCCATACGACCGCGGCTACCAGGTAAGAACGCATTCCTTGTCTCCCTGCAAAACCGATCTACTTCCGCCGGCAATCCGCGCGCGTTCCAGCAAGGCCATCCTGCGCGCCGGTTGTCCCCAAAGGCTCCGTCCAAACGCCGTAAAAAAACACGGTACGCCGTAAGAAACCACGGTACGCCGCTAAACCACGACGCAAAAACCACCCAGCAAACACGAAACCTCGCCTCTCTGCTTGACGCGCACCCGCGGCAAGTCAGGCGGCTGGCCGGTTTCAGACAAGGCGTCCATTAATCTTTCTACACCAACCACATAAGTTAAGTCAAGGGGAAAACCTTCGACGCAACCTGACTAATCTAGAAAAAATCAGAATAGTACTGTTCGGTCTGCGCATTTGATGGAAAAAAGGCCTTTGCAGGCATACAGAGGGACCTGTGGGAAGGTCGTCGCCTTGTGCGGGGCAGAAACACGTCTGCCGCGCGCTCTCGATCGGTCTTGCCAGGCATTGGCTGACTCGCTCAAGGATTTTGTCGTCTCGCCGATAGATTTCGGTAAGGAAACCATGGAGGGTTTCCACCCGAGACAACCCGCCAGGGATGGCACTTATGCAAATCGAAGCGGTCAGAAGTATACAGGTAGAGAATTGGGGCAATACAGGTCCGGCTCGTATTGCCCCAATGCCTGATCACAGTGGTTCTGGCGAAGCGTTGGGCGTGCAAGCGAGTCCGGCAATAAGGCTGCCCCGCCTCAGGGCGTTTGCCCTTCCCGAAGTCGATGCGCCCGATGTGGACGTGCAAGAGTTTCTGTCGATGACGGCGGTGCTGCTCAAGCAGATGGATCAGATTCAACTGTGGCAGGAACCGCTGGCCGAACCCGAGTCTGTGGATGTATTGGCTTGACGTTTTTGAAGTTCGTCTTTCCTTGACTCTGCCGCGCCCCCCTTAATAAGATCCAATCTTGGAAGTATTGCAAGTCCCGCTAACCACTCTCGGAGTAACCATGCTCGAAATCAAGGGTTTCAGGGGTTTCCGTTTCGATCTGGAAAGCGTCGGCTCGCTCGACTCGGTGATTACGCCGCCATACGACGTGATTTCGCCCGAGCAGCGCGAGACCCTCGCCGGCCGCAGCCCGTTCAGCATGGTTCACTTGATCCTCCCGCAGGCCGAATCGGCCTCGCCGTCGGGGCTGAACCGGTACCAAGTGGCCGCCCGACGCCTGGATGCATGGATCGCGAGGGGAGTTCTTCGTCAGGACCCCCAAGAGTCACTATACTTGTTGCGTCAAACGTTTCGCGACGACCAGGGCGCCGAACACATCCGGCGGGGCTTCTTGGGCGTGGCGCGGATACCGGAACCCGGGGAAAGGATCATCCTGGGACACGAACGCACCTTCGAAAGGACCGTCGACGACCGGCTGCGCCTGACGGAAGCGACCCGGGCAAACCTCGGGCCGGTGTTTGCCCTGTACGCGGACCCCGAACAGCGCATGGCGCAAGTCCTCAACCAAATGAACCACATGCCGCCGGATATGACCGCGCATACGATGGATGACGTGAAACAGGAGGTCTGGCAGGTGGACGAGGACCTGTCCGTCACGGAGTTTTTCCGAAACAAGCGCCTTTACATCGCCGACGGCCACCACAGGTACCGCACGGCGTGCTCGTACCGCGACCAGATGCGCGGGTACCAGTGCCCCGGGGGGCCGCGCCCTTACGACTACGTGCTGATGGGTTTTGTGTCGCTCAACGACCCCGGCCTGATTATTTATCCCACGCACCGCCTGCTGCCGATGCCCGAAAGGTTTGCGCCGGGCGCGTTTCTTGAATCGCTGGGACAATGGTTTGATATCGAGCCGGTCGAGAGCGCACTCGATCACCGTGTCGAGCAGGCGACAGGGTGTGCAATCGGCGTGGCCTTTTACGGCGGCGGACAATTCCTGCTGCGGCTGCGCGAACAGTGCCGGTTGGACCTGGTGGGCAGCGTTCGCAGCCCAGCATGGCGTGCCCTGGACGTGGCGGTCTTGCACGCGGGCATCGTCGAGCGGACAATCGGCCCGGGCGACGAACTGACCTTCACCTACGAGCGAGATGCGCGCGTGGCGCTCACGCGGGTGCATGAGGGCAAATTCGGCATGGCCTTCATCATGAAAGCCGCGACTGCGGATCAAATCCAGGCTTGCGCAGAAGCCGGAGAAAGCATGCCCCACAAATCAACGTATTTCTTCCCCAAACTCCCCACAGGCGCCGCCATTCACAGGCTGATTTGACGGAAAATATAGGACGAACAGCACGAATAGGACCTGGACGACCTCAAAGAGAGACCGTGACAGCAAAAGGGTGCATGTCACTTTAGTGGGTTTTGGTTTTGGCGCTGTTCCCAGAATCGGGCCTTGACAGCGTTGGTGCGTGCCTGTATGGTGGTAAAGAACTTGCCCGTGACGGTCGCGGGCAGGTTCATTTAGGAAATCTTCGGCTAATCCTGCCGTAGGCCGCCTATCGGCGCAACTCCGTGGGGAATACTGGGGCCGTTCTGTATGGGCGGCGATCGTTCTGCGGTCTTGTCAATGCGGACGATTGTCGAGCCAACCTGAGGAGGCGCATATCATGAAAAGACGGATTCTGGGAGTGGAACTTGCTGCGTTGCTGGTGGTCGTGCTTTGTGTCGGCTGTCCAGACGGACAGAAGGGCGGTAGTAAGGCAGGCAACCTGACCCCGGAATCGTCCGGGCCAGGTGCGATGGTCAGCCCGGAGGACGTCCACGGGTGGTGCGTGCCGGACGTCGAAGGCCAGTTCGGCGCACTCAAACACCACGGCGAGTGGCTGGGCTTCCACAAGGCAAGCGGCCAGGGCGCATACTGCGATGCGATCCCGCCCACAGAGATATATGATAACCATAATCAGGGCATCGTACGGCGGCCCGGCGCGGGAATCCCTTATCTGGTGATGACACGAAGCGCCGAACCGCCGAGCAGTTCTACCGTTTTGGTGGTCCAGATGGGGTCCCGGGGAATCTCGGGCGAACGGTTGCGCTCGAATCGCCTGCGGAGCGGCTCGCAAACCAACTACGTGGCGCCCCCCACAGAGGACCAGGTTGTCTACCATTTCGCCGTGCCGAAGCCGGCCACATCGGGCGACTACTCAAAAGTATACAAACATCCCGGGAGCATGCAGATTGTCGACGACATCGTGCCTATCCCTCTCGAGAAACCCCGGGATTCCAACGACCCCGAGGCCAAGGTCATCTTCATGGACCTGGCGCCGTTGCCGGAAGAGCCTACCTTTCTTCCGTATTCTCTGGACCTTGACGGAGAAGAGGGGCGGCCCAAACACAACGCCGGCATCCTCGGGATGGTCAAGCTGCCCAAGCCGGACGGACGCTACATGATGGCGTTTACTTGGGGACACAACGAGATCCTCGAATTCTGGGTGTCCAACGTCACCGACCTGCGAAAGTTGGGCTTTCCTCTTCCGGAAGAAGAGGGAGGCGGCACCGGAAAATTCGAACTCTATTATTCGTGGGACCATTCGGAGGTGAATGGCTACTGGCCGGTAAAGACGGACCCGCCCCCGGACGGTTTGCCCCCCTACATTGGATGCTTCCAGGGCCTCAGTTTCATTTGGGACGAGGACGGTCGTCTCTATCTGGTAGGGTTCCGCAATACCGATTGCACGACGCCCACCCCCGTCGCCACGGGGCACGAAGAGACCCGCCTCTATCAGGTAGGTTTGGCATTTGACAGTGCGACAGGGCTACTGAACCCGAACGAGCCGGTCGTCCTTACGGAGAAGGCCAGCAAGAGGATGTGGACCCAGGTTTTGGGCATGAATATCGATGACAGCAAGCAGGCGAATTTCGCGGCCGGCACGAGTCTCTACGTCAGCCCGACGGGAGAGATGATTGCCTATGCCAGCGAACACTGGGCCACCGGCCCGGACGACACGGTCAAGATGGCCGAATTCCGGCATCAGGATGTGTTCCGTCCGTTCAGCCCGGCCTACGGACCACAGGTGGACGTTGGCGGCGAGGAGGGGAAGTACGAGGTGAACGAGGGCGATTCGATCGTCTTAGACAGCAGCGCGACCGCCCTGCCCTTGGCCGAGGCATGGGTCGAACTCTACGAGGACACCAATTATGAAGCCGACAGCGTCATGTTCGACGTGGTGGACTGGGCCCTGAAGGATTGGGCGAATTTCACACGGATTGAGGACAGATGGTATACGAGCGGCTTCAACGACCAGGCCTCTTCATTGCGGTGGTTTGCCCCGCCGGGGGGCACGTTTACCGTCTGCAGTGACTCCAACTACAACGGGAGCACGAAACTCACCCTGTCTGGAACAGGGAGTCCCCAGTATGATGCGAACCTTCACCCTGATGATATGGGAGACAAATTCAGCTCGTTGAAGTTCGAGGGAACTCATCAGGGCGCCGTTCTCGAATGGTATTGGACGATTCGTACCAACCCGCAACTCGGTGAACTCGCTGAGTCGACGGGCCCAATAGTCCAGTACAATGCGGTCGAGGGCACTTACGCGGACGGCGAGCCCAGCGCGGAACTCGTCGAGTGCGCCGCCTTGAGCAATCTGATCTGGCCCAACGGCGCCAACGCCTGGAACGCGGCCACGGCACACATCATCGTCTATAACTTGCCGCCGGAAGTGCAGATTGACCAGATCGATGACCAGACCGGCGGTATTGTCGACGAGAACGTGCCCGTCCTGCTCGAAATGGTGGAATATGCCCTGCACGGCAGCTTCACCGACCCGGGCATTGAAGATACGCATACGGCCGACGTTGCCTGGGGTGACGGCGCGACCAACTCCTCGGTCGAGAACATCTTCGACTTGACCGATTCCCTCTCCGGCATCACGGGGACGGTACGCGTGCCGCATGCCTATGTGACGATGGGCACCTACACAATTACACTCACGGTAACGGACGACGACGGAGACGCCGGGCAGGCGACCCGGGAGGTCCGGGTGGCGGATGCCGCCGAAGCGACGCAACTCTGTGTGGACCGGCTTCGCGAAATCCTGGCCGATCCAAGCCTCGGCCCCGATGCGGCGGCGGCTGTTGCCATGGCGCTTGCCATGCTCGAAGGCAACGAGGGCGGCAAGGACAGTAACGGCGTTCTGGATCTCCTCGAGAAAGGCAACCTGAACGCCGCAGTCCAGAAGGTCGAACAGGGCCAAATCTGGCTCGTGGCCGGCGAAGAGGCCGACCCCTCGCTTACGGATGACCTGATGCCCGTTCAGACACTCATGGCCCAGGTTGCGAAATCCCTCGCACTGAAGTCCATCCTGGCAGCCGAATCGGCAGCGCGTTCCAACCAGGACTGGAACAAGATCGCGCAAGCCTACGACCTTGTAGCCGCGGGCGACGCCTGGCAGGTAGCAGGCGACTACGTCGGTGCCGCGGCAAGCTACCAGCGGGCAGTTCAGAGGGTCCAGGGGATGTTCTAGGCAGACTTCCAGACTCTTTACCAAGCGCGGGCGCCACGGTCCAACGTTGGACGGCGGCACCCGCACTTTTTCAAGACGCTCCTTCTTCTAACCGCCACTGCTCTCGCTCACTCCGGCCGCGACGGCGTTCGCGCCGGACAGGGGACGAGGCGTGGATTTGGGTTTGCGGCGTTGAAAACAAGATCCGCAAGGATCGTGACCGGAACGCCTTCGGCGGGGACTTGATGAGGCTTTTCTATCGGACTTTCGCCCGAAGTGGCCTGAGGTACAGTCCCCCTGGGATAAAGACCGTTATAGGTCCTGTGGGTCCTGTTCTTTCTGCAATCCCGCGTGATATTCCTGGAGGGACTGGACATTGAGGGGGTGTTCGCGCATGGCGCGGATGCCCTGAACGGCGGCCCTTGCCGCGGCGACGGTCGTCATGATGGGCAGGCCGCGCTCGATCGCGGTGCGGCGGATGGCGCGTTCGTCGGCCTTGGCATCGATGCCCAACGGCGTGTTGATGATCCAGTCGACTTCACTGTTGATCATCCGGTCGACGACGTTGGGCCGGCCCTCGCCTATTTTGTGGAGAGATTCCACGGCAATTCCATGCGAGCGGAGTGCTTCGGCGGTGCCTTTGGTAGCCAGTAGTTTGAAACCCAGCGCAACGAGGTCTTTTCCCAACTGTTCGGCGTGGGGTTTGTCCCGGTCGTTGAGGCTGAGGAACACGGTTCCCTCGATCGGGACGCGGTTGCCCGCGGCGATCTGGCTTTTGGCAAACGCGAGGCCCATGTTCTTGTCGATGCCCATGACCTCGCCGGTGCTGCGCATCTCCGGGCCGAGCAGGATGTCGACGCCGGGGAACTTGATGAACGGCAGCACAACTTCTTTGGCCGAGACGTAATCGGGCTTGGGATCCTCGGTGACACCCAGTTCGCGCAACGTCTTGCCGGCCATGACGCGGGCCGCGATTTTGGCCAGCGGCAGGCCCGTGGCTTTGCTGACGAACGGCACGGTGCGCGACGCGCGCGGGTTGACCTCGAGCAGGTAGATGTCGTGGTCCTGGATGGCGTACTGGATGTTCATCAGGCCGACCACGTTGAGTTCGCGCGCCAGCGCCCGCGTCTGTTCCTTGATCCCCTCGACCAGCGACTCGTCGAGGTCGTACGGTGGCAGGATGCACGCGCTGTCGCCGCTGTGTATGCCGGCCTCTTCGATGTGCTGCATCACGCCCGCCACGATCACGTCGCGGCCGTCGCAGAGCGCGTCGACGTCCATTTCGATGGCGGCCTCGAGGAACCGGTCGATGAGGATGGGCCGCTCGGGCGAGGCGTCGACCGCCATGGCCATGTACCGGTCGAGCGATTCCTCGTCGTAGACGATTTCCATGGCCCTGCCGCCCAGCACAAACGACGGACGCACCACCACCGGATAGCCAATCCGGGCCGCTACGGCGCGCGCTTCCTCAACCGACGTCGCCGTGTCGTTTTCCGGCTGGAGGAGGCCGAGCTTCTGCACCAGTTCGCGAAACCGTTTGCGGTCTTCGGCCCGGTCGATGCTGTCCGGCGACGTGCCGATGATGGGTGCGCCGGCTTTTTCGAGCGCCTTGGCGAGGTTGAGCGGCGTCTGGCCGCCGAACTGTACGATGACGCCCTTGGGTTTCTCGCGCTCGATGATGTTCATCACGTCTTCAAACGTGACGGGCTCGAAATACAGCCGGTCCGCCGTGTCGTAATCGGTCGAGACCGTCTCGGGGTTGCTGTTGACCATGATGGTTTCGTACCCGTCTTCGGACAGAGCGAACACGGCGTGCACGCAACAATAGTCGAACTCGATGCCTTGCCCGATTCGGTTTGGCCCGCCGCCCAAGATCATGATTTTCTCGCGATTCGCGGGCCGCACCTCATCTTCGTCGCCGTACGTCGAGTAATAATAGGGCGTGTAAGCCTCGAACTCGGCCGCGCACGTGTCCACGAGCCGGTACGTCGGGATCACGCCGTGTTTTTTCCGCAACGCACGGACCTCGAGCGGGTCCATCTTCCACATCCGCCCGAGCTGGATGTCCGAGAAGCCGTACTGTTTGGCTTTTCTCAATACGTCCCTATCGTCGGGGTTGGCCTTACCCAGCACGCGCTCTTCCAACACAAGGTCGCGGATGTTGTCGAGAAACCACGGGTCGATGGCGGTCGACTCGTGCACTTCCTCGACGGTCGCCCCCGCCCGAAACGCCTGCGCCACCTGCAAGACTCTCTCGGGCCGCGGCACGCGCATCGCACGAAGCAGCGCCTCTTTTTCCTCGGGGCTGAACGGGTCGGATGTGAGCGGTTTATCTTTGCCGTCGGCGCCAAGCCCGTGACGCGAAATCTCGAGGCCGCGGATCGCCTTCTGCAGCGACTCTTTGAATGTCCGGCCGATGCTCATCGTCTCGCCGACGCTTTTCATCTGCACGGTGAGGTTCGAGTCGGAGCCGCGGAACTTCTCGAACGCCCAGCGGGGCACTTTCGTCACGCAGTAATCGATGGTCGGCTCGAACGACGCCGGCGTCTCGCGCGTGATGTCGTTGGGGATTTCATCCAGGCTGTAGCCGACCGCCAGTTTCGCGGCAATTTTGGCGATCGGGAAGCCGGTGGCTTTCGAGGCCAGCGCCGAGCTTCTCGACACGCGCGGGTTCATCTCGATGACGGTCATCCGGCCGGTTTGCGGATGTACGGCGAATTGGATGTTGGACCCGCCGGTGTCGACGCCGATTTCGCGAATAATGGCGATGGCGGCGTCGCGCATGACTTGGTATTCCTTGTCGGTCAGCGTCTGTGCGGGCGCGACGGTGATGCTGTCGCCGGTGTGGACGCCCATGGGATCGAAATTCTCGATCGAGCAAATAATGACGACGTTGTCGTGCATGTCGCGCATCACTTCGAGTTCGTACTCTTTCCAGCCGATGACCGATTCTTCGATCAGCACCTCGCTGACGGGGCTGGCGGAAAGCCCGTGTTCCACCACCCGATCGTACTCGTCGCGGTTGAACGACACGCCCGCGCCGGTGCCGCCCAGCGTGAATGCGGGCCGGATGATGGCGCTGTAGTTAAGTTCCGCGCCGAACGCCCGGGCTTCTTCGACCGTGTGGACCACCAGGCTGCGCGGCACATCGAGCCCGATCCGCAGCATCGCGTCTTTGAACTGGCCGCGGTCTTCGGCCTTCTTAATGGCGGGCAATTTTGCGCCGATCAACTCGCAGCCGTACTTTTCCAGGACGCCGGCTTCGGCCAGTTCGACCGCCAGGTTGAGGCCGGTCTGGCCGCCGACCGTCGGGAGCAGCGCGTCGGGCCGCTCGCGGTCGATCACGCACTCGAGCACCTCGACGGTCAGCGGCTCGATATAGGTCCGGTCGGCCGTTTCAGGGTCGGTCATGATGGTGGCGGGATTGCTGTTGATGAGGACGACTTCGTAGCCTTCTTCGCGAAGGGCCTTGCAGGCTTGCGTGCCGGAATAATCAAACTCGCACGCCTGGCCGATCACGATCGGCCCCGAGCCTATCAGCATGATTTTCCGGATATCGGTCCGCTTGGGCATGATGCTGAATGTCCCTAACTCGAGACCCGCCCTTGACCAGCCGCCAGGCGGGACGAAATCTTAGCCCGCTTCAGCGGGCTTACGACCGTCTTCGGTCGGCCTTTGCACACCCTCTGTTAAGGCTACCAAGTATAGGCATTTTTTGGGGCCATCGCCAATCTCCACCACCGGTCCTACCACCATGCAGCACGGATGCCCGTGCGTGTAAGTAGCGTGGGCTGCCCATACTGAAGATTCCCCTTCGACAAGCATGCGGCGCACGAGATCTGCTCATTGTTAATAGGTCAATATGTAAGTATTCTTATATATACTACGCCTCGACAAACGAGGCGGGAAAATGGATACGAAAGTAAATGTCGTCGTCGAGCGTGTAGCGAGGCATGTGAACATGGGACCTCAGAAACGAAATGAATGCGTGCTCCGGCATGTGATACGGCTGGTGGGCGCGCCCGGAGCCGGGACGGGGCAAGCCGCCGGCAGCAAGGACGCTTCGTGGGCGGAGTCCCAATCGTGGTACGACCTTATCGACAACACAACGGTAAGCGTGCGCATGTTGAGAGAGTTGCGTGCCCACGTCGTACGGGAGGGCTTCGACCCGTCGGTGGAGGTGGCGGTCTTTCACGACATCACCGAGTTGGATTTTACACGGCACGCATCCAAACAAAAGCGCATGGAAATCGGCGACCCCGAGCTAGCGCCGTCGATACAACTGTTCGCCCTTATCCTACGCGCCGGCGGCTGGCTCGGCCCTCGTACCGACCCCATGGGTCCCACCGTGCTCATGCGCGGTATGCTCCAGGTCATGACCATGTTCTCGATGGTCAACCAGTTTTCTGACCTCATTGGCTCCTTGGCGAAGATCTACCGTGGCGGCAGCAAAAATGCCTATACTTGGTAGGTCTGAAGACGGGTGCAAAGAGGAGCCCGCTGAAGCAGGGTAAGAGATATTGTGTAAGGGTACGCTCGGACGATGTCAAGTTTCCGCTGCTCGTGTCTGCCTGCCCTTTTTCACCTTTCAAACTGGGGACCAATTGACGTAAGATACCGGCATGGATCAAGCGAAAGTAAAGTTGTTGTTGGAAGCGGTAGCGGCGGGCCGGGTGTCGCCGGATGAGGCGGTTGCGCGGTTGCGGACGCTTCCGTTTGAGGATCTGGGGTTTGCCAAGGTGGACCACCACCGGAGCCTTCGGCGTGGGTTTCCGGAGACGATTTTCTGCTCGGGGAAGACGCCGGAGCAGGTGGCGCAGATCGTGGGGCGGATGTGCGAGCATGGGAGCAATGTGCTGGGCACAAGGTGCAACCCTGAGACGGCGTCGGCGGTCAAGGCGGTGTGCCCGTCGGTCGTATATCACGAGACGGCGCGGGCCATCACGGTATCGGTGACGCCGGTCGAGCCGATGAAAGGCTATATCGCGGTGGTTTGCGCGGGGACGAGCGACATCCCCGTGGCGGAAGAGGCGGTGGTGACGTGCGAGGCGATGGGCAACACGGTCGAGCGTGTCTACGACGTGGGCGTGGCGGGCATACACCGGGTGCTGCACCGGGTCGAGACGCTGCAGAAAGCCAACGCGCTGATCGTGTGCGCGGGGATGGAAGGTGCGCTGGCGAGCGTGGTGGGCGGATTGGTGGACAAGCCGGTGGTCGCGGTGCCGACGAGCGTGGGGTATGGTGCGAGTTTCGGCGGGATAGCGGCGCTGCTGGGGATGCTGAACACGTGCTCGCCGGGCGTGGCGGTCGTGAACATTGACAACGGTTACGGCGCGGGCGCGTACGCCTCGATCATCAACCGGATTGCCAACGGGAACCAAGCCGGATGAAGCGGATGCTCTATTTCGACTGCTCGTGCGGGGCGAGCGGCGACATGATCGTGGGCGCGCTGATCGACGCGGGCGCGCCGTTTGAAACAATCCGCAACGCGCTCGACTCGCTGAAGATCGGCCATTTTCACGTGACGGCGGACAAGGTGGCCAAACACGGCATCAGCGCGACGCAGTTCCGCGTGCACGTCGACCAGGAGCATCATCAAGCGCACCGGCGCCTGGGGGACGTGCTGGCGATCATTGAACGGGGGGCGTTACCCGACGAGGTCAAAAGCGCGGCTGCGGAGACGTTTCGGCGGATTGCCGATTGCGAGGCGAAGATCCACGGGTCGACGCCGGCCGAGGTGCCGTTTCACGAGGTTGGTGCGGTGGATTCAATCGCCGACATCGTTTCGGCCCATTACGCGCTTCACCTGCTGGGGATCGAGCGGGTCGTGTCGTCGCCGCTCAACGTAGGGTCGGGGACGGTGAAGGTTGCGCACGGTGTGATGGCGGTTCCGGCGCCGGCGACGGCGATGTTGCTCGAGGGCGTTCCCAGCTACGGGAGTGAAGTGCCGTTCGAGCTTGTGACGCCGACGGGCGCGGCCTTGATCACGCAACGCGCGACCGAATACGGGCCGATGCCGCCGATGCGCATCCTGGCCACGGGCTACGGCAGCGGCACGCGAGAATTGGACGACCGGGCGAACGTTTTGAGGGCCATAGTTGGTGAAGAAACGGATGTTTCCCACCGCCGCCACTACCACCCGGTCGCGCAGGAGCGCGACCCCACCGCAGTGCAGGGCGAGGTGGTCACCGTAATTGAATTTAATGTTGACGACATGAACCCGGAATTGTTGCCGGCGCTTATTGCGGACGTGATCGAGCGGGGCGCGCGCGACGCGTTTTTCACGCCGATCCTGGGCAAGAAAGGGCGGCCGGGCTATTTGGTGACGGTGTTATGCGACGAGCCGGCGGCCGAGGAGATCGGGCGGGCCTTGTTTGAAGGCACAACCACATTTGGACTGCGGCTGCGGCAGGAACGGCGGATCTGCCTCGAGCGCGAGTGGAAACAGGCGGCGACGCCTTGGGGTCCGGTGCGGGTGAAGGTGGGACGGTATCAAGGAAATGTGACGAGCGCGTCGCCCGAGTTTGAAGATTGCCGGCGGGTGGCCGTCGAGGCGGGCGTGCCGTTGATAAGGGTTTACGACGCGGCGCGTGCGGCCGCAGTGAAAGGAGAGTTGGAGGATGCCTAACCGCGTGGCCATCTACCCCGGCAGTTTTGACCCCCCCACATTCGGCCATCTGGATCTGATACGCCGTGCGCACAAGATATTCGAGCATCTTATCGTGGCGGTGGCGATGAACCGGGCCAAGGAAAGCCTGTTTTCCGTGGAGGAACGCGAGGAGATGCTGCGGATGATTACGCAAGACCTGCCGGGGGTGGAGGTCGCTTCGTTTTGCGGCCTGACGGTCGATTTCGCCAGGCAACGGGGAGCCATCGCGATCGTTCGTGGCCTGCGCGCCATAAGCGATTTCGAGTACGAGCACAGCATGGCCGTCAGCAACCAGAAACTCAACCCGGACGTGGATACGGTGTGCCTGATGCCGAGCGAGGCGTTTCTGTTCTTGAGCTCGCGTATCGTCAAGGAGGTCGCGCAGTTTGGCGGCGATGTGAGCCTGTTCGTGCCGCCGCTGGTGGCGGAACGTCTGCGGGCGAAGTGGCCGCCGAGCCTTCCCAAGGCCTGAAAGGAAATCCGATGCTGAACGCCCTCGTGCTGAGTTCCCTTTTCCTGGGCTCGCTCGCCATATTCGACGTGGAGGTACTCGAAGAACGGGATGTCTACACCCTGACTCCGCCAAACAATGGCAGCGGCCCGATGTGGTCCGGCGGCTGCACCTCGATAGCGGCGATCGGCGAGGATGTTTACGTCAGCGAAATGCAGACGGGCGAGGGCGTGCCGCTGCTGTCGAACACGCGGTGGCGGCTGCTCGAACGCACGCCGGACGGGTTCAAGTGTGTCGCCGAACCGGAGGGATATCGGCAGCGGGAGCCGTGTTCGCTGGCGGTGGCGGACGGGAAGCTGTTCATGTATGTGAACGACTCGATCATGCCGCCGGGCACCATGTACGGCGCATGCGAACCGCACCTGCTCAAGTTCAAGCTCGACGAGCCGGTGACCTACGAGACGCTGATGCCGAAATGGGCCGGCGCGCATACGTTCACCGACCACTCGTACCGGGGCTACGCGGCCGACGCGGCGGCGGGCCGGCTGCTGATGCTCAACATTGACGCGAAGACGAGCGTCGAGAATGCCTGCATGCTCGACACCGCGGGCAACACGCTGGCGACCGGGTCGATCACGTTTCCGATCCGGGGGTGTTATCCGCAGGTTGCGCTGATTGGGGACGCAGTGCACGCCGTGGCCGTGGGCGATATCGTCGAGCCGGTTGAGGAATGGCGGAAGTTCAAGTTCGAGAAGACGCAGCGCGAGTGGGACTACGTGTTCCGCATCCTGTATTACGCGCGCACGCCCAACCTGCGCGAGCAGAATTTCGGTGCGCCGCTCGAGATAGCCAACGTCGACAAGACGGCCGGCTACATCGGCCATAGGGACCTGTGGATCGCTCCGAACGGCGACGCCTGGATCATCTACAGCGAGCAGGAAGTCCAGTCGGCCTTGTTGCGGGACAAGTTTTTCCCCGGCAAGTCGCTCATCCCGTCGTTATACGCGGCGGTAGTGCGCGGGAACGAGATCGTCGAGCGGCGGACGATCGTGGCGGGGACGGACGGGCGGGCGTGTAGCGAGGCGAAGATACATGTGCTACCCGATGGGACGCCGGTTCTGCTGGTGAATCTGACGGGCAAGGAGCCGGGCATGTACCTGCGGCCGTTGATGGACGAGAAGGCCGGGTGGACCAAGGTTGCGCTGACGAAACCGTTCGGTGCGTTCAGCCTGGCGTCGTGGCGCGCTGGAAACAGCCCCTCGGATACCGTCGACATTTTTGGGCCGACAAACGGCAACGTGTATTCGTACGCACAAGTGCGGGTGAAGACAGGCGAATAAACTCTATAGGACGTATACGACATATATGACCTATAGGACCTATTGAACTCCCGTCAGAATTCGATGGCGTCGAGGCCGGGAATCGAAGATTCGAGCGGGATGGTTTCGATGCCGGTGGCACCGAGTCGTGCGAGTTCGTACCGGACGCGTGCCAGGGGCAGTTTGGTAGCCTGGGTGTCAAGTTGAATGCTGAACTCGGTGAAGTTTACGCCTTGGTTCATGGTGGGCTCGTCGGCAAACAGATTGTTTTGCACCAAGTACTCGATTATTGGCTCGACGGCCTCTTTCTTGGTGTTGAACGTGATCATGACCTTGTTTTCGGCGAAAATGGCCCCGTACAAGTTAAGCAGAAACATTCTGGCGAGGTTGTACTTGGCCATGTCCTTCTTGAGCGCGGGGTTGACATAGACGCCGGTTTCGGATTCCATGACGGTTTCCGCGACTTGCAGGCCGTAGTTTATGATGGCGGTGCCGCTTTGCGTGATTTCAAACCCGAGGTGACACGAGCCATTTTTGATTTTGGCCTCGGTTTTTCCCCAAGTTTCGTAAATGACGATCCCGTTTTTGATGCGGGGGGGCGTCTTGAATTTCTGGACGGAGAACTCGCCGTGGGTTTTTTCAAATCCAAGCTTGGTAATCTTCTTTTGCATCCAGTCCAGCGCCATGTACGGCATCTCGGAAGCCACGGTGACGAGTGCGTTTTGCTGGAACAGTTTGTCCAGCCACGCCTCGCAGGACATGAAATTTTTCACGGGGTTGATAATGGCGACGACGCGGACCTTTCCACGCTTCAGCGAGAGTACCTTTTGCAGTTTGATCTTCTGTCTGTACTCGTACTGGAGTTCAAGCAGGCGCTCTTGAATCCAATCATCGCCGGCGATGGCGACATCAATCTCGCGCAATCCCAGTTGCGCTCCAAACTCCTGGGGCCGTCCATCCCAGCCAAGGAAGAACGGCGTGATCGGGAATTCGGAGGGCCCGCCGCGGTCGTAGCCGGTGATGGGAAATCCCGCGTTCCTCAGCAGGTCGATCAGGTTGCCACCGCGGGCCGGGTCGGCGAGGGACCCGGAGGGCAATCCAATAACGAGGCGTTTCTCTTCCATTTGTTTAGTCCTCAAAGTATCCTTTGGCTATAGCACGTGGCGGAACACCATGTAGCCTTCGGCGGCCTCGACGGAGATCTCGCGACCGCGAACGCGTGCGGTGAACTCGACGTTCTGCACGCTCGAGTGGTGTATCGGGTCGCGCATCTGCGACTCATACATGGCCAAGGCCTCGAGCTTTTTATCGAGGAAGCCGGTGATGTCCACGTAAAAATTCGGGTGAAACTTCTCGCGTTCGAGGCTCCAGAACAGCGAGGTGTTGTCGTACCCGAGCACAATGCGCTGAAACGGCTTGATCGACGGTACGCCCGGCCGCGCCGCCGTGAATGCCGCGCGAAACACCGCCTCATGATCCTGGTTGTACGACGACACGGGGAGCGCCAGCATCGTGGGCTGAAGCCGGTCGAGCGCGAGTTTACTGTCGCGTTCGAACCGGGCGATCAGGTCGCGCCGCGGCATGGCGTCGAGCCGCAGGTGCGACTGCTCGTCGCGATACAGGACGTCCCAGTCGTCGACCTGGAGGAATTCCATGACGGCCTTGAGTTCGTCGATTCTGCGGCTGCTGGTGACGATGGCTTGTTTGCCGTCGTAGTGCTTGAGGTCGCCGACCGAGCACACGATGACGTAAACCTCGCCGCCGAGGCTTTTGATCCTGGCCATGGTGCCGGCGCAGCCGAAACATTCGTCGTCTGCGTGCGGGGCGATGACCAGCAGCCGCTGGCGCGACAGGAAAGCGTCTTCAACCGTCAACCCGTTTCTCCTTTACGCGCGCGCGCCCACGCACGACACCTTCATACAGCGCTTCTATGCGCATTACCATCCTGTCGAGCCCGAACTCGGGCACGACCTGCGTACGCGCGGCCTGGCCGAGCAGGGCCCGGCGGGCAGGGTCGCGCGCGAGCACAACGACCGCATCGGCGATTGCCGCAGCGTCGCGCGGCGGCACAAGCAGGCCGGTCTCGCCGTGGCGCACCACGTCGGGGACGCCGCCCACGCGCGTGGCGATTCGAGCCGTGCCGGCGGCACCGGCCTCGAGCAGCACGCGGCCCATCCCCTCGTTCAGCGACGGCAGGACGAACACGTCGAGCGCCGCCATCAGGTCGGGCACGTCGTTGCGCGGCCCCAAAAACCGAAAGCGGCCGCCCAGTGGCGCCGCCTGCGCGCGCAACGAAGCCTCGAGCGACCCCTGACCAGCCAAGACGAACACCGCGTCGGGCACGGATTGGGCAACGAGCCGCGCCGCGTCTACAAAATACGTGAAACCCTTGATCGGTTCAAGCCGCCCGACGGCTCCAACCAGCAGCGCGTCCGGCGGGATGGCGAGCGCACGCCGCGTTTGTTCGCGCCTGCGGATGGCTTCATCGAATGGGGCGAGATCGATGCCGCTGAATATGGTGCAGAACTGGTCGCGCCGCCCGATTCCGTGTGCGAGGTGTTCTTCGATACCGCCGGGGGTCAGTTCGATGATTCTGTCGCACCGTCGCGCGGCATAGCGTTCCATGGCGACGAACAGGCGTGTCGCGATCGGGTTGAAATAGCCGTCGAATACGTTGCCGTGCGGCGTGTGAATCACGACGGGGACGCCGGCGCGCCGTGCGGCGATCCGGCCGAGGAATCCGGCTTTGGACGTGTGGGTGTGGACGATGTCGTAGTTGCGGGCGCGGAACAGCCGGGTCAGGTGGCGCAGGGCAGCGAGATCCTTGAACGGCGAAACCTCGCGGACGAGATCCGGCGTGCGCAGCACGCGGACGCCGGCCGCGGCGACGGCGTCTTCGATGCTGCCCTCGCATCCTTCGGTAGGGCCGCTGATGAGGTCGACGTTAAACCTGTCGCGGTTCGCGAGGCGGACGGAGTGGAACGTGTTTTCCTGTGCGCCGCCTTTGCACAGCCGCGTGATGACGTGGGCTACGCGGAGGCGGCGCGTCAGGGTTGGCTGGCTTGCGCTGCCGCTTGAAGCAGTTGCTGTGTAAAGTGCCTCCAATTGAGTTCCTTTTCCACCCTCTTTCGGCCGTTTTCGCCAAGTTGCCGTGCGAGTGCCGGGTCGGCCATGAGGCGCATGATAGCATCCGCGATTTCGTCCGGCTGCGCCGGGTCGACCAGCAGGCCGGTTTCGCCGTCGGTAACGGCATCGGTCACGCCGCCCGACCTGCCTGCCACCACGGGCTTGCCGTGGGCGTGCGCCTCGGCGAACACCAGGCCAAACCCCTCGACCTGGCCGCGGCCGTCCTGGCCGTGGGCGTCCTGGCCGGTCGGCAGTGCAAAGACTTCGCAGGCATCGTACAGCAACGCCGTCTCTTCGTCGGACAGGCGCCCGGGGACAATCACGTGGTCGCGGACACCCGCGCGCCACGCCGCGTGGACCGTCTCCATCATCGTAGGCCCCTGCCCAACCACGATCAAGACGGCGTCCGGGAACTTCTCGAGGACGCGCGGCATGGCCTGCACCAGCGCAACGTGGTTCTTGCGCGGCACCATCCGGCCGACAGCGAGTATGACGTGGCCGGTATCGAGCACGAACTTGTGTTTGATAGCTCGCATGGCTTCGGGGTCGGGTGGCGGGGCGGGGTTGGCGCCGGGGTGGATGACGCGGACGCGGCCTGCGGGGACGCCAAACTCGACGAGCCTGTCGCGGCTGTACGCGCTGATGGCAATGGCTGCGGCCGAGCGGGTGTAGATGCGGCGCAGGAGGGCCGCGGCGAGCGGGTTGTGCTCGAACTTGAGGAATTCATAGGCGTAGGCGAAGGTCAGGTACGGCACGCGGAACCGCTTCCGGCCAAGCAAGCCGATCAGGCCGCCGTACGCGATGTTGATGCCGAGGACGAGGTCGGTTTTGCGCAGCAGCGGCCAGCATTTTGCCATCATCGGGGCGAGCCGCAGCCAGCCCGCGCCGTAACCTTTATATCGGATCACCGTTACGGGCTCGGCGCGGTCGAAATCATCCATCCCGGCGAAGTAAGGCGCCACAACGGTCACCTCGTGGCCGAGCGCCGCGAGTTCGCGGGATACTTGGAGCGCCACGGTGCCGATGCCGCCTTCGATGGGCGGGTAGTCGGCCGTGGGAATGAGGATTCTCACCGTTTGAGCACCACGCAGTTGCCAATGACGAGCGCGTCCATCCCGGTGCTGTAGAAACACCTCACCGCATCGGCGGGCGTGCAGACAATCGGCTCGCCCATGACGTTGAACGAGGTGTTAATCACCATGGGCACGCCGCGCAACTGCTCGAACGCCTCGATCAGCCGGTAAAACTTCGGATCGACGTCGCGCGAAACCGTCTGGACTCGCGCCGTACCGTCGACGTGGGTGATAGCGGGGACGGCGGCCCGTTTGGACGGGACTACGCGGTGTACGAACAGCATGAACGGCGAGTGGGTGCAGCCTTCGAAATATTCGGGGGCGCGCTCGGCGAGGCAACTGGGCGCGAACGGCCGGAACTCCTCGCGGTGCTTGACATATTTGTTCAGCAGGTCTTTCATATCGGTGCGGGTGGGGTCGGCGAGGATGCTGCGCGCGCCTAACGCCCTGGGGCCGAACTCGACCCTGCCCTGAAACCACCCGACGATGCTGCCCGCGGCGATCAGCCTGGCGGCCTGTTCCTCGACATTGTCGTAGACTTGGTATGGGATCTTGGCGGAGTCGAGGAACTGCCGGATTTGCGCGTCGCTGAACTCCGGGCCGAGCCGGGCGTCCTGCATTTGAAACTCTCTGCCGCGTCCGGTGAGGCGGTGATGCAACTGGAACGCCGCGCCAATGGCGATCCCGTCGTCGCCGGCGGCGGGCTGCACGAAGATCTCATCGAACGGCGACTCGCGCAGCAGCCGGCCGTTCATCGAGCAGTTGAGCGCGACGCCGCCCGCCATGCACAGGCGTTTGAGGCCGGTGTCGCGGTGGAGGCGGTTGGCCAGGTTGAGCACGGCCTCTTCGAGCAACTGTTGGGCGGACGCGGCGAGATCCATGTGGCGCTGCTCGATCGGGTCGCCCTTTTTTCGCGGCGGGCCGAACCGGCCCAGAAACTTTTGCGAGAAATAGCCGCACCGCGAGCCGGGGGCGACGTGGCATTGCATCCACGAGAGGTCGACGTCGTACCAGCCGTCGGGCCGGGTGCGGACGATCTTGCGGAACTCGTCGAGGTAGGCGGGCTCGCCGTAGGACGCGAGGCCCATGACTTTGTACTCGTCGCTGGCACGGAGGAACCCGAGGTAGTCGGTCATGCCGGAGTAGAAGACGCCGAGCGAGTGGGGATAGTTGCGGGCGCGGATCCTGCGGATCTGTGTGCCCCTGCCGTGGCCGGTCCAGGTGGCGGCGAATTCGCCGACGTAATCGGTGCAGAGCAGGGCGGCTTCCTCGAAGGGGCTGACCAAAAACGAGCTGGCGGCGTGGGCGGGGTGGTGCTCCATGAAGTGGAGGCGGGCCTTTTTGCCGCGCAGACGGCTCATCCCGTAAGCGTAGAGCGCATTGTGGATGGTTTCGTAGGCCATGTAGCCGCCCGAATAGACCGGGTGGAGCGGGGCGTGACGCAGCCGGTACGGGATTCGCCGGGCCAGGCGTAACAGCGGCCGCATGTAACAGCCGATATGGTCGACGTCGTCAAGCGTGATGCCGGCGGCATCGAGGCAATACTGAACGGCCCGTCGGGGCACGCCGCCCTGGTGTTTGACGCGGGTCAGCCGCTCTTCCGCCACCGCCGCCACGAGCCGGCCGTCGCAAACCAGCGCCGCCGCCGAATCGTGCGAATAACCCCCGATCCCGAGTATGTTCATCGACAACTACCGATCCCGCTTAAGCCAAGCGTAAAGATGCGAGGCATTATACCGTGCCGGCGGCACGGGGGGAAGTTGCGCCCGGGACGTTCTGGTTCCGCCTATGTTGCGGCTGAACGCGATCGGCCGGATTCCGCATGGCGTGACTTTCCGGCCTTGTTTTGGTATGTTGCTGGCCGAAACGGGGACATGGCGATGTTTGCCTTTTTGCGAGGGACGGTGGCGCGCAAGGGCGCGGGGTTTGTGGAACTGGACGTCCACGGGGTGGGGTACGACGTGTGGGTGCCGGAGACCGTGTACCGGAAGCTGGTGGTGAACCAGGACGCGACGCTGCTGACGCATTGCCATATCCGTGAGGATGCGTTTCAGATTTTTGGTTTCTTGCGGGAGGAAGAGAAGAACCTTTTCCGTCTTCTGCTGAATGTTTCGGGGATTGGGCCGAAAGTTTCGCTGGCGATTTTATCGGGATTGAGCATTGCGGAATTCGGCAGGGCGATCCTGGAGAACGACGTGACCGCGTTTACGCGCATCAGCGGCGTGGGCAAAAAGACGGCGCAGCGTCTGGTGCTCGAGGTGAAGGCGAAACTGGGGCAGGACGCGGAGTTGAACGCCATTCTCGGCGAGCCGAAAGACACGGCGACGCCGGATACGGACGATGCGATCGCGGCGTTGTGCGCGCTGGGTTGCTCGCTGGCGGAGGCGCGCAAGGCGGCGGGGGACGCGCGCAAGAAGCTGCCGGCGGACGCTTCGGTTGAAGACGTGATCAAGGCGGCGTTGCGGTCGATCGCGAGGGTATAGGCGCGCTTGTAGCGCGTATAGGCGCGCTTGTAGCGCGTGTAGGCGCGCTTGTAGCGCGTGCAGGCGCGCTTGTAGCGCGTGTAGGCGCGCTTATAGCGCGTGCAGGCGCGCTTATAGCGCGTGCAGGAAACGCAGATGGCTGTAAAGGAAATAGTAAATCCAAACCCGTACGACGACGACCGGATTTTTGACGAGCAGATCCGGCCGCAGCGGCTCGACGAGTTTCCCGGCCAGAATGCGATCAAAGACAAACTGAAGATCGCCATCCAGGCGGCCAAACAGCGCGGGGAAGCGTTGGACCACCTGCTGTTCTGCGGGCCGCCGGGGCTTGGCAAGACGACGCTGGCGCGCATCGTAGCGAACGAGATGGGGGTGGACATCAAATCGACTTCGGGGCCGGTGGTGGAGCGTCAGGCGGACCTGAGCGCGATGCTCACCAGCCTCGAGGAGTTCGATGTGCTGTTTGTGGACGAGATCCACCGGCTCAACCACGCCGTCGAAGAGACGCTTTACTCGGCCATGGAAGATTTCGAGGTCGACATCATGCTGGGGAAAGGGCCAACGGCGCGCTCGATCAAAATCGGCCTGAAACCGTTCACGCTGATCGGCGCCACGACGCGCGCGGGCCTGCTGACGCCGCCGTTGCGGGCGCGGTTCGGCGACACGTGCCGGATGGAGTTCTACTCGCCGCAGGAGTTGGAGATTATTGTGATGCGGTCGGCGCGGATTTTAAACGTGCCGGTCGATCCGGACGGGTCGCTCGAGATCGCGTCGCGGTCGCGGGGCACGGCGCGGATTGCGAACCGGTTGCTGCGCCGTGTTCGCGACTACGCGCAGGTGAAGGGCGACGGGACCGTGACGCGGGATACGGCGCGTGCGGCGCTGGACCTGCTGCGGATAGACGATCTCGGGCTGGACGACATGGACCGGCAGATCGTCCACACGGTGGTGGAGAAGTTCAGCGGTGGTCCGGTGGGGTTGTCATCGCTGGCGGTGGCGGTCGGTGAAGAGGCGCAGACGCTCGAGGAAGTCCACGAGCCGTACTTGATCCAGATCGGGTTTATCAAGCGGACGCACCAGGGCCGGGTCGCGACACCGCTGGCGTACAAGCATTTTGGCTTCAACCCGCCGGGAACGCCGCAGGACAACCTGTTCTAGTGCTCAAGAGATCGGACGGATCGGACGGATCGGACCGATATGACCCATAAACCAACTTACTTTGTTTTCCTGATGCCGGCGAGTGCGGCGGTGCGATACATGGCGAGGACGTTTTCGGAAGCGACTTCGGCGAGGATGTTGTGGATGCCGTTGAAGACATAGCCGGAGCCGCGCCGCATGCAGGGGACAATCCGGGCGACTTCGCGCTCGACGTCCGCGGGCGTTCCCAGCGGCAGCGTGCTTTGTGCGTTGACGCCGCCGCCCCACAAGGCGATTCGGTTGCGGCACTTGTCTTTCCACTCGGCGTAGGAATGCCCGCCGGCGGTCCATTGAACCGGATTGAGCACGTCGAAGCCGCAGTCAATGATATCGTCGAGGATGTCGTAGATAGCGCCGCACGAGTGGAGGAACGTCTTGACGTTGGGCGCGGACGATCGGATGGCGGCGGTGAATTGCTGGTAGTAGGGCTTGAAAAGCGAGCGGAAAACGTCAGGCGAGGCGATGGTCTGGGATTGCGTGCCCCAATCGTCGCTGCAGCATTGGTAAACGTCGATGAAGGGGCCGACGGCGTCGAGCAAGGTTCGGGCGTTCTGGATCGAGTAGCTGATGACGACATCGTGGAGTTCGCGGACGAACTCGGGCTCGGCCAGGCACAGCATCGGGAATATGGCCAGCCCGCCAAAATTGCCGATGCCAATCCCCGCGCCGTACCCACAAAACAGAATGGCACGATCAGTTGACTCGCGGGCGCGCCGGAAGTGGGGAATCAGGTCGCGCGCGGCCTGTTCGGTCAGTCTGTTTTTCTCCAGTTCATCTTTGACTTTGTCGAGGTTGGGTTTTGGGATGTCGCCGTAAAGGGCGATGGGCTGGCCGCCGTGTTCCTCTTCGAACACGTGCGAGTGTGGCGGCATCCGCCGTTCGAACCGCGGCAGGACGATCGTGCCGTCGCCGAGGGCCTGGAACCAATCCGGGTGTTGCACCTGCGCGGCGAGCCGGCCGTTGAAATCGTAATCGAACCAGAGGTCGGGCTGGGGGTAGGCGTTGGTGATGTCGGTCTGGATGGTGACGACGTCGCACCCCAGGGCGTCCAGCACGTCGGTGTCGGTAAGTGCAAGCATCTGGCCGAAGTCGTGGACGCGCGGCGGGCGCGGCGGAAGCCCAAGCGCCGCCACAAGGCCCGGATATGCAAAACAGCTTATGCACGTCGACGGCATCCCGCCAAGGTCCATCGGGACGCGGTCGGTGGGGAGGAAGTTCAGCGCTGCGAGGACGCGTTCATGCGGCGTCATTTCACAATCTCCGTTTGCGCGAAAAACGGGGACTGGCACGCCTTTTTCGGCAGTTTGAAAAAAGCGTGCCTGTCCCCGCTTTTCGCGCTTTTCCTCACACCAGTTTCTTGAGATAGGCGAGGCTGCGTTCGGCCTGGTCCACGGTGCCGCACTCGACGCTGAGCACGATGGGCACGGGCGCGCGCCGGCAGATTTCGATGACGCGCTTCCAGTCGGTCACGCCTTCCCCGCACGCGCACCCGACCGGCGTGCCGGTCACCTTGCCGCGTTCGGCCTCGGACTGCTGCACCGAAATGTCCTTGGCGTGGAGATGGACCAGCCGGCCCACCACGTGATCGAGCCACGCCAGCGGGTCCTGGCCGGCCAGGTAGCTGTTGCCGGTGTCGAAGTTGATACCGATCGCCGGCGAATCCACCAGCGCATAGATTTTGTCCAGCCCGGCGGGCGTTTTGCTGTATTGCTGGTGGCATTCGAGCCCGATCTTGATGCCGCGCGGTTCGGCTACGTTCGCCGCCTCCTGCAACACGTACCGCATCAGGACGTGGTCCTCTTCCTCGGTGGTCCAGGCAGGTTTGGGGCCTTCGTCCGTGTTCACGACCGGCGTCCCGCATTCGGCCGCGAAACGGATGGCCTGTTTCAAGTACTCGGTGCTGATCTCGGGCTTGCACAACGGGCAGTGCGCCGACAACCCCGAGATCTTGATGCCGGCCTTATCGCAGGCCCGCTTGATTCGATACGGATCATCGAGCATCGACACGCTGTGGAAAAAGCCGCCCTCGCTGAGCAGTTCCCGGCCCCAGTGAACCATCGGCTCGACGTACTCGTAGCCCAGTTCTGCCGCCTTCTCGATGCCCCACTCGAACGGCTTGTCAGCGGAGCGGATAAACTCCATATTGATGCCGATACCGATCGTGCCCGCGCCCGGGCCTGCGTTGGGGGTCGCTGGCTGGGCGGCGGCCTGCGCGGCCGCAACTTGCCCGGCCGCCATCGTGGCCGCAACCGTAGCGGCCGTGCCGCCGATGAACTGGCGGCGGCTCAAGTGGTTTACAGTAGTTCGCGGTTGCTGTGCGTTAGCCATGATTCTCTCCTCGAGTTGTGCGCATTCTGCGAGCTGTGGGCCACGTTTCATTCGCGCCTTGTTCAAGAACCCCGTTTGCCGCAGGCCCGCTCCGGCAGCCTGTGCAAGAGTGGACGAGGGCCAAAACTTATTTCTACATTAGATCAATCGCCCCGCGCCTTGCGAGCAGTTCGAGGTTCAAAGCGGCGTGTGGAGGTCGGAAACTACTTCTTTCAGAACAAATGGAATTATGTACAAAAAACAGTACATTTCCGCCCCGAGGCTTCTGAGCATGAAGTGGCGAACGTGCGGTGAGGCGACTTTCAGGCAGTCGGGAATTCCAGGTATCCACCGGGGAACCTGGCGGACATAGTCAACATAGGCTTGGCCGTACTTGCTCGTCAAATGTTTTTCTTCGTGGCGCACAACCAGGCTGTACAGCACCGCGCACCACAGCAGCATAAACGGCGTGAACCAAAGCAGTTCCGACAATACGGAAGCCGATATCATGATGAGCGTGTTGGCGATGTAGATCGGATTCCTCACAATGCGATACGGCCCCGTGGTTGTAAGAACCTTGCGTTCCTTGAGCCGGTAGTGCAGATGCATCTGTGCCCATACGCGTATGCCAAGCCCTGCGGCAAAAATAGCCAGACCCGCCGGAAATACCCAATACCGTTCGCACTCCCAGTAAGTTGAAAAAAGCATGAAGGCAAATATCGGCGCCATCAAAACGCCGCGAAAGGCATAAAAGTAATGATATTTAGTCTTCTCCATCGGGCTCCTTGGGTCGCGCGTAAACGTGCGCCTGGCCCCGTCGCTTATTCTCGAAGTGGGGCCGGTATTCTTTTACGCCTTGGTGGTCAATGACGTCAAGTTTACTGTCCTGCCTGTTCTTTCTCGCGCAGAGCTTTGCGCTGGGGCGCAATCTCTCTGCGGAACCGTTGGACGGCGCGGATGTGTTCGGCGTTGCTCGAACTGAACGTGTGGGTGAGGCCGTCGGCGTTGGAGACGAAATAGATGTAGTCGGCCTGGGACGGCTGGAGGGCGGCGCGGAGCGATGCGACGCCGGGGTTTGAGATGGGGCCCGGGGGCAGGCCCTTGTTTTTGTAGGTGTTGTAGGGCGAATCGACTTCCCGGTCGCTGTACAGCAGGCGCTGGCCGTACTTATTGAGCGCGTACTGGATGGTCGAGTCCAACTGGAGCGGCATCCCGCGTTTGAGCCGGTTGTAGATCACGGCGGCGACGTCGGGGCGCTCTTCGGCGCCCCGGGCCTCTTCCTCGATCAGCGAGGCGACCGTTACCACCTGCAGCGGCGTATAACCCTCCGAAAGGGGCGATTCGGCCAGCAGCAC
>DATKVG010000115.1:0-28233 GCA_035530195.1 Bathyarchaeia archaeon | reverse complement strand
GCCTTTTTTCCGGTGGAGAAATCTGCTATAAGATAGGCTAGTAGCGCATCGGGGTGGGTCCGGCTGTTTGGGCGCGAGCTCGGTTGTCCCGGTGCATCATAATGGGCCGCTGGTCAAAAACGCTTTGATGGGAGAGACTCGAACATGACTCAATACAACATCCTTCTTGATCCGTCTAAAATGCCGGACGCGTGGTACAACATCATCCCGGATCTGCCGGCGCCGTTTCCGCCTCCGCTGCACCCGGGCACGCACCAACCCGTGAACCCGTCCGATCTGGCCGTGCTGTTTCCGCCGGGCCTGATCGAGCAGGAAGCGTCCGGCCAAAGCATGATCTCGATTCCGGGCGAAATCTTGGACGTGTACCGCCTGTACCGACCGACGCCGCTGCGCCGTGCGTTGCGGCTGGAAAAAGCGCTTGGCACCCCCGCCAAGATCTATTACAAGAACGAGAGCGTGAGCCCGTCGGGCAGCCACAAACTCAACACGGCCATCGCTCAGGCGTACTACAACAAGATCGCCGGCGTCAACGAACTGACGACGGAGACCGGCGCGGGCCAGTGGGGCACGGCGCTGTCGATTGCGTGCGCGTTTTTCAACATGAAATGCACGGTGTTTATGGTGCGCGTCAGTTACAACCAGAAACCGTACCGGCGCTCGCTGATGCAGACATACGGGGCGCGGGTAGTGTCGAGCCCGAGCGAGGAGACCGATTTCGGCAAAAAGATCCTGGCCGAGCAGCCGGACACGACGGGTTCGCTGGGCATCGCCATCTCCGAGGCGATCGAGGTTGCGGCGAAGAGCGGAGGAACGAAGAAGTACAGCCTGGGCAGCGTGCTGAACCATGTCTTGCTTCACCAGACCATCATCGGTGAAGAGGCGAAGATGCAGATGGAAAGCGTCGGCGATTACCCGGACGTGGTGATCGGGTGCTGTGGCGGTGGCTCGAATTTTGCCGGGCTGTCGTTTCCGTTCGCGAAGGACAAGCTGCGCGACGGCAAAAAGATCGATTTCATCGGCGTCGAGCCGGCGGCGTGCCCGACGTTGACGCGGGGCCTTTACGCGTATGATTTCGGCGACACGGGGATGATGACGCCGCTGCTCAAACAGTACACGCTGGGCCACAATTTCATCCCGCCGGGCATCCACGCGGGCGGGCTGCGCTACCACGGGATCGCGACGCTGCTGGCCGTCCTGGTGCGCGAGAAAGTCATGCGCGCCGTCGCCTGCCTGCAGAACCCGTGCTTCGAGGCGGCCGTCACGTTCGCCCGCGCCGAAGGCATCATCCCCGCGCCTGAGACGGCTCACGCGATCCGCATCGTCATCGACGAAGCCCTCAAGTGCAAGGAGTCCGGCGAGAAGAAGACGATCCTGTTCAACTTCAGCGGGCACGGGCATTTCGACATGACCGCGTACGACGCCTATTTCAGCGGCAAGCTCGAAGATTACGCGCTCGAGCAGCGCGTAATCGACGCCGCGGAAGAGTGCATACCCAAAGTAGCCAACTAAAACCTAATGCTGAGGGGCGCCTCCCGGCGGTTATGGGATGCGCCCCTTTAGTTTTTTCTTGTGTGTTTTGTGCCTCTTGTGGCAAGAATCTCTCACATTTCGTCGGAGACACGGCCATGCTGATCACCTGCCTCATCGCTTTCTGCGGTTTCATCATCAACGAAGACGACAGCCACTTCTACATGTCGCGCGAACCCGGGCAAATGACAATCGAAGGGCTCAACGCGTTCGTGGACCAGTACGCCGGCACGAAAGTGACGCACCTGTTTCTCTGCCCGAACGCGATGAAAGCCAGCTACCGGTCGAGCGTCTGGGACGCCATCTGGGATATGGCGCCGAGCCAGGTCGAGCCGAAGAACGATCCCGTCGCGACGCGGTGGATGGCCAACGCGAAGCTGCTCGACGAGCGTGGGCTGGACCCATACGCGGTCTGGATTGCGCGGTGCCGCGAGAAGGGGATCATCCCGTGGCTGTCGATGCGGATGAATGACGTGCATAACGTCGATAACGTGACCAGCTACATTCACTCGAAGTTCTGGATCGATCACCCGGAATACTGGCGCGTGCCCGGCGGCGGGGGCTGGACGGACCGGGCGTTTGACTATGCGATTCCGGAGGTCCGCGAGCACCACATGAAGTTCATCCGCGAACTGCTCGAGCGGTACGACCCGGACGGCCTTGAACTGGATTGGATGCGGTTTGGCTACCATTTCAAACCCGGCCACGAGGCCGAGGGCCGGACGATCCTGACGCAGTTCATGCGGGACGTGCGTGGCTTGACACGGGAGTGGTCGGCGAAACGGGGGCATACGATTCAATTGGGTGCGCGGGTGCCGACGACGCCGGAGTCGGCGTACGGGCTGGGGATGGACGCGGTGGCGTGGGCGCGGGAAGGCCTGATCGACATGCTGGTCCCGACGCCGTTCTGGGCGACCACGGATTTCGACATCCCCGTCGAGCAGTGGCGCAAAGAGCTTGCAGGCGCGCCCAACGTGGTGCTCGCTCCCGGCGCCGAAATCCTGTTGCGCGCTTATCCGGGCGCCGAAGCCGTCCCCAACGACATCACGTCGATCCGCGGGTTTGCGGCGACGTGCCTCGATCGCGGGGCGGACCAGATCTACACGTTCAACTACATGGACCCCGCGCCGATGACGGGCGGGCCGGAAGCGTACCGCAAGCTGCTGGAACAGGGGTTGGACCTCGGGCTTGTCACGTCGTTGGCGCGGCGCCATCCGGTCACCTATCGCGACACCGTAGCGCCCGGAGCATCAAACGGGGCGCAACTTCCCGCGGATACGTTGAAAGGTGCCGAATTCAAGATCCATATCGGGTCGGCGCCAAAAAAAGGCACGGCCGTGTTTGTTGCGGGTCTTGCGGCGAAGGACGGCGCAGCGGAAGGCAAGTTTGAAGCCATGATCAACGGGGTGGCGTGCGAGCCTCTGCCCGATCTCGAGAATCCTGACCAGTTCCCCGGCGCGGGCAGGGCAGTTCAGTTCAAGTGCCCGGCCGGCGCGCTTAAAGACGGCTACAACGTCGCCGCGATCAAGCAGACGAGCGATGGGCCGGATCAGCAGATAGTCTGGGCGGAACTGCGCTTTCAACCTTAACAGCCGTAATGAGTTATATGAACTCAGCCGGTCGCCGGGATTTGCCATAATCAGCGGAGGTTATTCGAACCTTTGACTACCCAACAAAATTGAATTATCATGTCTCCGGCATTGATTCACAGCGCTGGGGTAGCAACCGGTCGGACTTGCACTCGGGAGAGCAATAAATGTCGGCTAGGCCCACAAAGTTCTTTGTTGTTATTGAGGGTTTAGACGGAACGGGTAAGAGTTCAATCGCACGTGCAATCACTCAGGTCTTGAATCAAAATGGAGGAGCAAAACTTACATTCGAACCTCACGATCCTTCGGCTTGCGGTATTTTCCTCCGACAAGTCTTGATGCACCGGATCAATGCTCCTCTTGAAACTCTCGCTCTTGCCTTCGCCACGAACAGAGCCGATCACTGCAACAGAGACATCGGACCATTTCTCCAGCAGGCAAATGGCGCCGAGCGTGTTGTAATATGTGACCGGTACTATCTTTCTTCCATGGTATATCAGTCTTCCGAGACTTTCTCAATGGAAAACGTGCTGACTCTTAATGCTTCGGCTCTAAAACCAGATTTGACTCTATTCTTGAATGCCAGTGACAAGACGTGTTATGCGAGAATGCGAAATAGAGCGCAATCTAAAGAGTTATTTGAAACTAATCTTCGCAAAACAAGAACAAAATATTTGCAGGCCATCGCCCTTCTTAGAGAGAGGGGAGAGACAATAGTTGAGGTGGCTGCTGAAGGTGGCTATCAAGAAGTCTTGAATAACGCTATTGAAGCGATTGGCTCCCATAGTCCCGACTGGTTGTCAAAAAAGGTTCATCCATTCTTGTTCGTACCAGAGCCTTCGGAGTACTTTGAAGTTAACGGCATTACACTGGCTGATTGCGCGGAAAAGATAAAGAGTTCATGGTGCTGCGGACCTCTCGTCGGAGTTGCCGAACTGCGACGTAGACTCTCTTCAATAAACGATTCTGCCAAAGATTTTGTTGGTTCGCTGCCGTTCAACGCTTTGGCAAATATATTTCTTGATATGCTCAAGAAAGAAGGCTTCCTTATCCATGATAGACTCCCGTGGACTGACATTGATGCCGTTGAGCTTTCATACCGTCTTCCATTGAATATAAATCAGCGTGGAACAGCAGTCCTTATGGGTTCCTCCCAGCGGTATGATATTATACTACCAAACCTGCTTGGCGACAAGTTTCGGACTCTGGAGAGCATGTCGGATTTCCTATTTATTCTTGATACTAATCCGAATTCGCTTCACAGCAAACACTACGAACGAGATCTACTACAAGTTGACCCAAAGCCCCAATCCTCCCCGGCCGTTTCAGTAGTGGGCTTGGATGTGCTTTCTTCCAGTGTGGCGCTTGCGGCACTTAATGACCTTCTTGAAGAATTTACTATGACCATTCAACACCAGCCCGGCCTCAAAGAGGTATTCCATGCCCAACGTGAGAGGCTGAAACAGGTTGTGTCTTCATGCAGCTGTAAAGGAAGTTGTAACGGCCGATAAAGGCCCCATAAATATAGAATATGTTAAAACTTCTAGTAGCCGCGTACTACATTGTTTTCGTTATTTTTGCTCTTACTGCTCTCATGGTGTTGGCAGGACTTGGTTACCTTTGGTTTTTTCCTGCAGTCAACTCGCGTAACGACTTGCCGTACCTTAGACCCCTTGTCGCCGCTCTAATTCTAGAAACGCCTGTCGTTTTTTTTGGATTCGTTAGAGCTGGGACAAAGTGCCTTCCACAAATCAAAAGCCATCGGCATGAGTCTGACACAGTTGATTTCATGTGTAAATTTATCGAGCCTGGCACCACTGTCCAAATTGTCTCTAGCCGCTTCGCCTGGGCGAGAAGGGCAGAGGCCTTTACGCGAGAGCTTGCAAGAAAGGCAGAGAAGGGTGCGCTCGTTGAAATCATTACTCCGCAACCAGTTGATGGAGACATTCGTCTCCCTTTAGCCCGTGCCGGTGTGCTCTTCTATTTAACTGCTGAGACTACTGCTCCTGAGGCACGGTTTACCCTGATAAACGGCAATCGTAGTGGCGCAGAGCGTTTAGCGATAGCCCGAGGTTCTCATCCTGAACACCAAGTCACAGTTTTTGACAACAATTCCGGCCCAGAAATCATTGCTATGGCAAGAGACATGATTAGAAAATCCAAGGAACTTGCGAGTGTTCGAAAAATGGGATGATGTTGCCGTAACTAGACGCTTCCAAGTTGAAGCTGGTTTGGACATTACATTTTCCCGAGTTTTCGTCCCCTACTATCACGATTTGGTGTCATCAATATGTCCAAATTCTTTGCTTGAGGTCGGCTGTGGCACAGGTCACCTTGCATTTGCGTTGGCACCGCTCGTGCAAACCGTTGTTGCTCTTGAGCCTTCTGTAGGCATGTATAACGTTGCGAAGGAAGTGCTGTGCAGATCAAGGGTTAAGCTGCTAAATTCTTCTGTTGAAGAGTATGTCATTAATGAGGAGTTTGACCTGATAATCTCACATATGTGCCTGCAAGCAGTCGCTAACCTGGATGCCTTTCTTTGCGCGGTCGCCAAACTAGCAGGTCGTAAGTCCACCGTTGTCTTTTCGATTCCGCACCCGTGCTTCTATAACGCATACAAATGTTTTTTTCACCCATCGAAGTATCAGTACTATAGAGAAGTAGGTAGTCTCGTCTCTTTTTCTATATCGAAAGATCCAATCACAGTCATATCTGGCATCCCATATACGCACCGTCCTTTGTCGAGATATTTTTCAGCTTTCAAATCTAGCGGACTGCACACAGTGGATTTTCATGAAATACTTCCCGCTGATCACATACAGAAGCTTTACGGAAAGCCTTGGACAGATCCGCGATACTGCGTCTTCTTCCTGGCAAAAAGTGTCTCTTTGCAAGTTTGAATATTACTTAACGATAATGAAATCAACTCCCACGACACATCATTTGCCGAAGTACGTTTACTAGAAGCTATCCTAAAACGTCAAGAAGAGTGCGCCTTCTTTGGAGGGCGGCGGCTCGCCGCCGCTTTTTGTCAAATAGAAGTCTGACGGCAAGTGCGCCAAAGCCCTGATTTTGCAGGCCGCTTCACGTTTCTTTTGCGCACAGGCAAGCCTATGTGCAAGAAAGCGGGAGCAAGCTCCCGCACTCCGAAATCGACCGACCATGGTTTTGGGATAGTTTCTAGTAAGAGCATGCAGCGTCGCGATGAGCTATATAACTCTCACATCTTAGCTCAAGCATTCTTGTTTCCGAAAGCGCTTTGGACTAAATCGTGGAGAGAATCCATTGCGGTCTTTCGTAACAACGTATCTAGGTGCATGTCGCCTCGAACACCGAAATTGAGGCCGTACGCCTTTTCCACCGTTTCGACATGAGTGTCACCTCGCTTTTCGCGCAGAGGCCCACTCTCATTTCGGCTACGAATTCCTCGCATGCCAGGTGCATCTTTAGCCATTCGTGTTTCTCCTTTTGCTAATAGGAAGCACACGTGATTGTGCCACTTGACAATTATATACCCATCATGTAGTATTGTCAAATTGCTAAAGCTGGGAGACTGAACGATGCACGCGATTTCAATGACAGATTTCGCCGACTTTGTAGTAAAGGCAGGCTCTCCAAAACTTACGAAGGTTCGTCAGGTAAAACAGCGCGGGAAGTACGACCCTGCAGCTGACTTCTGGCGTACCTTACGCGAGGCCATCATTGAGTATCACCGCACAAACAGCGGCCGGAGGGGTGATTTGGACAAAGTCGCAACGGGCTTAACCGATAAGAAAAAAGTCAAACGTTACCCTGCGGTCATCAGTAGCTATAAGAAGTTTCTTGGTAAGAAAACGTGCCGATGGTTCGAGCCGCCCAAAATGGAGTGGAGAAGTGGTGCGCTTGCGATTCGTGTGAATCCCGAGCTGGGTTTGCAGATCAACGGGCAGCGCCATGTTATTAAGCTGTATTTTAAGGACGACAAGCCGGACAAGCGTAAATTTGACGTTGTACTTACTTTGATGGAAGACTGCTTGCGATCTTCACTTGGGACTTCCGACGTGTTAGCCATTCTGGAGATGTCTACCGGGCAAATGTTTATATCTCTAGGAATTCAGAGTGGTTTGATACCTCTGCTACACGGAGAAGCAGCGTCCTTCACAGCTGTATGGAACAGAATATAACCATTATTCCTGCAACAACCATTATTCCTGCACTTGACCGGGCGCAGGCAGTCTGCTAGAGCCTCCTTTCCGCGACGTACCAGCCGATGCTGTGGCGGAACGGCTTTTCTGCAATGACGGTGAGGCCGGTTCCGTTGAGGGCGCGGATGAACTGCTGGTGGTCGAACCGGTCCTCGAGGGGGTGACCGAGCAGGCGGCGCCAAACGGGGTGGAGGATGAAATCTTTGAGGATCTCTTCGGCATAGAACCGGCCGCCTGGTTTGAGTACGCGGTGGACCTCGGCGAGGCCTTTGCGCCAGTCGGGGATGTGATGGATGATGCCGAAGTCGAAGACGGCATCGTAGGAATTGTCGGGAGCATTAATTTGGGTGGCATCGCCGACCCAGAGCCGGACGCGGTCACCGCGTTTCTTGAGGCGTTTGGCGGCGCGTTCGATCATGCGTGGATCGAGGTCGAACGCGTCGACGGTTGCGGCATGAAACACATCGAGGATAAGTTGGGTTCCCACGCCGCGGCCGCATCCGATTTCGAGCGCGTGGGCGTTGGTCGCGGGCCCGCCCATTTCGAGCAACCGGCGGGCTTCGATGTGGTGTTGAATCCAGGCGCGGACAGGGTTGTTCATGGCGACGAATTCGACCCAGTTGAGTTTCAAGATTGTGCCTCTTTCAGTTGGTCGAGATTTTACAGCAGTTGATGAGTCATGAACAGGGCTAAAGCACTGATAAAGTCACGCTAAAGCGCGCTTTGACTTCGGTAATAAGCCAAGATCACCCCGCCTAAAGACGGGTGCAAAGAGGAGCCCGCTGAAGCGGGCTAAGTACTCTTATTCGCAAATTCGGTGACGTATTCCTGCTGCAAAAAGCAGGGACAGACACGATTTTCAAACTGCCGAAAATCGAGTCAGTCCCTGTTTTTTGCTTCGTGTATTATACGTCGCCATATTTGTGGATCCGTGTACTATGTCATTAAACTAGCTGGTAATAGTGGTTTCGGCGCAACCTGGTTGGGAGGGCGCCTGGACAACTGTTAATCTGCCCTATTGCAGGAGCGGGGCAAGAATGGAGCGATCGAAGTAGACCTCGTTCCGGCATGCGCGATCGCCTTTCAGCATAACCAAGTCCATGCCGTCGGCTTCGACGGTTGTATTGCCGCCGGCCTTGCGAAACGTGGCGTGCCATAAAAGAACGCCGCCGCCTTCACTGGCCAGGGGATGGACCTCGCGGCGGGTCCAGGTCATTTCCCATGCCGAGAAGAGTTTTGTCAAGTAACGGCGCATGGCGTTGGCGCCGTGCACGTCTCCTCGCGTATTCGGATCTCGGTAAACGAGGTCATCCGTGTAACAGGCAAGCACTCGCTCGACATCCTGGGAATCCCATGCATCCAGGAAGCGGTTGGCGAATATTTCCAATTGCGCATTCATGATTTGGCATCCCTTTCTGGCGCTGAGAACCAATATACTCGGGGGTCGCAAAAAGCGGGGACAGGCACGCTTTCTTCAAACTGCCGAAGAAGCGCTTAAGAAAGCGTCACGAGCCAGTCCCCGTTTTTTGCTTCTTTTTTGATTTGTTCATAAGTGGCTTCAATATGTCATTGAATAGCCGCCAGGGTGTTTTGTGCCTTTTCTTTTAGAGATGGGTTGGGCGATTTTTGGATTACGAGATTGAGCGCGTCGGCGGCGGCGGATTTGGCGGCGGGGTTTTTGGCGATTTCGGCGGCGACGGCGAGTATTGCGGCGGCGGCTTCGTTTTGTACGTCGGGATCGTCGAGTGCGGGGCGGAGTGCGTCAAGCGATTGGGTGGCGAACACGGTGGCCCATGCGCCGACGACGGCTTTCTTTTCTTCGGGCCTTTTGGCGAGCGTCATGGCTTCGTTCAGCATCTTGATCTTGTTTTCGGGGGCCGGTTCGATGCCGACAAGCCGGACATAACCGCGGAGGCCGAGCACCTGGCGGGTGAGGTCGCTGCTCGCGGCTAGTTCGAGCAAATGGGGTGCCGCATCGAGCGTCGGCCAGTCGGAAAGGACGCGGACCGCTTCTTCGCGGATGGGCTCTTTTTTGCTGTTGAGCGAGTCGAGGACGGTTTGGAGCGCCTCGGGGTTGCCGATCCGTGCGAAAACGTGGAGGAGCGCGACGGCGGAGTCGGGGTCGGCTTTTTTCATGGCGTCGATCAGGGCGGGCAGCAAGGAGTCGCCGGTGCGGCCGGCGACGGCGACGAGCGCGCGTTCGGCGGCGGTGCGTTCGGTGGCGTCATCAGCCTTTTGCAGCGCGTCGAGCAGGGCGCCTGCTTGATCCTGCCCCGCGATCGGTTGCAGGGCCTTGAGTGCGGCGACACGCACCGAAGGGCCGGCATCGGCGAGACTGGCGACGGCGATGGGGAGGGCCTGTTCGGCCCGGCGGTTGGCGAGCAGTTCGATCAGTTTCGCGCGGACGGACGCGGGCGACGACCCTGCGGCGGACGCAATGCCGTTGTTGACGCTGTCACCTTTCATGAAGGTGAGGGCGTAGTTTGCGGCGTCGGCGAGCGCGGGGTCGGCGTTGTCGAGTAGCGCGGCGAGCATAGGCACGTCTTCGGCTGTCCCGAGTACGCTGAGCGCTTTGACGGCGGCGGCTTTGACGGCGGGGTCGCTACTTTGCGCGGCGGTGGAAACTGCGGGCCGGGCCAGCGGGTCTTTTCGCGCCATCAGGCCGCGCACCAGCGCGACCTGGCCGTCGGGCGGCAGGCTGGGGAGGGTGTCGGCGTAGAGCTGGGTGTTATTGTCGCCGGGTGTTTCGCCGACGATGGCTGCGGCGATGTTGCGAAACAGGGGGTCGTCGGCTCGGATCGCGGCGATCAGGCGTTGAGGGGCCTCCGCGGGCTGGGTAGCGGCGAGGCCGTAGAATGCGCCGGTGCGGACAAACTCGGGCCAGTCCGTGCCGGCCAGTTTTTCATAGATGGCCGTCGCGGCCTCGACGTCGGCCGCGGCGAGATGCTGAGCGGCGGCAAGCAGGCCGTCGGCAATCGCGGGCTGAATGGCACCGGGCTCGTCGGCGTGACATTTGAAGAGGGCGTCGACGGCGGCGGGCGTGGCGATCCGGCCGAGCGCGGCAGCGGTGGCTTGAGCTATCTCGGCGTCCGCGTCATTGAGCAGCGGGGTGAGGAGGGGAACGGCGTCGGGATCTCGACGGACGCCGAGCGACGCGGCGATTCCTGCTCGAGGTTTGCCGGCGGTTTTGGCGAGGGCATCGCGGAGTGCCTTGCCGGCTTCGGGGCTCGGTATGGGTTCGAGCGCGTATCGTGCGATGTGGGACAGTTCGGGGTCGGGCAGCATGGCGGCCAGTGCGGGGACGGCGGCGGCGGTTCCGCGAATACGGAGGCCTCGGCACGCCTTGAGCTTGTCGACGTACGGTGCATCGCCCTGGATGATGCCGATCAGTGTAGGTTCGTCAGCGTCTTCGATAGCGGGCGCAGCGGGCGCGGTGTTCTGCGCGAGGGCGAACGTGCAAAGGGCAAGAGTGGCGGCGAACGCCGCGACGAACAGGATGTTTTGCGAGCGCTTCACGTGTATCGGCCTTTCTTTCCGGATCGATTTATGGTTGCGATGTAACGGCGACATCAGAGGTACCATGGCTGGCGATACGCGCGGGACCGGAGCCGGTTGGCCTCGTCGTCGCCGATGAATTCTTCCTTTTCGGGGTCCCATTTGACGGGCCGGCCCAGCCGTTTGCAGACGTTTGCGACGTGGCACGCGGAGATCGACCGGTGGGCCACTTCGGCGTTGGACACGGGCTGCTGGCGCGTTTTGACGCAGTCAAGAAACGCGCGCACGTGGTTGTCGGGTGGGTAGCCGCCGAGGAAGTTTCTGTTTTCGAGCAGGCTCTTTGGGTGGGCGTCCATCTCGCCGGAATCGCCGGTCTCGACCCAGCCTTCCTCGCCTTCGTATCGCACGGGGCATGAGCCGAACCGCAGGCCGGTGCGGATGACGAGCTTCACGCCGTCGGCGTAGCGGCCGATTAAGCGCTTGCCTTCTTTCCAGAACTCGACGGGGCCGGTGTTGTCGGACTGATTGGCCCACTGGCAGAGGTCGACGGTGTGGCTGCCCCATTCGGTGACGGAACCGCCGGAGAAATCCCAATCGCCGCTCCAGAACCCGCGGGTGGGGTACTCTTTGTTGTACGGCCGCCAAGTTGCAGGGCCGAGCCAGCGGTCCCAGTCGAATTCATCGCGGGGCGGCTCGGGTTCCGCGGGGAGGATGGTCTGGTGTACGTCCTGGAGCCCGCCGGCTTCTTCAGCTTGGAGTTCAGTGAGTTTGCCGAGCTTACCGGAGATGGCGAGATTTGCGGCGAACTGGAAATGGCTGATGCTTCTTCGTTGCGTGCCGCATTGGAAGATCCGGCCGAGCCGGCGCATGGTGTCCGAGACGGCGCGCGATTCGGCGATGGCGACGCTCATGGGTTTCTCGCAGTACATGTCTTTTCCGGCGCGCGCGGCGAGGAGGGATACGCCGGAATGCCAGTTGTCGCCGGTGGCGATGAGCAGGGCGTCGATGTCGGGGCGGCCAAGGATGTCGAACATGTCGAGGTAGCATGCGCAATCCTGGTTGCCGTAGTTGCGGTTGACGTCGTCCTGTGCGGCCTTGCGTCTGTCGGCGAAACAATCGCAGACCGCGACGACCTGGGTGTCAGGCTGGGCCAGGAACGCCCGCATGACGTCGCGGCCCCGGCCGCCGGTTCCGATAACGCCGACGATGATTCGTTCGCTGGCGGGCGCGCGGTTGGCTGCACCGAGCGCGGCGGAGGTGACGATGCTTGGCGCGGCGGCGACACCGGCCGCGGCGGCGGTGGCGGTTTTGAGGAACTGGCGGCGTGTGATCATAGCTCTGTCTCCAAATAAGTGAGGTAGGGGGATATTATCAAAAAAATTACAAATTACAAAGGACAAACGAAAAACGTGGGAGGGGGAATCGGACGGATCGGACGGATCAGACGGATGTTGAAAGGAAGACGGAGTAAGCAGGCGAAACACCTGCGCTATAATGCAGGCGGGACGCCCGCACCACAATTGAGGGCGGGTGGGAAAAAGTGGGACACCCCCCACGAAAGCCGGGGGGCGTCCCAACTTGCAGGCGAAACACCTGCGCTACAATGCAGGCGAGACGCCCGCACCACAATGAGTGCAGGTGGTGGGAAAAGAGTGGGACACTCCCCACAACTGCCGGGGGGCGTCCCAACTCGGTTGCAGCTAATTGATGGTGGGGAGGGTGACGGTGAATGTGGAGCCTTTTTGCAACTGGCTTTGAATCTTGATGGACCCCTGATGAAGTTCGGTGAGCCGTTTGACGAGAGTGAGGCCGAGCCCGGTGCCGGGGATGTGTACGGTGTATTCGTTTTTTGCGCGGTAAAACTCGTCGAACACGGATTCCATCTGATCCTGGGTCATTCCGATTCCGTCGTCCTGTACGGCGATTTTGATAAACCCGGCGCTGTCGCAAACAGAGACGATTACGTGTCCGTTTGGCCGTGTGTATTTGATGGCGTTGTCGATGAGGTTCATGAGTATGAGGAACAGGGAGTCTCTGTCGGCGAGGATATGGCTCTGCACGGGCTCTTTTGCATCGAGTTTGAGGTCGATGGAGAGGTCTTTTGCTTTTTCGCGGTTGGCGTCGACAGCGGCCTGTACGACTTCGAGTGCGTTGATGGGGAGGCGTTTGATGGTGAAATTGCCGGTTTCCATGGCGGTGAGGTTGAGCAGGTCGTTCACCATGGAGCGAAGGTTCTTTGCGCGGAGCAGGGCGCGTTCAAGGAGAGCGGTTTCGTGGTCGTGGTCGGCGTTGGCTGCGCCGGAAAGGACCGTCATGAGCTGGCCTTCGATAGCGGCGAGCGGGCTTTTGACCTCGTGGGCGACCATCGAGATGAACATGGATTTAGCGGTTTCGAGTTTTTTGAGCGCGCTGATGTCGCGGAGCACGGCGACGGCGCCGGCGGCTTCGCCGTTGGGTTCGAGGACAGGGCTGACATTAACCATGTAGTGCGACTTGTCGATCTGCAACTCCCGGGATGCGATGACGGGCCCCGCGGGTTCCTTGAGGGCGTCGGCGATCAGCGCCTGCAATTCTTCGCAATCGAGCCGGTCGAGCGGCGAGGAGAGGGGGATCTGCTCGAACCCGGGCAGGATGCGGGTGGCGGCGGCGTTTCGCAGGACGATCTGGCGGTCGCGGTTGACGACAATGACGCCGTCGGCCATGCAACTGATGATGGTGCTGGATTTGGATCGTTCTCGGGCGAGTTCGAGGAGGCGGCGTTCGCGTTCGGCGCGGAGCCGCTTGGCTTCGATGTTGAGTGCGCGTCGTTCGAGCCCGTTGCGGACGGGTATCAGGAGCTCGTCGGGTGTGAACGGTTTGGGGATGTAGCCGTACGCGCCGCGTCGTGTGGCTTCGACGGCGGTGTCGATGGCGGCGTAGGCGGTGATGACGAAAATGGCGATGTCTTCGTCGTGGCTGCGGAGATGTTCGATGAGTTCGAGCCCGCCCATGCCGGGCATTTTGAGGTCGACGAGCGCGACGGCGAAATCGCCGCGTTCGCGGAACAGTTTGAGCCCGGCGAGGCCGTCGGACGCGGTTTCGACTTCGAATCCTTCCATGGCGAGTACTTTTGAGCACCCTTCGCGCATGCCGAGTTCGTCGTCGACGACGAGAATGCGCGCGACATCATTGGTCATGGCAGTTCCCCCGTTTTTTTTTGAGGATTTCGTCGACTTTGGCGGTCAGCCTGTCGTAATCGACGGGTTTTTCAAAGAATGCGTCGGCGTTCATGGCGGCGAGGTCATCTTGGGTACGTGGCCGGAAGTCAAAGCCGCGCTGGCTGGTCATGGCGGTGACCACAATGACGGGCACGGACTTGAGCAGGGGGTCGTCTTTCACGGCCTGGGAGAAGGTAAAGCCGGAATCGAGGTTTTCCATCATGAGGTCGGTGATGATGAGGTCGGGCGGGTCTTGCAGGATGGCGCGCATGGCTTCGGCAGAAGTGGAGAATACGCGGACGCGATATCCGGCACGCTGGAGCATGCGGGAGTAGAGGTCGAGGAAGTCGGCGTCATCGTCAAGGACGACAATGGAAGGCGGCTGGCGCGTCATGAGATTTTCTCCGCCAGTTCGAGTTTTCCGACGGGTAGGCTGATAGCGAAGGTTGTTCCCTGCCCCGGCTCGCTCTGCACGGTGATGTCGCCGAAATGCATTTTGACAATGCCATACGCGATAGCGAGGCCGAGGCCTGTGCCTTTGCCCATTTCTTTGGTGGTGAAGAAGGGAGTGAAGAGCCGCTGGATGTTTTCCTGCGGGATTCCGGCGCCGTTGTCGGCGACGTAAATTTGTACGGTTTCCTTTGAGTCGAAGAGGCCGGCCGTGAGGGAGACGCGCCCATGATCGTGCGCGATAGCCTCGATGCCGTTTCGCACGAGGTTGACGAGCATCTGCTTGACCTGGTCGGCGTCGATCATCATGACGGGCACGGCGGGGTCGACTTCGGCAGTCAGTTCGACGCCGGCGGCCTCGGCGCGCGGTTTCATGATGGCCATGATGGCTTCGACGAGTTGGGGTAGATCCGTGGGGGATTTGGATACGCGCGACTGGCGTGCGAAGTCGAGCAGGCCCCTGACGATGTTCTTGCACCGAGCGGCTTCGCCGACGATCATCTCGAGATCCTTGCGGTTTTCATCCTCTTGCTTGACGCGCTTGAGGAGCATGTGCGAGTAGAGCAGGACGGTGCCGAGCGGGTTGTTGATTTCGTGTGCGACGCCCGCGGAAAGCTGGCCCATCGAGGCCATCCGCTCGGTTTGGACGAGTCGCTGCTGGGCTGCGGCGAGTTCGCGGTGAGACTCTTGCAGTTGCGTGCAGGTGGCTTCGAGTTCTTCGACGAGGTAGGGCAGGCACATGCTGGCCTCGGCGAGCCCCTGGCAAACGGCGATGGCCTTGTCGCGGCAGGTGGGATAGCCGCAGGCGCCGCAGTTGAGCTGGTCTTCGATGGAGTACTTGTGCATGGACTGGAGAGCGAGGGCGATTTCGTGCTCGCTGGGCTCGGGGAGGCTGATGTCCTGCTGGGAAAACCGGCGTGTGAGGTCGAGTTCCTGGAACTCGTTGTGCCATTGGTCGAGCTCTTGGGGCCCGACGCGCCAGAGTTGTTCTTTGACGAAGTTGGCGAGAATTTCCTTTCGTGTGTGTACGCCGAGGTCGTTGAGCATTTTGGGCCCGCTGATGCAGCCTTCGCAGAACAGGACATCAAGGAATTGGGCTTTGCTGGCGCCTTGGGCGAGCTCATCGAGGATGTCGAGTGCGCGGTCTTTTCCTTCGGTGGTGAGGATGGAGGTGTCGAGCAGGTCGCCTTTCACGCCGGCGGTTTTCAGGAGGCCGCTCGAGAGCGGGAAAGACCAGCCGACGCCGCTTCGCGGCCCGTCGAACTCGCATTCTTCGAGGTCTTGGGGGTCTATGTGGGCGGCTTCAAACATGGTCGCCAGTTCTTTATAGGTAAGGACGCTGTTGACGGTACCGGCGACGAACGGGTCGAGTATTTCGTTTTTCTTTGCGATGCAGGGCCCGATGAATACGATGTCAAGGGACTCACCGTGGTAACGGTGTCGGATGGCTCTGGCGGTGGCGATCATGGGGGAGACGATGGGCGCGAGCGAATCGCACAGGTTGTGCATGTATTTTTCGATGTAGGCGACGACAGCGGGGCAGGGCGATGCGATGATGCTTCGTCCGGTGCGGGCGGCTTCCTGGAACAGGGTCCGGTATTCGCGGCAGATTAGTTCCGCGCCGAAGGCGACCGTCCAGACCTCGGCGAACCCGAGGCGTTTAACGGCGGCGACGATTTTGCCAGGAGGAACGGTATGGAATGCGGCGGGAAACGAGGGGGCCATACAGGCGAAGACGCGGTGGGGTGAATCGAGCATGGCCTGAACTTCGCCGGTGCTGTCCTGGATGTGTTTGGCGTTTTGGGCGCACACCTTGACGCAGTTGCCGCAGGCGATGCACCGGTCTTCGACAACGATGGCCTGGCCTTTCTCGACTTTGATGGCTTTGGCGGGGCATTCACGGACGCACGCGTAGCAGCGTTTGCATCGTTCAGGTATGCAGGACACTATGCCCATGTTTCACGCCTCCGGCGCTTTGGAATGACAAAGGACAAAGGACAAAGGACAAATGATAAACGATGAATAATCATCTTAATGATCATACCATTTTATCCTTTAAGAATCAGCTGTTGGCGGTCGTGGATTGCCTGTTTGAGGCCGGCGAATGAGCAGAGGTCCATTGAGAAGAAGGTACGGCAACAACCGATCTCGGTTAGGAAATGGCTGTCGGAAGAAACAACGACAGGGTAGCCGGTTGATTCATAGGTATCGGAGCGGCCTGCGCGATGGGCCGTGGGCGAGACTTCAATGGCGTCAAAGAGGACATCCGGCGGCAAAAGACCAAGCTGCGACAGCACGCTGAACGTGGGGCGGTCGACGTGGGAGGGGATGGCGATTCCGCCATAGTTATGGATGAGGTCGACCGCGCCGGCAACGGAGTATTTGGAAGCGAGAAACAGCCGGTGCGGTTCGAAACGCAGGGGCCGGCCATGCTCGTTCATGACGATCTGGCGGCCTCGCAACTTGCCGGGGTGAGCGTTTGGCAGGCTTGAAAGGACGAGGCGGCCGACGGCGCCGGCGGCTTCGGTGGTTTCAAACAACCCCAGGATGTGGGCTTCTTCGGAGGAGGTGATCTCGATGCCGGGGATGACGGTGATTTCGTGTTGCGCGGCGATTTGGACGGCGGCGGCGTTTTCGGTGGAATTGTGGTCGCAGATGGCGATGATTTGCAGGCCGGCCTTGATTGCGGCCTCGATGATGGCGGGGGGCGTCATGTCGTCGTCGGCGCAGGGTGAGAGGGCGGTGTGTATATGAAGATCAGCGCTGAACGTTTTCATGGCGGAGCACCTCAGGGGTCTGAAGCCGGAGGTTGTGACGGCCGGGATCGGTAGATGCACAAGTCGGGTGTGGCGCGGCCGAGTACGACGTCTTCTGCGAGCGCGGTGCATGACGGTGCGCCGCAGACGGAGCAGTCCCTGCCGGGGAACGCCCTGGTAAGCTGGTCGATTTGAGCGAGTTTTTGCATGGCGGCACGCATATCGCTGTCGAGGCGCAAACCGGCCCTGGGGGCCAGGGGTTCGACTCTGCGGACGGCGCCGGCCCGGCCGTTGGCAACGAGGATTGGATGGAGTTCCTTGGCCCATTCGAACCTGGGCTGAGCCATGAACGGGTCTTCGACCCAGACGGGCGTCCCGAAACAGCCCTGGTCGCAGGCGTAAAGCTCGATGAGCCGGTAGTCGTTGACGTGGCCGTTTTCGATGGCTTCGAGCACGTTGATGACGTGGCGGATTCCGCTTACCTGGAGGGTCTGTCGAGTGCCGGCGGGACGCGGCGAGCTTTGAGGGTGGCGTGCGTGCACGCCGATGTGTTCAAAGGCTTTTTGCCGCAACGCGAGGGGGTCGACGAGGTCGATCCGGGTGAGCAGGCTGGGTGCGCGCAGGATGGTGCATTGTGCGGGGCATGGCGCTGCCCACACCGCATGGGGCGCCGTGATTTCTTCGCGGGCGGCTTCGGCGGGGGTGAGGAACGGGGCGAGATGGGCCAGCAGGGAAGGAAACCGGACCTGGATAAGATTGATGACAGCCGGGCAGGCGGGGCTGATCGCGGGTTTGGCGATGGCTTCGTCGCGCGCGTAGGCGGCGACGGCGTCGCGGAGTGCGTTTTCCCATTCGTCGAGGAGGCGAATGTCGCTGAAGCCGGCATCGCGGAGTGCGCCGATGACTTGGCCAGGGCTGACGCCGGGCCCGAACTGTTCGAGAAATGAGCCGGGAATGACGAGGACGGTTTTCGGAGTGGGCGGCGGGACGCGGTGTTGGGACGGCATGGTCATGGCGCCGGCATCGCAGGCGGCGAGGCACGAGGTGCAATCAATGCACAGGTGGTCGAGCACACGCGGCCGGCCGGACTGAACGCGGACAGCCTGGGTGGGGCAGGCGTGCACGCACATCAGGCACTGGCGGCATTTTTCGGCGTCGATTTGGACGGAATTGCGCGCGGGGCCGGCGGCCTGTTGGGGCTGGAGCAGCACCGTGAACCGCAAGCGGGTGCCTTGGCCGGGCACGGACTGCAGCGAAAACCGGTCGGAGTTTTTCTTGATGTTGGGCAGGCCGAGCCCGGCGCCGAATCCAAGCTCGCGGGCGGCCGGCGGCGCGGTGGAGTAGCCCTCTTTCATGGCGAGGTCGACGTCGGGTATGCCGGGGCCTTCGTCGATAACGGCGACGTCGACCTGGGCGGGATCGATGGCGACTTTCATGAGGCCTTTGTAAGCGTGGATGACGACGTTCATCTCGGCTTCGTACGCGGCCACCATGGTTCGGCGGACGAGTTGGGGATCAACGCCGATTTTTTTGAGCACGTCCTTGATGCGTTTGGCGCCGTCGCCGCCGCTGTCGTAATCGCCGCCGTTGATCACGTGCTGGAACGATGCCGGCGAGACGCCTGCGCCACCATTTTCGGTCGCGCGGGAGCGCGACCCCACCGCACCGGAATTTGCAGGCGAGACGCCTGCGCCACCATCTTGTTTAGATCGTTTGCGGGGCATTTTGGTTTTCCAGGATTTGATGGAGCATTGCGGAGGTTTGGAACATGTCGGCGGGGGAGACGATGATGGCGGCGTCGTGTTCCCTGGCGGCCTGGAGGAGTTCCGGTGCGGGTTGGACGCCGTTGAGCAGGCAGATGCCGGGCACGTCCATGAGTTGGATGAGGCGGACGACGGACGAGTTGGCGAGGTTTGTGACGATCAGGGTGGTGTCGGATGCCTGGTTGAGAAGGTCGGATACGCGGTCGCCGGCGTAGACGCGGTCGATTGGGCGTTTTCCGCCTCGTTTGCCTTCACTGATTTTGGCGCCTAGCCTTTCGGCAAGCTGGCTGAGTGTAATGCTCATAAGACAGCCCTTTTTGCGGATAGTACCATGGGGGGGCCGCCCCGGCCCAACGGCAGGGCCGGGGCGGCTTAAAATGGGGGCTAGGGGATGTATTTGCCTCGCGGCGTATAGTGGGTGTGCAAGAGCTTGTGGCTGAGATGGCCGCAGGGGCCGTCCTTGAGGAAGTTGGTGTACAGTTCGAGGACGGCGGGGTTCTCGTGCGACTTTCGGACTTCGGATCGGCTGTCTTCGGAGTAGATGGCCTTTGCCCGCTGCTTTCGGATTTCGGGGCTGGTCGGGATCGGCTGGCCGCCGCCGCCCAGGCATCCGCCGGGGCACGCCATGAACTCGATGAAATGGCATTTGGAGAACTTGCCGCCAGCCCGTATATCTTCGATCATCCTTTTGGCGTTTGCGGTACCGTGGCAGATGCCGACCTTGAGTGTGACGCCGCGGAGCCAGTCCCAGTTGGGGACGAGATGGGCGAGGATCGCCGGCACCGGGCCGACGGCTTTGATGGGGAGTTCGGCGTATTTTACGCCTTCAAACCCCCGGACGGGGATGACGTCGGCGTGATCGAACAGGTTTTCGACTTTAATGCCGCAGACGAGTTCGACCACGGTGCGGATGGCGGCTTCCATGACGCCGCCCGACGCGCCGAAGATGACGCCCGACCCGGTTTCCTTGCCGAAGGGGTCGTCGAACTCGGATTTGGGCATGTTGGGGAGGTCGATGCCGGCTTCGCTGATCATCTTGGCCAGTTCGCGGGTCGTGAGGCCGTAGTCGATGTCCTTGAACCCGGAGTCGCACATCTCGGGGCGGTTGCACTCAAACTTTTTGGCGGAGCAGGGCATCAGGGCGACGGTGACGATGTCCTTGGGGTTGATGCCTTCTTTTTGGGCGTAGTAGGTCTTGATAACGGCGCCGAACATTTGCTGGGGGCTTTTTGCGCTCGAGACGTGGCGCAGCATTTCCGGGGCGAAGTGCTCGATGTACTTGATCCACCCCGGCGAGCAGCTCGTGAACTGCGGGAGGGCGATGTCTTCGTGGAGGACAAGCGAGCGGTACAGGCGCAGCAGGAGTTCCGTGCCTTCTTCGATGATGGTGAGGTCGGCGGTGAAGTTGGTGTCGAACACCTTGTCAAACCCGCAGCGTCTGAGCGCGGTGTTCATTTCGAGCGTGAGCGGCGTGCCGGGTTCCATGCCGAAACATTCGGCGATGCCGGCGCGCGGGCTCGGTGCGGTCTGGATGACGACGTGTTTGGTGGGGTCGTCGATGGCGGCCCAGACCTCGTCGGTGGGGTCGTTGGCCCGGAGGGCGCCGGTGGGGCAGCGGTTAATGCACTGGCCGCAATTGATGCAGACGACCTTGCCGAGGGGCTTGTCGAGAAACGTCTGGACTTTTGATTCTGCACTGCGGCCGACGACTTCGAGTACGCCGACTTCCTGCAGGTCGATGCAGGTCCTGACGCATCGTCTGCACAGGACGCACTTGTTCATATCGCGGATTACGGAGTGGCTGGAGGTGTCGATGGGGTAGCGGGATGCGGCGAGCCGGCCGAACGGGAACGAGTCGACGCCATACTCTTTAGCGAGCGCCTGGAGTTCGCAGTTGTTGTTGCGGGCGCAGGTGTAGCACTCGCCGCAATGGTTGGACAGCATGAGGTCGATGACGTGCCTTCGGGCCTGGCGGACGGTGCGGGAGTGGGTTCTTACGTTGATGGGCGACAGGACGGGGTATGCGCAGGCGGCCTGGAGTGTACGCTGTCCTTCGACTTCGACGACGCACACCCTGCACACGCCGGCGACGCAGAGGTCTTCGTGGTTGCACAGGGTTGGGATTCGGATGCCGAGCTGTTTGGCCGCATCGAGAATGGTGGCGCCCATCGGGACCTTGATCTCGCGCCCGTCGATGGTGACGGCCACTTCCCCGCCGATCAAGCCGCCGGACGGTGCGCGCTTGACATCGAGGCGCCGCTGACTTACCGGCGCACGCGAGCTTTCTTTGGTGGAGACGGATTTCTGGCTCATCGGTGACTCCTTTACGACACGGCAGCCCGATGGGCGGTCGTGCGGCCCATGAGCTCGTCTTTGAAGTTGGCAATTATGGAGAGAAACGCGTTGGGACTGGACTGGCCGAGCCCGCACTTCGAGGCCAACTGCATGGTTTCGCCGAGTCGGCACAATTCGTTAAGGTAGGCCATCGAACATCGGCCTTGCTCGAGCAACTCGACGCCTTCGAGCAGCTTAACGTTGCCTTCGCGGCAGGGTGTGCACTGGCCGCAGGATTCTTCGACAAAAAATTCGAGGAAATTGCGTGCGGCGGCGAGCATGTCTCTGTTTTGGCCGAATATAATGATGGACCCGCCGGTGGGGACATCTTCGAACGCGAGTGCGCGGCCGAATTCGGCGGCCGGGACGCAACGGCCGGACGCCCCGCCGACCTGTACGGCCTTTGCGCCTTCGCCACCGACTTCCTTGAGCAACTGGGCGATGGTGATGCCCATCGGGAACTCGTAGACGCCGGGGCGTTCGCAATCGCCGGACACGCTGAAGATTTTGGGGCCGGCGGACCGCTCGGTTCCGATGGCTTTGAACCACGCGGCGCCCTTGGCCATGATGCAGGGTACCCAGGCCAGGGTTTCGACGTTGTTGACGATCGAGGGGAAGCCCATGTAGCCGGTGTCGACGGGGAACGGCGGCCGGTTTCTCGGTTCGCCGCGCTGGCCTTCGAGCGACTCGATGAGAGCGGTTTCTTCACCGCACACGTAGGCGCCGGCGCCCATGCGGATATGGACGTCGAAACCGAATCCTTTGCAACCGCGGATGGCCTCGCCGAGCAGTTTTTGTTCACGCCGTTTGGCGATGGTGGCTTCGAGGTCTTTGCGGAGGTAGGCATACTCGCCGCGGAGATAGATAATGCCTTCGGCGGCGCCGATCGCGAATGCGGCGATCGTCATGCCTTCGATGACGAGGTCGGCGTAGTTGGCGAGGATGACTCGGTCTTTGAAAGTACCGGGTTCGCCTTCGTCGGCGTTGCAGATCACGTATTTATTGGCGCTGTGTGCAGCGGCGGCGAGGTTCCATTTGACGCTGGTGGGAAACCCGGCCCCGCCACGGCCTTTAAGACTGGACGCGGCGATTTCGGCAATGACGTCGGCGCGCGATTTGGCGATTGCTTTTTTGAGCCCGGCGCCGGGTTCGGTTTGGCTGAACGTGAGGGTGTTTCTCGGGGTGTTCATTTAGTGCCCCTCCCTGACTTCGACCGCGTAGATGCCAAAGATTTTTCGGCATTCTTCGACGATCTCGTGTACTTTTTCCGGGGTGACCCGGGTGTGGATGGTGTCGTTGACGAGGAGTGCGGGGCCCTGGTCGCACATGCCCAGGCAGTTGGCCCATTCGAGTGTGAACTTGCCGTCGTCCGTGGTTTCGCCGAACCGGATTCCGAGATCGTTTTCAAGCTGGCGGGCCACCCGGTCCTTGCCCTGCATGTCGCACGAGATGGTTTGACACAGACGCAGGACGAACCGGCCCTTGGGCGCGTAGTCGAGGAAACTGTAGAACGAGGTGACGCTGTAGACTTCGACGGGATGTATGTCAAGCTGGTCGGCGATGACCTGCATGGCGTAATTGGAGATTTGGCTGTACTTGCCCTGAACCATTTGCAGCAGCGGAATAAGGGCGGTGCGGTCGCGTCCGTTTTCGGCGGCCCAGGTGCGGATATCGCTTTTCAATCGTTCGTTGTCGTGGGCGTACATGGTTCAAGCCTCCGGCTGCCGCAGCAACTGGTTTACTTTTGCAACCAGCGCGGCGGGCTCGATGGGTTTTTCCTGGAAATCGTCGACGGGGGCAATGTCGGGGTCCTTGCCGTAGACCATGCCCGTGGCCCGGTTGATGCTTGTCAGCATCAGGATCGGGTGCTTGAACCCCTGGCGGCGAAGGTCCTGCGCCATCGTAAGGCCGTCGTCGGGCTGTTCCATCATCACGTCAAGAACGATTAGGTCGGGTTTAAAGCCGGCGACTTGCGCCATGCCTTCGCGGCGATCAAACGCCGCCGCAGTTTGGTGACCGTCCTGGCGCAAAAACAGCCCGACGGTTTCGACGACATCGGGGTCGTCGTCGACGATGAGAATTTTGGCCATACCGGACCTCCTGTTTTGCAGCGTCTTTTATTGGCAACGCATCGTCGTGAAACAATTCACAACTCACAACGTGAGAATAAACCATTTTGCGGGGTGATGTCAACTGGAATTATGTTCAGGCGTATGGCGGGTCGGGTGGTTTGTTGCGGGTGGCCCGTGAAAAGATACACAGGCCGTTGTGCATGGGTGATTTTGCCGTTTCAAGAAGAGGATTAGCTCACGCAGAGTCGCAGAGAGTTCAGCGTGGAGGCCGAAACCAATAAAGAGGCATTTGAGCGCAGACGCAACCATGTGGGGCGGGAGATTGGGCTCAAAAGTGGGACAACTCCGAACAACGGCGCACTAAACTGCGTCGCTGAGAAGCGCTGCAGGTTCGACGGGGCGGTGTTCGATCGGTATACTTGCGGTGATTGTTTTGCAGGGATCGCTGTGGGAATGGAAACGGGACCTTCTTATATAGCGCTGGGCGTTTTTGTGCTGGCGTATGGGCTTTTTGTGGCGTTGCCGACTCGTCGGAGCCTGGTGGGCGTGATAGCGGCGTTGGTGTTGATGGTGACGCGGACGATCCCGGTGGGGGTGGCGTTGAGGGATGGGATCAACTGGAACGTGATGGGCATTTTCGTGGGGACGCTGATCGCGGCGGACTATTTTATTGAGAGCCGTACGCCGGCGTACCTGGCGGAGGTGATCGTCAACAAGGCGCCGAACACGGCGTGGGCTATCTTGTTTATCTGCGCGTTGACGGGGTGTATTTCGGCGTTTGTGGAGAACGTGGCGACGGTTCTGATTGTGGCGCCGGTGGCGTTGTCGCTTGCGCGGAAACTGCGGATCAACCCGGTGAACATGATGATTGGCATCGCCATATCGAGCAACCTCCAGGGGGCCGCGACGTTGATTGGCGACCCGCCGAGCATGCTTCTGGGCGGTTTTGCCAAGATGACGTTCATGGATTTCTTTGTGTATCACGGGCGTCCGAGCATCTTTTTTGCGGTGGAACTGGGGGCGTTGACGTCGTTTGCCGTCCTTTACGGGTTTTTCCGGCGCGAAACCGAAAAAGTCCCGCTGACGCCGGCCGAAACCGTGAAGACGTGGGTTCCGACGGTGGTTCTGGTGCTGCTGATAGTTTCGCTGGCGTTTTCGTCGTTTCTCGACACGGGATTCGGCTACCTGGCAGGCGCTATTTGCATGGGGTACGGCCTGCTCCTGTTGGTGTGGGGCCATTCTGTCCACAAGATGCATTTTTTGCGCACGCTGAAACGGCTGGATTGGGACACGACGTTTTTCCTGATGGCGATTTTCATTATTGTGGCGAGCCTGTCGGCGACGGGTTGGATCGACCGGATCTCGGATGTGTTGTCGCGCAGCATTGGCGAGAACGTGTTCCTGGGGTACACGCTGCTGGTGTTCTTTTCGATAGCGATTTCGGCGTTCGTCGATAACGTGCCGTTTCTGGCGGCGATGCTGCCGGTGGGGCTCGAGATGTCGGAGAAACTGGGGCTGAACCCGTCGCTGTACCTGTTTGGCCTGCTGATCGGGGCGAGCCTTGGGGGCAACGTAACGCCGATCGGCGCGTCGGCGAACATCGTTGCGGCGGGGCTGCTGAAGAAAGAGGGGTATCATTTGACGTTCCGGCAGTTTGGGAAGATATCGGTGCCGTTTACGCTTGCGGCCGTAATACCGGCGTACCTGCTGGTCTGGTTTTTGTGGCGGTAACGCACAGGAGAAAGGGGCGAGGCGAACCATGTTTTATAAATTTGACGAAGCCGAGGTATCGCGGCGTTTTTCGGAGTCGACGGACGTTTACGGCCGTTACGGCGTCTCGACCGAGAAGGCGCTCGAGCGGCTTGGCCGGATTCCGATCAGCCTGCACTGCTGGCAGGGCGACGACGTGGCCGGGCTCGAGAACACGGGCGCGGCGGCCAGCGGCGGCATCCAGGCCACGGGCAACTACCCGGGCAAGGCGCGCACCGGCGACGAACTGCGGGCGGACATCGAGAAGGCCATGTCGCTGATCCCGGGCAAGCACCGCGCCAACATTCATGCGATGTACGCCGAGACCGGCGGGAAAAAGGTCGAGCGGGACGAGTTGGCCCCGGAACATTTCGAGCACTGGGTGGATTGGGCGCGCGGATTGGAGATCGGGCTGGATTTCAACCCGACGCTGTTTTCCCACCGGATGGCGGCGAGCGGGTTCACGCTGTCGAGTTACGATGCGGGGGTGCGCAAGTTCTGGGTGGACCACTGCATCGCGTGCAGACGGATTGGGGCGTATTTTGGCGAGGCGCTGGGATCGCCGTGCGTCACGAACGTGTGGATTCCCGACGGCCACAAAGACATCCCGGTGGACCGGCGGACGCCGCGCGAGTTGCTGCGCCAGTCGCTCGATTTGATTTTCGCCGAGCACGTCGACCCGCAGTTCAACCTCGACGCCGTCGAGAGCAAACTGTTCGGGATAGGATCGGAAAGCTACGTGGTGGGGTCGCACGAGTTTTACCTGGGCTACGCCGTCGAGAACGGTACGCTGCTGACACTCGATTCCGGCCACTTCCACCCGACCGAGTCGATAGCGGACAAAATCTCCTCGGTCCTGCTCTACCTCGACGAGATCCTGCTGCACGTGAGCCGCGGCGTCCGGTGGGACAGCGACCACGTGGTAATTCTGAACGACGAGTTGCGGGCGCTGGCCGAGGAGATTGTGCGGCACGATTTCGTGGCGCGGGTCCATATCGGGCTCGATTTCTTCGACGCCAGCATCAACCGGATCGCCGCCTGGACAATCGGCACGCGGGCCATGATCAAGGCGCTGCTGCTCGCGCTGCTCGAACCCACCGACACGCTGAAAGGGTTCGAGCGCGAAGCCAACAACACCGCACGCCTCGCCCTGCTCGAAGAGATCAAGACACTCCCGTTCGGCGCGGTGTGGGACTACTACTGCCTCAAGCAAGGCGTGCCGGTAGGTCCCGCGTGGCTCGACGAGGCAAACCGCTACGAGGCGGACGTGCTGGCGAAGAGGAAGTAATTGCGGATTGCCGACTTGTGCGCCGAGGCGCGTTTCGGATTGCCGATTGACTATGGAGGGGCTGGGACGAAAAGTGGGACACCCCCCAACAACGGCGCGCTAGGAAGCGGCGCGCTAAGAAGCGCGGCGCTGAGAAGCGCGGCCTGGGGGCGTCCCAACGGGCAAACCGCTACGAGGCGGAAAACCCGACTTTTTTGCGCGGTTTCTTGGGGTGTGTTATTCTTCGGGGTGCGCGGACGCGCCTCTCGATGCATTCTGCCAGGCGGCCGCCTGGCGGGTATAGGAATTCAGGGAAGGGACACCTGATATGAATAAGATTAAGGTTTTAGCAGTTTTGCTGGCGGTTGTTGGGTCAGGAATCGCGAGCGGCGAGACGGTAGACGCGATTGTTGCGACGGTTGGCAACGAGGTAATCCTGCAGAGCGAGTTGGTGCAGGAAATCGGGCCGGTCCTTGAATCGCTGCGCCAGACGGCGGCAAACGAGGCGGAGTTCAACAAGATGGCGGAGCAGCGGCTTCGGGCCGCGCTCGACCAGGCCATCGAAAGCAAGATACTCCTTCGGGAAGCGCTGCTGGCGGGCTTGGAAATCCGGGACGAGGCGGTCGAAGAGCAGCTTGCGGGACTCAAGAAACGGTTTTCGTCGAACGAGGAGTTCTTGCAGCAGTTGGAAGCGGCGGGCGAGACGCTGAGCGATCTGCGGACGCGGCTGAGAAAGCAATTGCTGGCGATCGTCGCGGGACGGCAGAAACGGCGGGAGTTCGAGAATGAGGTCGAGGTCAACGAAGACGACGTGGTGAAGTATTACAACGAGAACCGGGACAAACTGACGCATCCGGAGCGGGTGCGGGTGCGCCGGATCTTTTTGAAGGCCGGGAGCGACCCGCAGGAGAAGGCGACGGTCAAGGCGCGGATGCAGGAACTGAAGAGTCAGTTGGACGCGGGCTCGAGTTTTGTGGAACTGGCCAAGACGTATTCGGCGGGCCCGGATGCCGAAGACGGGGGCCTGCTGGGCTGGGTGGTGCGCGGCGACCTGGTGGAAAACCTGGACCATGCGGCGTTCTCGCTTGATGAAGGGGCGGTCAGCGACGTGGTGGAGACGGAATTCGGGTACGTGTTGCTTTTTGTGGAGAAAAAAGAAGCGGCCGGCACGCCGACCCTCGAAGAGGCGCGCACGGACATCGAGCCGGAGTTGAGAGCGGCGCAGGCCGACGAGAAATATGACAAGTGGATTTCGGAACTTCGCAAACGCAGCCGGGTGCGCGTGTTTATTTGAACGTATTGGCGATGGTTGATGTTGAGTCGCGCGCTTAGAATGGCGTTTTGGGTTTTCTACGACCATCTGGGCAAGCTGGTGCTGGCCAACCTGGTATGGTCGGCGGCGCTATTGGGGCCGATGCTGGCGGGCGTGTCGGCGTTTGTCACGGGCGACGGCTTTCTCATCTTCGCGATCGCGGTACCGGCGTTTGGGCTGTCGTTTGGCGTGTTGGTACCGTTGTTTGGCGCGGGGCTGGCCCACCTCGTCAAGGAATTCATTGACACGGGCGACGGTTCGTTTTTGGATCTGTCCCGTGGCATGGGTTTGTACTGGCGGCGGGCGCTAGGCGTTGGGGCGGTGTACGTGGCGGGGGTGGCGGTGCTGCTGACGAGCGGGTGGTTTTACGCGACCTGGCTGGGATCGACGTCGCCGCTGCTGGGTTACGCGATGAGCGGTTTGGCGATGTGGTGTTTGGCGCTGGTGGTTCTGACGCAGATGCTGGTGATGCCGGCGCTGGTGCAGAAGAAAGGCGGCGTGGCGGCGACGCTGAAATTGTCGGCGTTGCTGGTTCTGG
>DATKVG010000114.1:0-18606 GCA_035530195.1 Bathyarchaeia archaeon | reverse complement strand
GCCCTGCCATAAAGGGCCATGAACAAAAGCCTTAGCCAGCGGCTGGCAGGGCTCAGGATGACAGGCTTTGGGGCGGGCTTTGGATGACATGTTTTGATCTTGGTTTTCTTCCACAAAAAAGCCCTGCCGCAGGGCTTCCTCGCTCAGGATGACAGGCTTTGATCTTAGCTTAGCCCAACAGGAAAGCTTCAAAGAGAACGCATGGACCATCGTCTGCGGTTCCATCTAATACATTTCCTGCTCGAGCGGCTTGATGGTTTTGAATATCCTGAGGGCGTTGCCGCCGCAGATGTCGACGCGCTCGACTGAGTTCAATTCGCCCAATTGAACGCTTCCAACGGCGTGCGCCAAGTCTCTGGCGGGGAACCCCGATCCGAACAGGACTTTTTGCCCCCCCGCCAGTTTCACCAACTGCGCCAATGCGCCCCGCCACCGCACCAGCCCCGTCAACGCCACATAAAGGTTGGGATGCTGGCGCACAACCGCCAGATGGTCGGCGTCGCGTGGATCAAACGGATCGATCATCCCTTCGATAATGAACGAAACCTCCGGAAACCGCGCCGCCAGGTCGTCCCAATCTTCCTCGCCGGACTCGTGCGCAAGCACGGGCAGGCCCCGTGCCTGCGCGAATGCCAGCGTGCCTTCGTATCCCGGCACATCCAGCGGCAGTCCGTGTACGCGGCAGTCGAGTTCGACGCCGGCGAAATTGGGCGATTCCTTGAAGCATCGCTCCAACTCGGCAACGGCTTCCCCGGCGTAATGCGGGTTCACGGAAGCGTACCCGTGCAGGTGGTCGGGGAACTGCTTCAACAGGTCGATGGTCTGCTGGTTTCCGGCCCGCGTCTCGCCGTATACGGCTGCCAGGCTGCCGATCACCAGTTTCTGCACGCCGCACCGATACATGGTCGTAACCACATCGCTCGAGACTTGCGGCGCCACCGGCGTTGCCGCAAACGCCCCGGCGTGCGCGTCCACATCGACGATTAGGCCGCTGGCCCGCCGGAACGGCTGCAACGACTGCCGCGACACCGCCTCGAGGTCCGTCGACCCCAGCAGCCGGCGCGCCGTAGCCGAGGCGATCACGTGGAAATCAGCCGATTTCAGGCCCGCATGCACCAGCGCGTGAACAGCATCTTCCCCGGCGTAAAATGGCGCGCCGGTTCCAAACACGAGCCGGTCACCTAACCCGTGCGCGACAAAAAAGGCGAACGCGTCTGGGAAATCGAGGCCGTGGGTCTCGAGGAACAGGTTGTCCGTGCCGCGCAACGCCAGCATGGCATCCAGGACATCCGGCCCGCGCGCTCCAAGCACAACAATCTGCAGACGCGGATGTTGCGCTGCAATTTCGCCGACCCTGCGCCAGGGTATGGGCTTGTCCGCGGCGGGATCGGGCGAGTCAAAATCGAGCAGCAGCGGGATGCCTTCCGCCTCGAGCACCTCGAACAGCGGTGGCGTGCCCGAATCGAGCGGCCAGCCGTGTATCGGGAACAGGCGGATTGCCCGCGCACCGCTTTCGACCGCCTCTTTGACCCATTCGGCGGGCGCGGCCGCAAGCGCCGAAGGGGCCGCCACCCAGCACGCATGCAAATGGTCGTGGCCGCTGACCGCCTGAGAAAGCAGGCTGTTGGCCAGCGTCACATCCGAATGGGCCGCCAGGGGTTGGTAAACCAGCGCCGCGTCAATGCGCAGCCGCTCCATCTCCGCCGCAAGCGCATCCGCACAACCGAACCCGCCAGGAAAATGCGGCGCACGACCTAATGCCACGTTGAAATCGAAAATCGTCATCGGAAGTCTCCTGGGACGTGAAACAAGCCGCTTTACGACGATTGTTTTGACGAACAGAGGCCGCACTGGGTAAGGTCGAACTCCTGCCCGCCCACAGCTTCCCGCTCCAAACCCAAGCCGTGCCTGCCCCACCACCTCCGCCACCCGGTCCCGCGGGAGCACGACCCCACCGCGAGAGCGACGTTCCTCCAGACTCCGGTTTCCATTCTTACTTTTTGCAGGTGGTGCACGCGTCCCAACAGCAGGTGCATAGTTTTTCTTTTGGCAGGCCTATTGCCTCGACCAAATCGTCCAATTCCTGGTATTTCAGGGTGGTCAGATTCAGCCGCTGCCGCACCCGCTCCACCATCTCGTTGTATTTGTCCGATTTGGCGTTCGTGTAATCCTCGAGCGAATCCGGCGGTTTCCCCTCGATTTCGACGATGGCCTGGCGCCCGGCCAAATCCAGTTCCGACCGCGACCTCGAGAAGTTCAGAAACCGGCACGGGTGAACCAAGGGCGGGCAAGCGGGCCGCATGTGGACTTCCCGCGCACCCGCGTCGTACAGCCGCTGGATCGTGTCCTTGAGTTGCGTGCCGCGGACAATCGAGTCCTCGAGGAACAGCAGCCGCCGGCCGTCAATCAGCTCGCGGATCGGAATCAGCTTCATCCGGGCGACCAAATCGCGCATCTCCTGCACCTGCGGCATAAAACTGCGCGGCCACGTCGGCGTGTACTTGGCAAACGGCCGCCCGTACGGCACTCTGGCCTCGTTGGCGTAGCCGATAGCGTGGCCCGTACCCGAGTCGGGAATGCCGGCGACGAGGTCAATCTCGATTCCCTTGTCGCGCCGCGCCAGGGCCGCGCCGCAACGGTACCGCACCATCTCGACGTTGATGCCTTCGTAACTCGACCCCGGGAAACCGTAATACACCCAGAGGAACGAACAGATCTGGAGCGTGTCACCCGGCGGTTTCTTTTGTTCGTAGCCTTCCGGCGTGAGCAAGCCGACCTCGCCCGGTCCCAGGTACCGCTCGATCTCGTAGTTCAGGTTTGGAAACGCGGTCGTCTCGAACGTGGCGGAATACGAACCGGGTTTCTTGCCGATGATGATGGGCGTGCGGCCCCGTTTGTCCCGGCCGGCGTAGATGCCATGTTCCGTCAGCAGGAGCACCGAACACGACCCTTCGATCATCTCCTGGGCGTTTCGCATGCCGGCCTCGAAGGTCGACTCTTGATTGATGAGCGTTGCGATCAGCTCCGTAGGGTTCAGGCCACCCCCGCTCATCTCGGAGAAATGGGTTGTCCGTTTTTTGAAGGCTTCCGCGGCGATCTGCTCGATGTTATGGATCACGCCGACCATTACGATGGCATACGGGCCGAGGTGTGAACCGATAATGAGCGGCTGCGACTCATTGTCGCTGATCACGCCAATCCCGCTGCTGCCGTGCATCTTCTTGATATCGTCTTCGAACTTCGAGCGGAACTGGGCGTTGGTGATGTCGTGGATGTCGCGCTGGAACCCGTCACCGTTCAGGACCGCCAACCCGCCACGGCATGTACCCAGGTGGGAATGATAGTCCGTGCCGTAAAACAGATCCCCTACACAGTCTTCTCTTGAGGTTACCCCGAAAAAACCACCCATGAAGCCCAACACTCCTTCCATCTGGAACAATTGCGACTTATTTCAAAAACTCATTGTACCGGAATGTGCCTGGCCCCGCAATGGATGGCAACTCCAGAACCGGTCCCAGTTTACCGGGTTAGCGCTCGTACGCCTCGAATTCGACCACCTGGAAAACGGGCTGGCCGGCCACATTATACAGAACGGCCCCCTTGCCACCCCCCCCGCACACGTTACACGTTTCGGTCTAGAAGCCCCTTGCCTTTCAACAGCCCTACCACCTGCTCGACCAGCCCGTCCGCCTCCGCACAACCATCCAGCACGAGGTCCGCGTACTGTTTCGTGCCGCGGCACCACTTGTCATACATCGGGCGCACCGTCGCCTCATATTGCGCCCGCACCGACTCCGCCGTCCGCCCCCGGTCGCGCACATCGCGCGCGGTCCGGCGGGCCAAACATTCGGCGTCGGGAGCGGCCACAAAAACCGCGGCACTGTACAGCGCGCGCAACTCGGGCCAGTACAGCGCCAGCAGGCCCTCAACAATCACAAACAGGCCCTCGTACAACCGTTTCGTTTCGGGCCGGCGCGTGTGCAACGTGAAATCGTACAGCGGCTGTTCGACGGGCCGGCCGTCGCGCAAGTGGCGCACGTGCTCGATCAGCACCCCGTGATCGATAGCCGCCGGCTCATCGAAATTCGCCTGCGCCCGCGCCTCGAGCGGCAGATGCGACAGATCGCGGTAGTACGCGTCGACAGGCAACACCACGGTATCCCGCAGCCGTGCCGCCAGCGCATCCGCCAGCACCGTCTTCCCCGCGCACGACGCGCCGGCTATGCCAACAACTACACGCATGCTCATAACGAAGTTATCTCGTAATATCGGGAGCACGAAAAGCAACGGCCGCCAAATCACTTGCTTCGGGTCGTGCCGCGCGCGTCCCGGCCATCTGCCCCGGTTGACTCGCCACCGGCCCGATACTATCATGGTTGCGGTATCTATGCGCAAAGCGCTCAACCGAGGAGGATCTTTCATGTCATCCATGAACAGGCGCGAGTTTATGAAGACGGCGAGCGCTGCCGCTACGGCAGCCAGTGTCGGCTCGTTTTCAATTAATGCCGTTGGCGCAAACGAAAAGGTGGTGCTGGGGGTGATGGGCATCCACGGGCGCGGCATGGCGCTGGCCGAAGGTTTCGGCGCGCGGAAGGACGTCGAGCTCAAGTATCTGTGCGACGTGGATTCGAACCTGTTCAAAAGCCGGGTGCCGCAGGTGGCCAAGGTGACGGGTAAAGAGCCGCAGACGCTGATGGATTTCCGCAAGATGTGCGACGACCCCGATATTGACGGCATCGTGATGGCCACGCCCAACCATTGGCACGCGCTGGGCACGGTGCTGGCGTGCCAGGCGGGCAAGGACGTGTACGTCGAGAAACCGGTCGCGCACAACATCTGGGAAGGCCGGAGGATGGTCGAGGCGGCCCGCAAATACAACCGGATCGTCCAGGTGGGCACGCAAAACCGGAGCGCCGAGTATTGCTATGCCGCCGCCGATTACGTGAAGTCGGGCAAGCTGGGCGACATCCATTTTGTCCGCATCATGAACAGCAAAGGGCGCAGCGTGGTTCGCGATCTACCCGACGAAGACACGCCGGAAGGCGTCGATTACGACATGTGGCTCGGCCCCGCGCCGTTGCGCAAGTTCAACCGCAACCATTTCCACTACGCCTGGAACTGGTTCTGGAACTACGGCGCGGGCGACATCTCGAACGACGGTATCCACCAGATCGATCTCGCGCGGTGGGTCATCGGCAACCCCACCTACCCCAAGTCGGTCTACTCGACCGGCGGCATCCATTTCTTCAAAGACGCCCAGGAAACACCCGACACCCAAGTCGTGAACTGGGATTTCGACGGCATGACGATCGTCTTCGAGCAGAGCCTGTGGTCACCCTACCTCCAGAAGACGCCCATCGATAAACGCAATTTCGACGACCTGCCCGTCTGGCCGCATTCCGGCACGCGGGTCGAGATCTACGGCACAAAGGAATTCATGTACCTCGGCCGCCACGGCGATGGCTGGCAGACGTTCAGCGGCGACTGGAAGCCGGTCGACATGCTGCCGGGCCGATTCACTAACGACGAGCATTTTGCCAATTTCGTCGATTGCATCCGCACCCGCAACAAACCCAACGCCGACATCGAGCAGGTCCACATCTCGACCAACTGGGGCCATTACGGCAACGTGTCGTACCGGCTCGGCCGCAAGCTGTTCATCGATCCCAAGACCGAAGGGTTCATCAACGACGACGAAGCCAACAACGACCTGACCTACAAGCGCAAATACCGCGAGCCGTGGGTGGTGCCGGAGGTGGTATAAAAATAGTGGACAAAGTGGACATCCACTATGACGTGAAGTTCATTTCAACCACCTGTCCAGAAACGCGAACGTTCCGACGCCGTGGATCTCGTGGGGCCCGTTGAAGTATTCGATTTCGGTTTTGTCGCCGATATTGAACAGGTCGTACTGCCGTTTTGTCCTGGCGTATTCATAGGCGACCCATTCGTCGATCCCGACGCCGTCGGAATGGCCGCGCTCGACCATGAACGGACGCGGCATGATAAGCCAGGACATCTCGGCGTAGTTGAACGTGTTGCCAAGATTCCACTCGTAGATCTCGTATTCGTGCGTGTAGGGATAACCGAATGGGGCGGTGGTGTCGACGATTTTCCAGATCCACTCGTTGAAATCGCCCGAACAGATCGACAGGCAATAACCGGGCAGGATCGCCGGTACACGCATCGCCGTTTTCCCGCCGTAGCTGAGGCCATAGAATGCGATCTGATCGCCATCCACGAACGGCAGCGACTCGAACCACTCGAGCGTGCGTTCGTGCTGGCGCACAACAAACGAGAAAAATGACAACTTGAATGGGTTGGCCTTGCGCTGGAGTTGGCGGAAAACGTTGCCGTGGATGTATGGGTTTTGCGGCGCGTAGACGATGAACCCGCGCTTGGCCAGTTGCGCGCCGAACCGGTTGTAATACTGGGGGTCCGCCCGTGGATCCGCTACAAGTTGCGGACGTCCCTCGAGCCCATGCTGGCACACCACCACCGGCCGCCGCTCCCCTTCCTTCAAATCCTTCGGCACAAGCAGAATGCCATAGGCAAACACGTCCGGGTGGACATCGAGCATCACCTCATAACCCTTGAACTCCGGCTCGTCGTAAACAAGCCGCGTCCGCGGGTTGGCCGGCACACTGGCTGGAGGAAGCTCGCCGATGATTTCTTTATGGAAATAGTCGCGATACCACGCCGTCGTAGCCTGCCACGTTTCAAGCGAAGAAGCATCGGCCTTTTCCCAGAACTCGGCGCGGCGCAGGGGCGACTCCCGCATCAGCCGTTGGGTATGCTCGACCAACTCCCCCACCTGCCGCTTCATCCGGGCATTGGAATCCGGCAAGCGCAGCGCCACAGGCGACCTCATTGTGGTGCGGGCGTCCCGCCTGCTCCCTCCCAATACCTGCAGAAATGCCGACAGCGTTTGCACATCGCCACACTTGTGCGAAGCCGGTTCCATCAGCGCCATCACATGCTGCGGCGGCAACTGAGAAACCAGCGCCTGCGCACGCGCAAATTCCGCCGCAACCATCTCGACCTGCGGTGTAGCGATCACGCCCGGCGCACCGCCTCGATGACGCTCCCGTTCCGGCGGAGGCCCCGCCACGTCCGGCTGATCGGCCGCCTCGACAATCAGCGCCCGCGGCGCAACCAGCGACGCGATCTCAGCGTCGCCGAACTCCGTCAGCAGCGACCATACGTTGCGGTAAATCGGTTCCGCCCACAGGCCTTCACGCGGCTGAAAATACCCGCTGACGCAGGCGGCGTCGATTCTGGTATCCACGGCCGCCGAGTAAAAGGCGATCAGGCCGCCCTCGCCATATCCCATCACGCCCAGCGGCAGGTCGCCGCGCGTTTCGAGCCAATCCGCCGCCGCCATCACCTTTTGCACTTCGTAGCCGATAATGTGCCGGCCCATCTCGAACGCGTGGCGGTTGATGAACTCGCGATGCGGCTGGTTTGTCGCACGCGTGGCCGGATTAGAGGAGAAATCGTCCCGCCGATCAATCAGCATTGGCACAATCACCCTGCAACCCATTTCGGCAAGACTGCGCGCGAACTGCGACTCCGTTTCGACTCCCGCCGTCAACCCCGCCAACGCCTCCGGCCTTACATCGCAATCACCAAGCGCCACCACATTTGCCCACGCCTCCCCTACTGGCTCGATCAGCAACCCTTCACCGTGCACGCCATCGAGCACCGTCCAGCGGACCTCATAAACTTTGTAAACATCCGTCTCGGCCAGCAGCGCCGGCGCATCTACCGTCGCCACGTATTCCATGTCGGCCGGCACCCGCTCGTCCACGACGCCGATCAAGGTCTTGAATCGTTGCCGGTTCGGCTCGATGGACTTGACGTAGGCCTCGTGCGAGGAAAAGTCGCGATTCCAGTTTTCCGCCCGCTTCTCCCGGCAAGCGACCACCTCCCGCGCGAGGTACGCATCCATTCCGTCCAGCATCTTCATCGCCAAGTCGCCCTGTGCCGTCAGCGGTGCCGTCCCCGTCAAAGGCTCCTGTGCAAAAGCCGATGCCAGCAGGCAAAACGTGCCAAGAATCCCAACCACCTTATACGCGCCCATAACGCTGCTCCCATTTGATCGATATCTTTATCCTTTTATACGTCCTATACGTCCTACACGTCCAATTCTTGATTGCCGCCCTTTACGTTCCCCGCCGTTTGCGCCATAATGGCCCGGTCACAACGCGAAGAGAGGAGCAGACCGCCATGGCCGACACAATCACGCGCAGAACGTTTGTAAAGACCGGGGCCGCGATTGCCGCGGGCGCCGCACTGGCTTCGTCCCGCGCCTACGGCGCCAACGAGCGGATTCGCCTCGGCTTTATTGGTGTGGGCAACCGCGGCGGCCAGGTTATCGGCGCCACGCTCCCCCACTCTGACGCCGAAATTGTCGCCCTGTGCGACGTCTACGAGCCGCACCTGAGGAAGCAGGCTGAAAAAGTCGGCGGAAGTCCCTCGCTTCACAAAGATTTTCGCGAAATTCTGCAGAATAAGGACATAGATGCCGTCGTAGTCGCCACGCCCGACCACTGGCACGCCATCCACACCGTGGATGCCTGCGACGCCGGCAAGCACGTCTATGTCGAGAAACCGTTGTCGCTGACCATCCACGAGGGGCGGCGGATGGTGGAGGCGGCCAGGCGCAACAACCGGGTCGTCCAGGTCGGCACGCATCGGCGCAGCGGCAAGATGTATAAGGAAGTGGCCGATTTGGTGCAAAGCGGCGAGATCGGCAAGGTCACCGTCTGCCGCAGCTACCGGATCACGAATATGGCGCCCGCCGGCATGGGTAAATCGGCCGACGCCGAGCCGCCCGCCGACCTCGATTGGGACCTCTGGCTCGGTCCCGCGGCATTCCGCCCTTACCGCGACACGATCGCCCCGTACAAGTTCCGCTGGTGGAAAGAATACAGTTCGCAGATCGCCAACTGGGGCGTGCATTTTATCGACGCCATCCGCTGGGCCATCGGCGAAGAGGCGCCGTCCTCTATCGTCTCGATAGGCGGGATCTACGCCGTCGCCGACGACCGAAACATCCCCGACACCATGGAATCGGTCTTCGAAACCCCGTCCGGCTGCCTGATCATCTTCGGCCAGTACGAAGCCAGCGGCGCACCCGCACTCAAACGCGGCGAGATGGAAATCCGCGGCACGCTCGGCACGCTCTACGCCGATGATCGCGGGTATGAAATCATCCCCGAAAAAGGCGGCCAGTTTGAGGACCCCAAGCCCCGCATGGAGCCGGTGAACGTCAAGTCGCAGGACGGCGACCTCACCCAGCAGCACGTGCGCAATTTCCTCGATTGCGTCAAGAGCCGGCAAAAACCGACCGCCGACGTCGAGATCGGCCACCGGTCCACCACCTTTTCGCACTTGGGCAACATCGCCCTCGCTACGCGTAGCCGGATCGACTGGGACGCACAGGCCGAGCGCATCACTAACAACGAAGCCGCAAACGTTATGCTCCACTACGAGTACCGCGCGCCATGGAAACTGGCCTAGGAACATTCTCATTGTGGTGCGGGCGTCTCGTTTGCACTACTTAGCTGAATCGCCCTTCGGCACGCGGTACGCCCTCAACCCCGGCCAACCTCCAAAATCCACAAAACTGTACTCGACCCCGTTCTCTCGCAGCGCCTGCTCGATATTCGCCGGTTCCGTCCACAGCCATACTACCACCCACGCCGCGCCCCCGTTCCGATGCGCCTCACGCACCGCCGGCCCGACCTCCGACCACACGTCCACGCACCGCACTCGCGATTCCGGAACCCGGCTGTTGTAACGGAGTGCCGAATAATTGATGCTCTGCAACGCCACCGCCGTGTCCCGCGGTCCCATCCGCGACTCGAGATACGCCCCCGCCGACCGCCAGTCCGGCCGGAACGGACCGCAACTTACCGCCAGCAGTTGGTATCCCCAAACACCCGCCAGGACCAGCCCAACCAGCCGTGGGCCGCGCGCTTCTGCCAACGCTGCACCCAGCAGAACGTACAACGGAATACTGCCGAACAGGATGTACCGGTACACAAAACACGGACGCCACACGTAAGAAGCCGCCAGCAACCCCGCGACAGGGACAAAAAACCAAATCAAAAGCAGCCAAATCCCGTCACGGCCACGCAATAACCCGCCGCCAACTTCTTTCCCTCTCCAAAACAGGCGCCGCAAAACGTACCAGCCGATCAACCCGCCCACGATGCCCATCAGCACCAGGTCCAGACTCACCCCGCCGGGAAGGTGCGCCGCGGGATTCTCGTTCGACGGACGCCCCCCCGCGAAAACCGCCGCCACCATCCCCACTTCCCGCCAGCCCGGCCGTACCATCCAATCCGCCGCCTTGTGAATCGTCGTCGTGTCAACGGTGGAAAGCCATCCAACGAGCCCCGCCACAATAACCAGATGCGCGGCTACCCATACAGCCAGCCCCTTCCTGTCCTCGCTGCGGAACAACGCCAGAAACACCCCCTGCGCCACAAAAAGCAGCACACCGAACACATGGGTAAACGCCAGCAACGCATTCAAAACCAAGTGGGCCGACAGCCAGCCCCACGTACCCCGCGCCTTCTCCACCCACCGTACAAAGCAATACATCGAACACACCGCCAGCAGCGTCGCCAGCGCGTATACCCTGATTTCCTGCGAATAGTAAACATGGACCAGCGACGCCGCCAGCGCCAAACTCCCCAGCAGACCCCCAGTCCGGCCCACCAGCCGCCGCCCAATCCCGTACAACACCGGAATGCTCACCAAGCCCAGCACCACCGACAGCAGCCGCATCCACACCACCGAGTCACCGCCCACCCGCGACCAGCACCACGCAACCACAAAATACACCGGCGTCATCGGCGGGTCCGACGCCCGCTCTTCCCGCAAAAACGCCACGAGCCCCGGTGCGTCCAACGCATCGAGCGTGACTATCTCATCCCACCACGGCGACTCGCCCCCAAGCCCGTAAACGCGCAGAAATCCCCCGAAAAGTATAATTCCCCCCAGCGCAATCCCACATTTCAGCCCTGCGGTCGTACCCGGCCTCCTCTGGTTAAATCGAATCAGAGAGACGCGCTGCCTCTTCAAAAGCCCCGCACCAGTACGAACTCCGTTAATCCCAGCAGCGACTCCTTGAACGAGCTCGCCGGCAACGGCCCCAGCGCGTTTTGGGCCGCGCTCGCATACGACCGCGCTATCTGCTCCGTCCGAAACCGCGCACCCGACCGCTCGAGCGCCCGCGCCGTCCAGGCACGCTCCTCGTCCGACAACGGCCGGCCTACCATCCCCGTAAGCCGGTCCGCGTCCCCCGGCGGAAGCCCTTCGCGCATATACAGGATGGGCAGCGTCCTCTTGCCCTCGGCGATATCCCCGCACGAAGGTTTCCCGAGCGTCTCCTGATCCTGCACCAAGTCCAGGATGTCGTCGATGAGCTGGAACGCAATCCCCAGCGACAGGCCGTAATGGTGCAACGGCTCCCGACAGCCCGTCTCGAGCACATACGTCGGCGCCGTGCACGTCGTCGCGAAATAGCTCGCCGTCTTCTGTTCTGCAAGCCGCAGGCAATCCTCCTGCGTATAACCGTTCGAGCTATCCGAAAGGGTGCGAAGTTCACCCTCCGTCATCTTGCGCACCGTCTCGAACGCGTTCGCGATCAGATCAATCGACTTCATACCCACCAGCAGGCTTACGGCCCGCGCAACCAGGTAATCGCCGCTCAACACCGCGATATGGTCGTTCCACAACGCATTCAGCGACGCCGTGCCACGCCGAAGGCTCGACCGGTCAACCACGTCGTCGTGCGTCAACGCCGCCAGATGAAGCAACTCGAGCGCCGCCGCAAGATTCACAAAGCGGCTGAGGTCGCCGTTTGCCCCCGCCACGCCCGCCGAAAGCAGGCACAGCGCCGGACGCAGCAGTTTGCCCCCAGGCTTGGGCGGTGGCGCCGACGGGCCGTTGACAAGCGACAGGGCTTCATTCCACAGCGCCGCCACAATCGTCTGGGCCTCGGCCAGTTCCGCTTTTACCGGCTGATAGAGTTCGTCAAGTGTCACTGCAAGATACCTCACAAGATACCTCAATGGTGATTTTACCAACCGAAATGCGTCATTCTCAATTTGCTGGCTGTGCTGCCCCGTGTTCGTCGGACTGCTATCCGCCATTTTCCAGCGTGTTTTCAAAGGAATTCAGTGGAACTTATACGAGCCTTTGAATGGAACGCGGTGGGGTCGAGCGCCTGCTCGACCGCGGCTTCCCGGCGCAGACCCAAGGTATGCCTGCTCCCCCGCCTCCACCAACGCCACGGTCGCGCGGGAGCGCGACCCCACCGAACACATCGCCAGTCCTATTTGGTTGCGGCTCCGCCGCGCCGTGTTAGTCCAAGTTCGTCAAATGAAAACGCGCCGCCTTTCCGCAGAATTCTTCTCTTTGAGATCTTTGCGTTCTTTGTGGTTAAAAACCCTCAGTGCGCGCAGATGAAATCCCGTATCCACGTCGCTTGTTCGAGATGGCCGTCGATCAGCACCGCAGCCAGGATGTCAAACCCCTGAATGCGCCCGTCCTCGAGCGTGCGTTGCACGAGTTGCCACTGGCCCCGGACGGCCTCCATCGGGATGGGCGACGCCGTGGGATAGTCCCGCAGGTAGCAGCCCATATTGATCGGTTTGCCCACAAACAGCCGGCGGCACTTGTCTAAATCTTGCTCGATCGTCTCGAGGTTCTTCCAGCCCCACACCCAGAAACTGACTACGTCGATAAACGGGACGAGTGGGTTCCAAAACGTCGTGTTGTCCAGTTCATGGGCATACACCACCGACTCGAGAACCATCTTCGGGTTATGCTTGATCAGGGCCTCTTTGATGGCCATGCACGCCTTGACGTCGTGGTTGTGCCGTTCTATGAGGCCTTTCATATCGTCGAAATACCCGCCGGCTACGTTTGGGTACTCGAGCGAAAACCGGCTCACCTTCTCGGCCTCGCCCAGAATGGTTTCCATCCGCGAATCCGCATAACACTCGGACCCATAGCCCCGCTCGCCGCAGTTGCGAAACTTCCACTTCGAGATATCGCACATCACCTTCTCGAACCGGCTCAATTTCCGCAACGCCAGGTCCGTTGTCTCGTGGAACAAAAAGTGAACCTTCTTCAACCCGAAAAAATCCGCGCCCTCGCCGACCCCGAATATCGACGGATACACCCCCGGGTCCAACCCCTGACCTTCCCACACCCAACCCTTATCCGCCATGCCCATCCGCGTGTCCTCTCCCATCTCTGTCCAGCATGTCGCTTGCCGCCCATTCTATCCAACACCCGCCTTTCCCGCAACGCGCTGGGAAAGTAACGCGGTCGGGAGAACAATACGGTGGGGTCGAGCTCCCGCTCGACCGCGGCTTCACACCGCAGACCGAAGGTATGTTTGCCCCTCCGTCACCTCCACCACAACGGTCGCGCGCGAGCGCGACCCCACCCTACTAACACTCGCGGGGCCGTCACGCGCTACCCACATCTGAGCTCTCAAATCTGAGATCTGCGATCGTCTAGCTCCAGTTTCCAGACTCCGGTGTTTCTTTGCGTTCTTTGCGCCTAATAAATAAAATGCCTCGCGAACATTATCCCCAAAAGGAGTCGTCGTCTTGCGAGTCTGCGTAATTGGGATGGGGCCGATCGGCAATCTCCATGCCGGCATCTACGCCTCTTTCGGCCTGTGCGATCTGGTTGGCGTGTGCGACGTTATTCGCGAGCGCGCCGATTCTGCCGCCACACGGTTCAACGTCCCCGCTTTCTACGACGCCGCCGAGATGCTCAAACAGATCCAGCCCGACATCTGCGGCGTCGCGACCGGCGGGTTCGAGTACGGCAGCGACCATTTTGAGCCCACCATGCTCGCCCTCGATGCGGGCTGCCACGTGCTGGGCGAAAAACCCATCTCCAACGAGATCCACCAGGCCGAGCAGATGGTCGACCTTGCGCGGCGCAAAAACCTGTGTTACGGCATCAACCTCAACCACCGGTTCACGCCCATGGCGCGCCAGGCCCGCCGATGGATCGAAGAGGGCCGGCTCGGCTCGCTTTTGTTCGTGAACATGGCCATGTGGATCAAAAACCCCGTTGAAACCTCGCCGTGGTTCCAAATCAAGGCACTCCACCCGCACACCGTCGACCTCATGCGGTATTTCTGCGGCGACATCACCCACGTCCAGTGTTTCGCCACAAAAGCCCCAGGCCGATCCATCTGGTCGACCGCACACTTCAACCTCAAGTTCAAAAACGGCGCCGTCGGTGGCCTCACCGGCTCCTACGACATCGACCGCGGCCATCCCATGGAACGCTGCGAGGTCGCGGGTACCGCCGGCCGCTTCGTCCTCGAAGACATGTTTGCCGAACTAACGTTTTACCCCGCCGGCTCGCCCGAAAAAACCGTTGTTACCAACACCGTTTTCGGGCCGTTCACAGAGAAACGGTTCGAAGACACGTTCCGCAACCGCATATGCCGGTTCGTCGAGCAGGTCGCCGAAAAAACGCCCCCGCGCCATATCGAAGGCTCCGGGGCCGACGCGCTCGCCGCGCAAAAAGTACTCGAAGCCGCCATCGAATCGGTGAAAAACGCAACCGTGGTCGAGGTCAACGGGAAGTAGCCGGTGGTCAGTGGCCGGTGGACGGTGGGCGGAGCTTACAGCTTGGCCTCGAGTGCTCGAATCAGGCCGTTTAGAAGACGCCCCACTGTTGACGTCAGTTCCTTGACCTGGGCTTTCTGTTCCGGCTTCAGGTAGTTGAGCCTGAGAGCTATCTCCGTCTGGGTTTCCACCTCCAGCAGCGAACCGCGAGCCATCGAAAGGTGATTCAGAAACTCCTTCGTAGACCGCCTGCCCTGCCCCTCCGCGATGTTCGACGGCACCGATACCGCCGCGCGGCGCAACTGGCTGGTCAGCCCGTAAACTTCCTCCCTTGGAAAACCCTTCGTCAATCGGTATATCAGAGCCACCAGTTCCATCGCCTTCTGCCAGACTTCCAGTTCCTCGTAGGTTTGCACCGGCATCAAAGGTCCCTTTCGCCCACTTTTTCCGGGCTCTTCCGCCCACCGGTCACCGGCCACCGACCACCGGCTCAAGCTTGCGCGTTCCAGCTTTTCAGCGGATGCATACGTTCCTCGAGCGGCAGCGCCACGCGCCGGCCCTGCACGTATGACTCGTAGACCGCCTGCACCATCTCCTGCGCCTGGCGTCCGTCGTGCAGGCTCACGCGCGGACGCCGCCCTTCCCGCGCCGCCACGAGCATGTCGTCGATAATCGGCGAGTACCGCATCGCCGGCTTCGGCGTCAGTGTGTCTTCCGGGCAGCCGGGCACCGGTTCCCACTCGAGCGGCCCGCCAGCCTTCGGCGCCCACGCAGGCGATTCGAGCAGCCCCGCAACCACCGACCCGTTCATGCGCAACGTCACCACGCCTTTCGACCCATGGATGTCCAATCCCCACCGGCCGCCGTTGCCGTGGGCGTTGCGCGTCGTTGCGAAATACCCCGTGATGCCTTTGCCGAACCCGAACATCGCGTGGATCCGGTCCCCCACAATCGGCCCCAGCGGTTCCGTGGCTTCTTTAACATCCGCGGGCGCCGCCGGCCGGCCATCGACCGTGATATCGGACGAGCACCACGCCGCGTCACCCACGAAATAGCGCATTGCATCGAAAATATGCACGCCCAGCACCACCAGGTCCTCACCGCCCGCCCGGTGGTCTTCCTTACCGCGGCCGCGCAACTCGATCACCTCGCCGACCAGCCCCTCCTCCATTACCATCCGCCGCACGTACTCGACTACCGGCGTCACACGAAAGTTGAACGCGATGCCCCACGCAAGCCGTTCTTTCTCGGTCGCCGCCACCATCTCGTCCGCGTCGGACAAATCCGTCGCGGCCGGTTTCTCGAGCAACCCGTGCGCGCCGATCTCGGCCGCCGCCAGCACATATTCGCGATGGTTGGTCGTCCACCGCGGGCCGACCGCTACCAGATCCGGTTTCTCCTTCTCGAGCATCTCGCGCCAATCCGCGTACTGCCGCTGCGCTTTGGCTTCCTCGGAATGTTTCACACGCCCCGCTTCATCCGGGTCCGCCAGCGCCACCACCTCGATATCGTCCCGGTATCCCCACACCAAATGTAGGCTGTGCCCATACCCGCCGTTCTTGGTGTCGCCAATGATGCACGCCCGCAATTTACCTTGCCCCTCAGCCCCCAACGACACCGCCGCCCCCGCCGCGGCTCCCAAAAACAATCGCCGGCTCATTCTCATCTCCTCGCCTCCGCTGGTTGATTCTGAAGATCCGTCGGATCCGTCCGATCTCAAAATATCACCGAACCTGGCCTGAAACAACACCCCACCCGCTTTTGCACCTCCCGTGTAACCCATGTAATATGGCCAATTGTGGTGCGGGCGTCCCGCCTGCACAGGAGATCGTGCCATGAACTGCTTAACCATCCTCCTCGCCGCAACCCTTCTCGCCTCGAGCATCGCCTCCGCCGAACTCATGAAAGGCCCCGCCAGCGAACTCAAGCTCGACGCACCCATCGAACGCTGGGACGAAGCCGTCCCGCTGGGTAACGGCCTGATGGGCGGCCTGATGTGGGGCGGCGTCAACGTCCTCAAGGTGTCGCTCGACCGCGGCGACCTCTGGGATCTCCGCCGGCCCGACATTGTCCTCCAGCCTGACTGGAACTACGCCACTATCAAGCGGCTCGTTGCTGAGCGGAACCAGAAAGAAATCTCGCGCCTGTTCGACGCCCCGTACAACGACATCCCATACCCCACCAAACTGCCCGTCGCTCGCCTCGAACTCGTGTTTCCCGACGATGTCACGATCCGCCAATTCAGCCTGAATCTGTCCACCGCCACCGGCCGCGTCGACCTCACCGGCGGCCGCGTCCAGGCGGTGTTCGATGCCACGCGGCCCGTCGCCTTTTTCGACATCCGCGGCCCGAAACCCGAGCCGCGCTTTGTCGCTTCCACCGCCGTGAAAAAGCTCGGATACCCGCCCGCCGAACTTGGCCGCGACGGCGACTTCGCTTGGGTCATCCAGTCGGCCTCGGAAGGCGACCCGCTCAAATATGCCGTCGTGCTGAAAGAACAACCCGACGGCAGTTCGACGCGAATTGCCGTCACCATAACCAGCACCGCCGACGGACCCGACCCGCTCGAGGTCGCCAAGAAACGGCTTGACGATGCCTTGATCGCGCATTCGCTCGATCCCCACAGGAGATGGTGGGCTTGGTTCTGGGACATCGGCGGCGTCCGCGTACCCGATCCAGATATCCAGCGGCAGTACGACCTTGTCCAGTATTTCTACGGCGCCGCATCCCGCCGTGGCGCGCCGCCCATCCCGCTGCAAGGCGTCTGGACCGCCGACGAAGGCGAGTTGCCACCGTGGAAAGGCGATTACCACCATGATCTGAACACCCAGCTCACGTATTGGGCCTATCTCGCCGCGGGCCATTTCGACGAAGGCCTCAGTTTCATCGACTTCATGTGGGACCTGCTACCTGAACACCGCGAGTTCGCCCGCTCGTTCTACGGCACCCCCGGCGCCGCCGTACCCGGCGTGATGACGCTCGATGGTAAAGCCCTCGCGGGTTGGGCGCAATATAGTTTATCGCCGACAGACGGCGCGTGGGCCGCCCACACGTTCTACCGCCACTGGCGATACACCATGGACGACACGTTCCTCCGCACCCGCGCCTACCCCTACATGGCCGAGCTCGCCCGATGTTACGAGGAATTGCTCGAGCCCGGCGCCAACGGCAAGCTCAAGCTGCCCCTCTCGAGCTCGCCCGAAATCCATGACAACACGTTAAAAGCCTGGATGACGCCAAACACTAACTTCGACCTCGCACTGCTCCGCTGGCATTTTGGCGCACTCGCCGAAATGGCCCAGGCCACCAGCGACACCGCGGCCGCCGCGCGTTGGAACGCCACGCTAAACAAACTCGACGAGTTCGCCGTCGAACCAGACACCATGGCCCTCAAACTGTCCCCGGATGAGTCGCTCACCGAGAGCCACAGGCATCATTCCCAGGTTATGGCGATCCACCCGCTCGGCCTGATCACCATCGAAGGCAGCGACCGCGACCGGGCCATCATCGACGGCACCCTCGACCAGATGGAACGGCTCGGCACACGCAACTGGTGCGGATACAGCTTCTCCTGGATGTCCTGCATCGCCGCACGTGCCGGAAAACCCGACATGGCACTCAAATACCTCGACATCTTCGTCAAAAACTTCATCTCCCGCAACGGGTTCCACCTCAACGGCGACCAGAAAGGCGGCGAACACTCCAACTTCAAGTACAGGCCGTTCACACTTGAAGGCAACTTTGCCGCCGCCGAAGCCGTACATGAAATGCTCCTACAAAGCTGGGGCGGCGGCGTCCGCGTGTTTCCGGCCGTGCCGGACAAATGGCAAGATGTGCAGTTCGCTTCACTCCACGCCGAAGGCGGCTGGAAAGTTTCCGCCATCCGGAAAGCTGGTAAGACCGTCAGCCTCAGCATCACCGCCAACCGCGACGCCCAACTCCGGCTCCGCGACCCGTTCCCCGGCGCCAACCCAACCTGGAACCT
>DATKVG010000113.1:0-22933 GCA_035530195.1 Bathyarchaeia archaeon | reverse complement strand
GCTGGCCCAAGTCAGGCTGTTGGAGCCACGGTCGCGCGGGAGCGCGACCCCACCGCATTGCCGCCGTTCTTACCGCCGTAAGACAATTGCAGTCACTGGGACGCCTTCACGGGGGCGGTGTCCGAACAAACCAGGCCCAGTTCGAGCATCACGTTGCCTGAATCATACCCGGCCAACGCCGAAACTTCCTTCACGCCCGCCGCGCTCTCCAGCCAGGGACCGTACTTTTCCTGAAGCGTTTGCGGCGAGTAATCTCGTAGCAGCCCGGCTTCCGCCAGCATCATCGCCACATCAAACGCCGCCTTTCCACAATCGTGAGGCTTGAGTGCGGCATACACGTTGCCCGGCTTCGGCAGATCCGGCGGATTGGACGTCGCCGGGTCCGCCAGCATGGATTCCGCCACCGTCCGGCTCGAACTCATCACCAACGCGTTGCCCTTGACGCCCGCTGTCGGTTCCAGGCTGGGGCCGCCAATCAGCGGCAACCACACCACCTGCGCGGTCTCGTCATAGCGCAGATACGTGTCCCACGGCTGCGAACCCGCCGGCGGCGCCGGCAACGCTTTAAACGCCTCCAACAGCTTGGCCGGATCCGCCTCGAGCGTCGCCACCACCTCCGGGGCCGGAACAATCTCGTTCAGGTCCACACCCACCAGGCTTGCTCGCATCCCCGGCCCTAATCCGCCCAATATGCCAAGCACCGTGTACGATATGCTCGACTCGCCTTCTTCCGGCGCTGCCGACCATTTCGCCCACAACTGGTCCATCTCGTTCTGCTTACCAAACACCGTCCCCGCGCAGTTCCACAACGCCGCCACCGGCTTGCCCAAATCCAGCGACACCCGCAGCAGCCCGTCCGGTGGCGCCTCGAGTGTCCGCGGCGTCACACCATCGAGCAGGGCCGCCATCTTCTCGCGCCACGCCGGCCGCAGCACGCTCTGACACGCCGCCGTCGCCGCTGTCTTGTCGATTCGCAGCGAAAACGTACCCCGCTCGATCACGTCGCCCAGCGGGTCGTCCTCCGCCAGTTGAAACCGACCATAGATATCCGCATCCCCGAGTGAGTGCGGCATCTCATCGAGCGCGCCCGCAGTGAGGGCTGCGTCCGGCAGGAGCGTGAGCGCCTCGATCAGGCCCGGCCTCGACGCGCTCAGCAACAAGACCCGCCCCCGGACCCCGTAGTACAACCCGCCCATTTTGTGCAGCTTCAACCCGCCCGCGTAGTCCCCCTCGATCCCCGGGAAAAAGGCGCGCAGCTTCTCCAGCAGCGTCCCTACGCGCGTCATCCGCGTCACAACAAGCACGTCCCCGAACCCTTTGATATCGTTGCCCATTACGTAACACGCGCCTGGGACGACGTTGTTGAGAATCCACTGCGGCACCCCGACGTCCTGCGAGAGTTTCGCGGGCACGTCCGCGACGCCCAGTTGCGGTGGCAGCGCCTTCCAGATCTTCGATTCCGCGAGCCGCGCGCGTTTTGCAAACACGTCTCTGGCGACCACGTGATATGCCCGGTTCGCCGGTATCAGCGACTGGACCGGGTGCGTGTCCCGCGTCGTCCAATAAACCCAGCCCGCCGCTATCAGCACCGCCGCCACGAACACTTTCCCGCCATATCTCTGCCTGCGGACTTTTCTGGCGCCGCGTTTCAGCCCGCCGTATACGCGCACCGTATCGCTCATGACTGGTCTCCTTCCAACGATACCGTCACGTACTCGCCGGGCCGGCCGTCCTCACCGGGGACCGACACGTAAATAGCCCGTTTTTTCGGCTCGAACAGCACGCTGTACCGGGTGTGGCTGTTCCAAATGGACCCCATGCCCGTCTCTTCGGGCAGTTGATCCCCGAGCACTTCTTTGAGCCGCGGCAAACCTATCACGTGGTCGCTCTCGACTATGCTTGCCGCCCGGCCGTAGCGCGATTTCGCCGATTCGTCAACACGTTCCGAACCGGGATCCGCGCCCGTGAGAAAGCCGTTCTCGGGGTTGCGCAGCACCTGCGACCGGCCCAGCTCGATCACGTATGCCGTCGGCCCGGCCGGGTCCGCCACCAACACGTGATACCCCCGCAGATGGGCGTAGCGCTGCAGAATAAAAACCGCTTCGTCCGCCGTCTTGGCCGATTGCATCACCTCGCGCAGCGCAAACTCGACCGGCAGACCTTCGCTGCGCGGCTGGCCAAGCGGTTCGATGCGCTCGACGCACGCCACCACGCCATTCTCGTTCATACCGGTGAAAACGCCCGAATTCCACGGGAATCCCACTTGAACGTACCTCCGGCCGCTGGACGGGCGCACGTCGATGATGACGGGGTTCAGGTCGTCGCCAGGCGGTTCCGGCCAGTCCAGATTGCGCCCGACCAGGATGTCCGACGCGCCGGCCCTGTCGCCAATCGACGCCAGCATCGTGCAGAACGACGTGCGGAAAAACGTGTCCGCGTTATCCTGTGTTCCCATCGTCGGCAATGCCTGAACCAGCCACAGCGCGTCGAACGGCAACTCCGCACCGTCCGCCATACCCTGCAACTCCTCGTACAGGTCGTTCTGCGCTCCCTGCAACAGTGGCCGCGCACCTACCCCCAGCACGACCAGCGCCAGTTTCGACACATCGAGGTACGGCCGCACCTTTTGCCACCACGTATCTTTCGGCAGCAGTTCGCCCGACTCGACCCGCGCCAGAATGTTCGCCCGGTACCGGTTCTCGATCGTCTCCTTGAACAGCCGCCCGCGCTGCATCCCCATCTCGTAAGCCGACCCCTTCAGCACCACCTGCCGCACCGGCCCGCCCGTCTCGAGCACCTCCGCCGGGACTTCCTTTTCGGGCGTCTCGGGTTTGCTGCGCGACAGTAACCGGTTGAACTCGCGTGCCAGCCACGGCCCGATTTGCGGCCCATAGAAGTTCATGCTGTTTTCGTAGACGTTTTGGGAGTAGTAGTCCGGCGGGACAAAGTAACCGACGTAATCGTTGCTCAGCCCAACCGTGAATTCCACTTCATACCCCCACGAAACCGCCCGCGAACGCAGGTCCAGCCCCAGCTCGACGCACGCCTCGCCCGGCACAAACAGCATCACCAGATCGTTGATCTCCAGCGACTGCAATATGGTCTTTCGCGGCGCAAAATGCGCCATGGAAAGCGGCAGTTCCGGTTCCGCGTACCCGACATGCAGGATCGCGTCCCCGCACGTCACCGTGGCCGCCGTCTCCGCCACCCGCTGCGCCAACTGACGACCAATCGCTTCCGTGGCCGCCCAACCGCCCTTGCCGCTGGGGTCCGCCGGCCGCTGGTTGCCTTCCGTGCCGTTGGCGAACATCGCAATAACGCCCGGGATCCGCTTCTCGAGTTCGTCGTAGTAATAGCCGCAGTAATCGGCCGAGACCGACATCTTGTCCGCCCCGGAAACCGTCGTCGGGTGCGCCGAAAAATTCGCCAACACCGCCATCGGGCTCAGATCCGCGTCGTTCACGCGCAACACGCCTAGCTGCGTGTCCACCGGCCCTTTCGATACCCGCCGGTTCACCGAAAGGCCTTCCTGCTCCGCCCTCCCATACCCGATCACGGCCGGCCGCCGCGTCTCAAACGCCACGCGCATGGATTCCGCGATCCCCCGGGCCGTTTGTTCAAGCACCTCCGGCACAAACCGGCCCGACACCGCTCGGAACACCAACGCCTTCGACATCCCGCCCGACCCGCTGTGCGTGTGCGTCGCCGTCAGGATCACGTTTTCCGGCACGGCTCCCCGCGGCGCCAACCCGAGCACACGCGCCCGCAGTTCCGGCGTGATCAGGCACAGGTCCATCGTCACCAAAAACACACCCGTCTGCCCGTCGTTGAGATACAGGCAACGGGCCCACAGCGCATCATGAACCTTGATAGCCCCACGGCCCATACGGTCACCGTAGCCGTTCAACGGAGACCCCAGCGGCGGGGTGATTTCCGCCTGGCCCACCCCCGCCTCCAACCCCAGCGCATACCCCGCACTCAGGATCACCGCCACACATACCAACAGACGTATTGCACGTTGTCTAACCATTTATCTCCCCGCCACTTAAATTCATTGTCGCGGGCGACATTCTACAGAGGCGGAGGAGTGTTTTCAAAGGTTTCAGCAGCAAGAGAGAGGACGGATCGGGCCGATCGGACGGATCGGACGGATCAGACGGATCAGGCGGATGTTGGGTTGGTTCGGGTAGGCGCCTACTCTCTCCGCAAGGCATCGATCGGGTCGAGGCGCGATGCGCTCCACGCGGGGTAGATGGTCGAAATGAACGTGAGAACCGTCGCGCATGCCGCGATAACGGCAATATCGCCCGGGTCGATGGCTGCCGGCAACGTGTCAAGCTGGTAAATCTCCGCGCGAAACGACCCCAGCCCCATCAACCACGCAATACCTTGCGAGATCGGGTCAATGTTGAGCGCGATCAGTGACCCCGCCGCAACGCCAATCGCCGTACCCACTAGTCCGATCAGCAGACCCTCGAGGATGAAAATCAGCAACACCGCCTGCCCGCTCACCCCGATCGTCCGCAGCACCCCGATATCCTGGCGCTTCTCGATCACCATCATGATCAGCGTGCTGGCAATGTTGAATGACGCCACAAGCACTATAAAAACCAGGATGATAAACAAGATGCTCTTGTTCTGTTGCAGCATCACGAAAAACTCTCTCTGGCTTTCGTGCCACGTGAACGCCTCGACCCCGAGCGCGTCCTCGATTTTTCGCGCGACCGCCGACGCCAGCATCGGATCCCTGACCTTGCACTGGATGGCCTGGGCGCCGTCTTGCCCCGTCAGGCGGGACACGGTCTCGATCGTTGCAAACGCGTAGTACGAGTCCAGGTCGGCCAGGCGCGCCTGCGCGATGCCGCATACAACCAGCGACACCCCCTGCGACCGATCCGTCGCGACTTTAATCCGCGTGCCGATACGCGCCTCGAGTTTCTCCGCCAGCCGGTAACCCAGCACGATCTCGCCGGATCCGGGCAACCGGCCCTCCCCATGCGTTCTGCCGCCGGTTCGCGTGAGGTTGTCGGCAAGGCACGTCACCTGCTGATCCCTCGCCGGATTGATCCCCAGCACGAAACCGCCCGACTGCGCCTTCTTGACACCCGGATTCCGCAGCAACGCCTCCGACTGCGACACCGGGCTCGCCGCAACTACCTCCGGCACGACCGACTCGAGCCGCTCGATAAACGCATCCGGCGCGCCGATTGTGGCCCCCTGAGTCTGCACCGTAATATGCGCCCGGTTACCGATGATGGCTTCCGTGAAGGCTTGCTCGAACCCGCTCACCACGCTCATCACCACCACAAGCGCCATCACGCCCACCGCCACGCCCGCCACGGCTATAAGCGTGATCAGGCTGAGCAACCGGCTTTTCCGCTTCCCGCGGAGGTACCGCAACGCAATGTACGTCTCAAAACGCATGCGCTCCACTATATCGCTTGAGCCGCCCCCGGGCAACCGGCTGAGTATTTGCCCCAATCGTTCCATTTCACTTTCCCAAGTTTCCGATGCACGCATGTTTACACGGGGTGAATTCTGTGATAATGTGATCGCGTTACGACTGTGGGGATAACAATGTTCAAGCGCGGTGTGGCTGTGCTGCTGGTTGCCTTCATGGGCTGCGCCGGCCAGCAGGGCGTCGTGGTAGACGGCAAAACCTACGGCGTCACGAAAGGCGTGTTCCGCGGCCGCTGGTGGAGCTACTACGAACGCGGCTCCTCGTTTCTCGCCGGCGGCCTCTTCGATCAGGCCGCGACCGATTTCCAGCAGGCGGTCCGCGGCCGGTCGACCGACACCTGGCAGGCACGCACCTATGGGCTTCACTTCGTCGAGTATTTCCCCAACCGCGAACTCGGTATCGCCTACTATCAGATGAATCGGCTCGACGAGGCCCGCCAATACCTCGAAAAATCCCTCGAACAGGTCGACACCGCCCGCGCAAACCAGTACCTCGACCTCGTCACCCGCAAGCAGATCGCCTCCGGCCAAATCAGTGACACCGCCGACCCGTCCCTGCAAACCTCGCTTAAAGACGGCGCCATTGTCTCGTCGCGTCAGGTGCCGTTTGAACTTTCCGCGAACGACGACGTGGCCGTGGCCCGCATCGAGGTTAACGGCAAGGCCTTCCCGCAGCGGCGAAGCAATGCCCAAATAACCGTCGCCGATTCGCTCCTGCTCAACGAAGGCACCCACGAAATCACGTTCAAAGCCGACGATCTCGCCGACAAATCGGCCGCCGCCACCGTCAAACTGGAAGTCGACCTTACCGGGCCAACCATCGGCATCTTCTCGCCGCGCGACTTTTCCGTCACAAAGGCCGATTCCGTCCGTTTGGAAGGCGTCTGCGTTGACAAAAACGGCGTCGCCTTGGTGACGCTGGCCGATAGGCCCCTCTCTTCGGAAACCGGCAACCGCGTCGAGTTCTCGACCGAGTTGCCCCTGCAACAGGGCGATAACGCCTTCGTCATCATCGCCAAGGACATCGCGGGAAATGAAACCCGCTCCGTGATCAAGCTCTTCAGGGGCGACAGACAGTCGGCGTCGGCGCGCTTGTGGGAATTGAACGCGCGTGCGCCCTACTTGCTCGAGTTCGCGCAGGACGCTGCGCCGGCTTCCCTGCCGGCGGCGCCAACCACCCTGCCCGCCGCCCCGCCCGCCGAACCCATCGCCATCGTGCTGAGAAGCCCGCGGGCCGAGCGCCCATATCGCCACAACAAGACCCTCTATGTGTCCGGCGATGCCACCGCCCAGACCAAAGTCGCCGCGCTGACTATTAACGGCGAGCCGTTTAATGAACTGACCGGCGCGCCCAAGGAAACGTTCTCAAGGCGCATCCCTATCGACGCCGAAGGGGACGCCGTCGTGCCGGTAGACGTCCAGGCGAAGGACGATCAGGGCCACGAGACCGTAACGTCGCTCAAGGTGAACGTGCGGCCCGTTCAACTCGACAGCCCCGAATCGAAACTGCCGTTGGCCGTGCTGGCGTTTGTGGGCGAGGCCGTCGAGCCGTCACTGGCAGAATTGCTGCGGGTGGGTACGGAAGCGAGCTTGTTCGAGGCGGGCCGGTTCCGCGTGCTCGACCGGATCCGGCTGCGGGATACACTCACGGAACTGCAGTTGGCCGCCGCATTGGCGGATCCAGATGACGCGATTGCGCTGGGTCGGCTGACAAACGCGCACGTGTTCCTGGTGGCGGACCTGTTCGAACGCGGCGGCGGTGTCGAAGTCAAGGCCCGCGCCATCAGCACCGAAACCTCGGAAATCCTCCAGGTTTTCGATGCGTATATCGACGACAAGACCAGCAAAGCAAGAATCGACGCCGGCCTCGAGGCGCTCGCCGCCGATCTCGCCAAAGCGTTCCCGCGGCTTTCCGGCGAGATCCTGTCGGTGCGCCCAAGACCGGACGGCGACGAGATGCTCCTGAATTGGACGCGGGAGGACGGGGTCCGTGAGGGGATGTACCTTCTGGTGGTAGAGGAAACGGACCCGTGGATCGACCCGGTGACGGGGACGGAGATCGAGCCGGGCGAAATGGTTGCGGTGGCGCGTGGCAGAATCCAGGCAATGTTGACGCAGGGCGCGAAAGCCAAGGCCTTCAAACCGGAACAGGAGAGCGTGAAACTCGATGCGGGGATGGCCGCGATTACTATGTAGTGTGGCGGTTTTGGTGTTGCTGGCGTCGCTGGCTTGGGCGCAGGTCGACATCAACTCGACGCCCAACTTTGTCGGCAGCGGCGCGCGTGCACTCGGCATGGGCGGCGCGTTTATCGCCGTCGCCGACGACGCCACCGCCGCCTCGTGGAATCCCGGCGGCCTCACCCAACTCGAACGGCCCGAGTTTTCCGCCGTCTACAGTTGGAAATGGTTCCGCGAAAGTTACCCCGACACGTTCAACATCAGCACACCCGGCCCCTACGAACTCAACCTCGACGAGATCAACTACCTCAGTTTCGTGTATCCCATCCCGTGGACGTTCGCCGGCCGCAATTTCGTCGTCAGCCTCAATTATCAGCGCAAATACAATTTCGACCGCCGGATCGATTTCCGCGCCAGACTGCTCGGCAGGGCTTCCAGCCCGGTGCTCCGCCTCCTCTCTTTCACCGACTACGACATCCGCTATCAGCAGGAAGGCGACCTCAGCGCCATCTCGCCCGCGTTCGGTTTCGAGATCTTCGATTGGCTCTCGGCCGGCGTCGCGCTCAATATCTGGGACAGCTCGCTCGTCCCCGGCAACGGATGGGAAACCAAAACGCTGCGCCGCGGCATCTTCAACAACTTCATGTCCTTCACGCGCGGCGCCTCGATGTCGTCCCTCGGGTTCGGCACCGCAAATACCTTTGAAGAATACGACGACGTCGAGGGCATCAACTACACGTTCGGCCTTCTCTACAAACCCACCGAGCGCCTCAGCGTCGGCGCCGTATACCATACCGCCTACCACACCGACGTTGACTATAAACGCCTGCTCCGGATGGGAAACCCGTCCGGCGTCCAGTTCTACCGCAGCACTCTGCGGATCGAATGGCCCGCCGCGCTCGGCGTCGGCCTTGCCTACCGATTCCCCAACGACAAGCTGACCCTCGCGTTCGACGTCACACGCCGGAACTGGGACCGCTTCGTCGAGATCGACTCGCGGCAAGGCATCAACGGCCGCACCTCGCCCATCACCGGCATGCCCAAGTGGCAAAGCCAACATGACCCAACCTATACCATCCGGCTCGGTGGCGAGTACGTGTTTGTCGACGCCGCCAAACCGCGCCAGAAACTGCTGCCCAGCCTCCGCGCAGGCGTCTACTACGATCCCGCGCCCGCCAGCGGCCGCAAAAACGCCTGGTGGGGCACACGCCGGGGCGACGGAGACCCCGACGACTATTATGGCGTCACGCTGGGCGCGGGCGTCCTGATCCACAACCGCGTCAACATCGATGCCGCATACGAGTACCGATGGGCATCCGACGCCCGCAGAGACACCCTGGCCGGCGCCGGCGCACTCGAACGCTCGTTCGACGCCAGCGTCGACCAGCATATCTTCAGCCTCTCCACGGTAATTTATTTCTGAGGTTTTATTCGGTGGATCGGTCGGATTGGTCGGATTGGTCCTATGGATCTTTCCTTTCCTACCCGCTTGTTGCTAAAATCCCACATGAACCGAACCACGCCGCCCCGGCGCACAGTAGAAAAGGAGTGGATATGCGAGTCACGCGCGTAGTAATCCCGGCACTTGTCATGGGGCTTGTGATTTCAGCCGCCTGCAGCGCGCAGGTCAATCCCAAAGAACGCATCGTGATGCGCGGCGGCAACCTGCTGTACAAAGGCAGAGACGTGTTTCTGCGCGCGATCGAGACGCCCAAGCTGGGCGATCCAGCCACGACGCAGGACGAGATCGACCTCACCCTCATCCGGGCCGTCGAGGTGGGCGCTAATTCCGTATGTTTCAGCATGACCGGGTACAGCCCCGACGGCTCGTCCATCGAACCAAAAGCACTCGGACGCGCCAAATACCTGATTAGGGAGAGTTTTAACCGGCGGTTCGCGGCGTTATGCCGGGTGATTCCATCCGACGCACCGGACAACTCCGAGTTCCGGATGACAGCGGCGCGCACGGCGGCGACGGCCCTCAAGAACTACCGGGGCGCCGTGTACGTGTTTACCGGGCCCGACAGCGCAAAACTCGCCGAAGAATTCTCCCGGATCGCGCCAGACCCCATCACTGCCGCGGAAAACGGGGGCGCCATCAACCTCGTCACCGCGCCCCCCGCAAGTCCCAGCGGCAAGCCCGTGATGCTGCTCGGCGCCCTCCCGCCGGCCGATCAAATCCTGACCTCTCATTTCCTGCTGCCCGACACGCCCGAGTCTTACTCGAAGCTCGATGCCGCCATGGCCAATCCGGCCGAATCCGCACCATGGACGCCGGACAACTCGGTGCTGTCCGAACAGGAACGGGCGGACGGGTTCGTATCGCTGTTTGACGGCAAGACGCTCAACGGCTGGTGGTATTACGGCACGAACACGGACGGGTTCGCGGTCGAAGACGGCGCGATCGTCTGGAAAGCCATGGGCGGCGAGGCCCTCTACTCCCGCGAGCGGTACGACAACTTCGTGCTGCGCCTCGAGTGGAAAATCAACGAGAACGGCAACAGCGGCATCTACCTCCGCGCCCCGCGCGCCGGCCGCCAGTCAAAAACCGGCATGGAATTCCAATTGCAGGGCGACTACGGCAAGCCCGTCGACAATCAGACCACCGGCTCGATCTACGTCGTCGTCCCGCCTAAACTCAACGCCAGCAAACCGTGCGGCGAGTGGAACGACCTCGAAATCATGCTCAACGGGCCTATCATGAAAGCCACGCTTAACGGGCAAGTGATCCAAGACCTCAACATCGACGACAATCCCGAACTCAAGAAACGCCTCAAACGCGGTTTCATCGGCCTCCAGGACCACGCCCGATTCGTCGCGTTCAAAAACATCCGCATCAAGAAACTTTAAACGGAGTACGATTGCCGGCGCGTCACGCAACAGGCGCGCCGGCATTTTTCTTTATCGCTTATGACTGTAGTCGAAGTGGATCGTATACTGGCAGGAAAGATCCGCCGCGCATTGCTGGCGTGGTTCCGCCGCACAAAACGCGACCTCCCCTGGCGACGTTCCACAGACCCGTACCGTGTCTGGATCTCAGAAATCATCCTTCAGCAGACGCGCGTCGACCAGGGCCTGCCCTACTACGAGCGTTTCCTCGATGCATTCCCAAACGTCGATGCGCTCGCACGCGCACCGCTCGGCCGCGTCCTCAAAACATGGGAAGGACTCGGCTACTACGCCCGCGCACGAAACCTCCACAACGCCGCACGCATCGTCGCTCGAACCGGCCGCTTCCCTCAGACCGCCGCAGAATGGGCAGAACTCCCCGGCGTCGGACGCTACACCGCCAACGCCATCGCCAGTATCGCTTTTGCGGAACGCGTGCCCGTTGTTGATGGCAACGTCCAGCGCGTACTCGCCCGCCTGTTCAACATCCCCGACTGCATCGATGCCGCACCCACACGCAAACGACTGTGGGCGCTCGCCGGCGATCTCGTGCCCACGAAAGCCCCCGGCGATTTCAACCAGGCCATCATGGAACTCGGCGCACGCGTATGCATCTCCCGCAAACCGCTCTGCGCCGAATGCCCCGTGCGCGCCCGCTGTCAGGCGCTCGCCACCGGCACGCAGGAAGCCCGGCCCGCCCGCGCGCCAAAGAAACGAATCCCGCACATCCATTCCGTGGCCGCCATAATCCAGAACCGTGGCCGGCTGCTGATCGCGCGGCGTCCCGCATCGGGCATGCTCGGCGGCTTGTGGGAATTCCCCGCGTTTGATGCCTGCAAAAACTTGGAGCAAGCCGTCATAACCACCCTCGGGCTGGACGTGACCGTCCACGACTGCCTGGGCGCCGTCTCGCACACCTACTCGCACCGAAAAGTCACCTTGCGCGTGTACCGCTGCTCCCTCAACGGCGGCCGTATCAAAACCGGGCTTTATGACGAGGCGAAGTGGGTGTTTGTTCGGGATCTTGGACGGTATGCGATGCCCGGCATTTGCCACAAGGTGCTGCAACTGCTTTAATGGGCCGATGATGACCAGCAACGCGGCAAATCGACGCATCGAGAACTTGCCTTGGCTGGCGGGCGCAATGGGCCTCGCGCTGTTCATCTTCCATCTGCTGGTAAACCGCCAATACGGCTTCCACGGCGACGAACTCTACTTTATCGTCTGCGGATCGAGGCCCGCCTGGGGCTATGTCGACCACCCCCCGCTCGTCCCCATGATGGCCCGGTTCGCAACCGACCTGATGGGCGTGAACCTGTTCGCGCTCCGCTTTTTCCCGGCCCTCGTGCTGGGCATATGTTGTCTGCTGACCGGCTGGCTGGCGCGCAGGCTCGGCGCGGGCCGGTTTGGCGAATTCCTGGCGGCGCTGAGTTTTGTTTTCACACCGATGTTCTTGCGGACGGGCGCTTTCCTAAACATCCCGTGTTTCGAGGTGCTGTTTTGGCTCGTCATCGCCCATCTGCTCGTCACCCTCTGCCGGCGCGACGACGCACGCTGGTGGCTTGCCATAGGCGCGGCAACCGGCCTCGCGCTCCTCAACAAACACACAACCTTGTTCCTCGGCGCGGGCATGGCCGCCGGCATCCTCTTGACCCGCCGCCGCAAAGACCTCGCCACACCATGGCCATGGGCCGGCGCGGGCATCGCGTTTCTGGTGTTTGTGCCCAACCTGCTGTGGCAACTCGACCACGACTGGGCCACGCTCGAATTCGTCCGCAACCTCAATGCCACCGTCATGCAGGACACGCCACGCCCCCTGTTCATCGTCGGGCAATTCATCCTGATGAACCCGTTCAACGCGATCGTCTGGATAGCCGGCCTCGTGTTTTTCCTGAAAAGCACCCCCGGCCGGCCCTACCGCATCATCGGCTGGATATTCATCACCGTCCTCGCCATCATGCTCGTTTTCAAAGCCAAGGTGTACTATCCCGCACCCGCCTATCCCATGCTGCTGGCCGGCGGCTCGGTTTTGCTCGAACAAAACCTGCGCGGCCCCCACCTGCGCGCCCCGCTTGCCGCTGCAATTGCCGCCATGGGGGTCGTCTTTCTCCCCATTGTCTGCCCCATCGGCACAATCGAATGGAAGGAACAGTACATCTCCAGGATCCTCGGCTTCGTCATTGATGATCCCACCGACCTGACATTCGATTTCCGCTATCAGATCCTCAAGCAGGAGGAGCTAACCGCTTTCCTGAACGTCTACAACAACCTCCCCGAAGCGGAACGGTCGGAGTGCGTCGTCTTGACGAACGACTACGGCGACGCGTCGCTCGTCAACGTGCTTGGCCGCGACGCCGGCCTGCCCCCCGCGATCAGCGGCAACAACTCCTACTACCTCTGGGGACCGCAAGGCGCAACAGGCCAAGCCGTCATCGCGTTCGGCTTCGAAGAAACCTTCCTCAAAACACTCTTCAACGACGTCGCCCTTGCCGCCGAAGCCCCCAGCCCATATCGAAAAAATTTCGGCGCCGGCCGCCCCGTGTTCCTCTGCCGCAACCCCACCGCCCCGCTCAATCAGCTCTGGCCCAACTTGAAATTCTACCATTAATGTAGGCGCGGTTTTCCACCCCGCGCCGTGTCACCACAGGCTTCCACAGGGGGCGGATTACACGCGCGTAAAGCCACTCAGCCGCCGAAGCAGCCCGGCGGCGGGTTATCGTCATCTTCGTCTTCGCCCGGGCTGCCCGGTTGCATCGGGAACAGCAGGCTCTTGCTCTCGCCCGCCCCGACGCTGGCCGTTTGCGACGCGTCCACATACGCGGGCGCCCTCACGCTGAACGTCCAGTTGCCGGGCAGGACACAGGCAAACGTGTACACCCCGGACACGTTCGCCGTCACCGCGCTGAACTCCCCGGGGGTCAATTGGATTGAGGCGGTTTCTATGGGCGTTTTGTCCCCGGTGTTCCAGACGGAGCAAAACACACTGGCGGCCGTCATGCCGGCGCCTTTGGTCAACGGCGGCTCGAAATCGACTTCGCCCCCGCCACCGATTGAATCCCTAATCACCTCCGCGTCGTCCGTGTCCCAGTCGTTGTTTTCCATTACGAGTGTTTCGCCTTCGCGCTCATTGACCACGGCGTAGTCATCGATGGTGGAGGTGATGAACGTGTTGTACCCTGAATTGGCGTCCCCGGCCTCGCCCAGGCTGCCGTCGTCTTCGCTTTTTAGGTCTACCGTCCTCGGGCGCACCGCGATCCCGTCCCCGGAAATGTTCTCAAAGACACAGCGCCGGATCGTCGGGAGCGCCTCGATAATCTCAATCCCCGTATGCAGCCCGCTGAACACGCACCGTTCGATCACGACGCCGCTGCCGTTCAACGAATCAAACCGGATCCCCGTGAACCCCACGCCGGTAAAATCCACTTGCTTTACCCTCACCTCGGACGTCGTAATATGCAGAAGCACGCCCGACCCCGCCGACGGCGATCTTACGGCGAGTTGCCGCAATTCGGTCGACGCCGCGGCGGCAACGCTGCCCGCAATCACGGGTTTTTCTGCACCTTCGGCGCCGGCCAGCATCATGTACGCTTTCAATGTTACGTTCTCGGTGTAAGTCCCCGGCAGCACCACCAGCGTCACCGGCACTTGCTCGCTCGGCCCTACTCGATCAATCGCATAACCAATCGTGCGCCACGGCACGGACTCGGTGCCCGCGATGGGCGTATCGACCCCCCTCACCGCGGAGATGTAGAACGTATCCCGCGGCGAATTCGGGTTCTGCGGATCCGACCGCAACAGGTACTCTTCAAAATTCGTATACCCATCGCCATCGGCATCGAGATAGGCGTCCTCTGCGTCCAGCGGGTCAAGCCCATGCCCGTGTTCATACCCGTCATCGAGCCCGTCCCCGTCGGTATCCGGCTTGTCCGGGTTCGTCCCGATCGCCGATTCCTCCGCACCCGTCAACCCGTCCCCGTCCGCGTCCAACGCAAGCCACGTACCGACCATGATCGTAAAGCTGCCTGACGCCGACCAGTCGCCATTCTCATTCCGTTCCTGGACGTAAAGCGTGTGCGCGCCGTTCGCCAGCGGGCTTGCCGGCGTGTACGCAGGCACGGTGGTTTGCGTCCAACTCCCCCCAACCCCGTCAAGCTGATACCGGTACGTCCCGTTCCCGCCCCCGCCCGGCTCCCACGTCCACGTCGGGGTGGTATCGCTCGTCGGGGTGACGCCGGTTACGGTAGGAGGCGTGAGCGACCCTAGTGCAAAGTTGAGGACGGTCCCTTTTTCTTCGGCCGTCATGAAGTCGAGCGCGACACCGCTGGGTTCTGAGAGTTGGATCGCTTTTTGACGCGCCCCGTTGACTGTGGGCTGGCCGCTGACGAAATTCATGATGATGCCGGTTTGGGCCGGCTCGAGGGCAAATACATATTGCCACTCGACTTGATCATTGCCGCTGGAGAAATATATATCGCTAGCCGCCACTTGCGCGTTTAGGCCCCTGAGAACGTGACCAAGCCGCGGGTCGGGGCTTGCGGTATAACCGTCAAAGTCTTCCATGCTCACGATCCAGGCGTCTTCACTGTCGGCAATAGTATCGCCGCTGGACGTGTCGACGATGAGCGTACGGGAGTCGCTGCCAAGATCTCCGTAGATGGTGAGAAACACCCATTCGGAACTCGAGCCGGTGTTGGTTACGATATTGAGCCAGCGGCAGAACTCGTCGTTTTCCGGCACAAAAACCTTGCGGTGAAATTGCAGGTTGCCCTCTGTCTGGGTAGGGAACACGATCTGCCGGCCGTTGGCTTCAACGGTTGCGGGGCCATTGTTGGCATACCCGGCAACCAGGTTGTAACCGTCGAACGCGTCGCTCATGTAGGTTTGGGACGTCATTCCGCCGCTGATGGTGCTTGCGGAGACGGTATGTGTGTAGCTGGCTTCCCAGGCTACCCCGGAAACTGTCCACGAGGTGGTCCAACAATAGGAAGAGAGGGAATAATAGGTGGTACACATGTAGTTGTCGACGTCGGTGAGAATGTCGTACTCTAACCCGCCAGCATCGGTCAAGAGGTAACTTTCGCCAGACGCAAACGCTAAGCTCGAAGCCACCAGACAGAACACCACTACCATTGCAGCGCGTTTCATTATCAGTCTCCCCAAGTTACTCAGCCCAGAACTGCGTTAAGTCCATTATATTACAAAAGCAAGCGGTTTGTTTTTCCACCCTTTTGTCAAACAAACAGCAATGAGTCTCTTTTTAAGTATCGAGACAACCGAAAGCCCGTATCCACTCAATCTCGCAGAGCGGCCGCCGCCCCGCAATCCGCAATCTTCACCCCCCGAGAGCCGCCTCGAGGTTGGGCACATCCCCCGCCGCCTTTTTCTTCATCGAATGGTAGTGGGCGATGATAAAACCGGAAATAACAAACAGGATGAGGTAGTAAACGCTGAACGACAGTTCAACCCAATTTCCCAACGAGGCCGTCACGAGTTGCGCAATCGCGTTGTGCGTGATCAGCACCACCCACATCAGCAGCGCCGCGCGCGGGAACACGTCCCCCGGGTAGCCTTTCGGGAGCATTGTCTTTCTGATTCTGACAACGAGCACGATCAACCAGAGCAGCATCAGCGGCCACGCTATATTCCAGAAGATGTTGTCCCAGTAGTTCTCGTTGCCGATGTAAATGTTGGCCCAGCCTTTGAGCCCGTTCTTGATCGACATGCCGAGCCCGACGACGAGCGCCAGGTATACGGCGAACCGCTCGAGATTGGGCCGCTGGTTTCTCAAGAGGTCGCCCAGCTTCGCACGCTCGACGTCCGACACGCGCCGGTTCACCAAAAAGTACGCCACGCCGTACGCGATCCCAATGCTGATCCCGCCCGACGATTCCCAGCATCTCCACCAGTTGAAGTTGACGCCCGGCCACACGCCCGGCGCCCATTTCCAGTTCTGGAGCGCCGCCCAGCCAAGCCCGTTCAGCAGGCCCACCGTAGTGATCAGCGTCACGTTGCGCCAGTCTCTGCGGCCGATTTCAAACCCGAGGAAGCCCAGGTACACGCCGAGATGCGTAATCGCCGCCCGATTGTCGTTGATCAGGCGGCGCAGGTTCGGGTTGGCCCCCCAATCCTGGTACCGCTCCGCCATCGACGAATACAGCGGCAGGAACACCTGCGGCAGCGCCTTGAACAGCCACAACGCCACGAAATACCCCGCCACGCCGCAGCCTATCCGCATGATCCACTGCCACCACGACGTCCGCCGGTGCGAACCGCACCACGCCAGCATACACGCCCCGATACCCGCCCACGGCACACCCGCGATAAACAGCCACAAAAACCCGTATGCGCGCGAGATCGGCACATACTCGCCCGCCGCGTAGTTCGTCTGCAGCCGCCCGTCGAAAAACGCCGGCCACTGCATCCACCCGCGCATCCCCGAAATGCCAATGCCGAACGCCAGCGCCAGAATGATCCAACCCGACGCGTACCGGCGCGACTGCTCGCCGCCCGGTTCACGCGCAATAAACCACCACGCCGCGCCCCAAAGCACACCCGCAAAAAGGCAGCCCGCCGAACCGCCAAACCCCGAGCACCCGCGGATCGCCCACGTCATCGCGCCCAGCGACGCAAAAAGCACCGTCGGCAGCACCAAGTCATGCATCAAATCGGTCGTCTTTTCGTTTTTCATGCCCCGTACTCTAGTCGATCCCCACATAACCAATCAAGACCGTTGTGACAGACCGTCGCGACGCTGAATTGGCCCTTATTTCAAAGGCCGGTGAATGGCCTTCTTCCCGATATCCGTGCGGAAATGCACCTCCTCGAATGATATGCGCCTCACGCCCCGGTACGCCTTGTCGATCGTCGAGGCGATGTCCGGCCCCGTCGCCGTCACGTCCAACACCCGCCCCCCATTCGTAACCAATTGCCCGTCCCGTTCCGCCGTTCCCGCGTGAAATACCACCACGCCTTCTTCCTCCTCGGCTTGCCTGATGCCGTGGATTACCTTCCCCTTCTCGTACTCTTTCGGGTACCCGCCCGACGCCATCACCACCGACACGCACGCCCCCGTGCTCCAGTCGATTTGGATCCGGTCAAGCGTCCCTTCGCAGCAGGCCAGCATGACCGGCACGATGTCCGTCGTCATCAGGGGCAGCACCACCTGGGTCTCCGGGTCGCCGAACCGGCAGTTGATCTCGACCACCCTCGCCCCCTTGCGCCCGATCATCAGCCCCGCATATAAAACGCCCCGGTACGGCGCGCCTTCCTCCGCCATTCCCTCGACAATCGGCCCCAGCACCGTCCGCGCCACTTCCTCCATCACCTCCGCCGTCGCCACCGGCGCCGGCGCATACGCCCCCATCCCGCCCGTGTTCGGCCCCGTATCGCCGTCAAATGCCGGCTTGTGATCCTGGCTCGGCGCCATCGGGGCAAACGTCTTGCCATCGCAAAACGCCAGCACCGACGCCTCCTCGCCTTCCATACACTCCTCGATCACCACCCGCGACCCCGCATCGCCGAACACCCGATCCACCATCGCCTCGCGTATGGCCGCCTCCGCTTCCGCCACGTCCCGCGCCACCGTCACGCCTTTTCCCGCCGCAAGACCGTCCGCTTTCACCACAATCGGCGCGCCCCTCTCCCGCACATACGCCACCGCCGCATCGGCCCTGCCAAACTCGGCGTAATCCGCCGTCGGAACACCGTGACGCTTCATGAACGACTTCGCGAATGACTTGCTTCCCTCGAGCCGCGCCGCCGATGCCGACGGGCCAAACACACGAAGGCCGGCAGACGCAAAGTGGTCCGCGATGCCCGCGGTCAGGGGGTCTTCCGGCCCGATGACGGTCAGGTCCACGCTTTTTTCGCGCGCAAACCGAGCCAAACCCTCGAAATCCCGCGGGTTCAGCTTGACGCACTCCGCCAGCCGGCCTATCCCCGGGTTGCCCGGCGCGCAGTAGATGGCTTGCACCAGCGGGCTTTGCGCCAGTTTCCAAACCAGCGCGTGCTCACGCCCACCGCCGCCGATTACCAATACGTTCACCGACTACTCCTCCCGCGGTTCCATCCGGCGCAGGTACTCCGCCAGAAACCGGTCGTACTCCGCCGTGCACTCGAACGCCTCCTGCGCCAGCCGGTATCGCGTTGCAAACGACACGTCGCCGTCGTGCGCCCGCATCTCGTGCATGATGGTCTTGTACCGCGCCGGGTTCACCACCACCGTCACATAGCGGAAATTCTTCGCCGCCGACCGCACCATCGCCATACCCCCAACGTCGATCTGCTCGAGCACCTCCTCGACCGTCACCCCCGGCTTGCGCGCCAGCGCCTCGATCGGGTGAAGGTTCACCGCGATAAAATCTATCCAACGGTATTCGTGCACCTGCATCTGCTCGATGTGCAGCTTGTTGTCGCGCACCCCCAGCAATCCCGCGTGAACTTTTGGATGCAGCGATTTTACCCGCCCGTCCAGCATCTCCTCGACCCCCGTAAAATCGCCGACCCCCGTCGCCTCGATGCCCGCCTCCTCGAGCGCGCGCTGCGTACCCGTCGTGCAAATCAGTTCATACTCGTATTCGCGCAGCAGACCCGCCAGTTCCACCAGCCCCGTCGTGTCGTAGCAACTCAAGACCGCCCGTCCGGCTCTTGCCATGGCATGGCCTCCCGTAGTCGCAAGCTTCAGGATGCGACATCATAGCCGATTCAGCACCCCGTGTCGAGTCTAGTAGGCACCCGCTTGACCGCCGCCCCAAGCCCTGATACCTTACTTCTGAGATGCTCAAAGCCGAACTTCGCGCCAAATATCTCGAACTCCGCAGGGCGCTCGAACCCGCCGACGCGGAGGCACGCAGCGCCGAAATCGTCGCCAGGCTGCGCCGCCTGCCCGCCTTTGCCGCCGCAAGAGGGTTTCTCATCTACGTCGCATCCAAAGACAACGAAGTCGACACAATACCCCTGATTCGCAGCCTCCTCAAGCACATCTACCCCGTTCTCGTGCCCGTGGCCGAACCCGCCGGAAAACTCCTGTGGTCGCGCCTGCACGACATGGCCGACCTCGAGCCGGGCCGATTCGGCATTCTCGAGCCACGCCCCGACGCCCGCCGCATCTCAAAACCGCCCGCCGATTCCGTCGTCGTGGTGCCCGGCGTCGTGTTCAGCGTGGACGGCTGGCGCATCGGGTACGGCGGCGGCTATTTCGACCGGTTCCTCGCCACCTACGGCGGCCCCATCATCGCGCTCGCCTACGACATCCAAATCGTCACCCACATCGACAACGATACCCACGACGTCCCCATGGACTTCATCGTCACCGAAACCACCACCTACCGCCGGCCCGTCTGACCCGCTTCTTACGTCCGAATCTACCCCTGCGTAAAAAGCTGCTGCAGTTTCTCCATCCACCTCGAGGGTTCAAACTCTCTGGCAATGAACCGCCTGGCCGCCGCCGCCAGTTGTTGCCGCAGTTGGACGTCCGCGTGCAGCATCGAGACGGCCGCCGCGATCCCCGCACCGTCCCGTTGCCCTACAAGCACCCCCGTGAGCCCATCTATCACCACTTCGCCGATCCCGCCCGCACCCGTGGCCACAACCGGAACGCCCCCCGCCATCGCCTCCAGGATCACGTTCGGCACGCCGTCCCGGTCGCCGTCCCCCGCCACGACCGACGGCACAACCAGCACGTCCGAACCGGCATAATGGCCGGCCATCTGCTGATGCGGGCAGAACCGCTGGATTTCAACGCGATCCCCAAGTCCCAGCGCCTCGATTTTCTGCCGCAGCCCCGCCTCACCCGGTCCCTCGCCCACGATTCTGCACCGGAACGGCACGCCGCGCTTCTGCAACAACCCGCACGCGTCCACCAGGTAGCCGAAACCTTTTTTCTCCACCAACCGCCCCACACCCAGCAATTGCAACTCTCTTTTCTCCCCCTCCGCCCGCCGCGGTACCTCCCTCACCTCCACCCCGTGGCGCACAAGCTCGAACAGACACTCCGGATACCGGTCTTTCAAAAAATACAACCCTGTCCGCGTGCAGGTCGTCCTGAATTTCGCCCCCGCCGCCACGACCTCCGGCGTCTTCTCCACGTAAATGTCCCGCGCATGCGCCGTAATACTGTAGGGAATGCCCGTCATCCGCCAAATGCCGTACGCCACCGTCGCCGGAAGCCCGAGAAAGTGCGCGTGAATGTGACCCGCCCGCAGGTTTCTCACGATCGCCGCACCCCTGAGCGCCGCTCCCACTGCGCGCCGGATCCCGCACCTGTCCACGCCCCGGCGCAGATCTCGAAACGCCGACAACACCACACCCGGCCGCATCGCGCCCGCGGCGATTCCGCCCGCAGCCAGGCTGTCCAGAGCGAGAACCTCGATCTCGAGGCCGCGCTCGCGCAACCCCCGGATCTCCCTCTCGATGAACGTCTCCGTCGTCGACGGATAACTGCCGACGATATATAGAACAGGTTCACGCACGTGCGCTGCCCCTCCGCGACCGCGTCGCCCACTGGTGAAACCCGATCAACACGCGCTCGGCCGTCGTTTTCCACCGCGTCATTTCAACGTACGGACTCAGCACACCCCGAAACTTCTGTTTGTATTCGCTGATGCCCGACAAATTTGCGCCAACAAGATCCATCTGATCCCGCGTGGCCGACACCGACCGCATCACCTCCCACATCAGGCAATCGCCCGCCCGCAGATGCGCCAGCGACGGGTCAAAACCCGATAGTGCGCAGTACGCCCGACGCTGATCAAACAGCACCAGCCGCCCCGCACATGGACGCCCACCCGCGTAAGCCACATAAACCCGACCAACCCCCGCGCCCACAAGCCGCCCAATCATCCGCGCAAACGAGTCCCGGCTGAACGGCGGCCGAAGACCGCGCCGCGCGAACGTCGCCACGTACAGGGCGTAAAAAGCCTCCGGGTCGCCGTCGTCCGTCACCCGGACCCCGCGCCGCGCCGTTCTCCGGATTTTCTTCTGAAGCGCGTGCCCCAGAGCGTCCCACATCGTTCCCTCGTCTTCGAGCCCTATCAGCCACGTTGCCCGCTCCACACTCCGCCAGCCCCGCCCAAAAACCGGCGGCGAGGCAAACGGTGCAAACACCATCGAAAACTGCGAGTACTGTCCCGCCGCGACCTCTACGGCCTTTAACAGCTCTGCCTTTGTTTCTTCATCCAGCCCCGGCGCGTGCAGCAGGCCCGAGTACGGCGTCGCAAACGCACGCCGCGCCAGCGTCAAACCCGCACGCCGCCGAACCTGAAACGGCAAACCTCCCACCAGCCTATCCCCCCAATAAAAACCCAGCAGCACCAATTCATCACACGACGCTTCCGACACCGCACCAAGCCACCGCGCGTCATGGTAAACCGTCCCCGCTTTGTCCCCGGCCGCCAGATCATTCCATTGTGGATACTCCCCGGGCGACACCGGCCGCGCAATGATGCCCATCACGGTTGGATCTCCGGCCCCTGGCCGCGCCGGCGCCGCTGATCCAGCGCGCGCAACGCCCACCCCGCAGGGCCCTTGCTGTAAGCCTCACAGTCGCAGTGGTCCACGAGCCGCGGCGAAAACGAGTTCTTGAACTGATCAATGCTGTCCACCCCGTGACCAACCAGATCGATCTCGCCCACCAGCCCCGCGCACTGTTCCATCGCATGCCACCAAAGCAACGTCACCGCATCGGTCTTCCGGTGCAGCGGATGCGACGCCGCCAAAACAAACCACGCGCCCGCTCCCCGAAATCCAACCAACAGGCCCGCCGCAGGTTCTCCCAACGCCGTTCTCGCCAAATACAACCGCGCGTCGCCCGACTCCACCGCCACCCGCAAAACCTCCTCGATGGCCCGGGCGGGCAACGGCATCGGCAGGCCCTGCCGCTCGTATGTCATCTTGTAAAGCTCGGCGAAATCTCCAAAACAAGTGCTTTCCCCGACCGTCACCCCGAGCCCCGCCGCCTTCCTCACACGCTGCCGCGCCCGCCGGTCAAACGAATCCCACAGCTTCCCCATGTCGCGCAGGTTCAAAACAGGCGTCTTGATCCGCTTGACGCGCCATGGCGCCTGTAACTCCTCGATGCCGCAATCCGGCGGCGCCTGAACGAGCCGCACCTGATGATAGACGCGCAGCAACTCCGCGCGCAGCGCGTCCGCGAACCGGTCCGCCTCGCCCGACGCCCCTATCACGCCATTGTAGCCCGTCCCCCACGGTTTCCGGCCCGCGCGGATCCCCAGCTTCGCCGCACGCCGCACAAACGCACCCGTGCGGATTTCGCCGCCTTCCCGCACGATGTGCAGCCGGATGTCGTGACCCAGCCCAATCGCCACCGCTTTGAGCCAGCCGCTCCGGTGATAGAACGTCCCGCCGGGGCATGCGTCCACGAATCGATCCCACGCCGCCCAGTCAAACC
>DATKVG010000112.1:0-3511 GCA_035530195.1 Bathyarchaeia archaeon | reverse complement strand
TTGCCGCTTGCGGTCTCGCTGCGTCGCATCAAGAGACCCACCGTGTTCACACCAAGACCCCGGGATGGCGGAATGGCCTGCCTTTACAAGCCCAATCAAGAACTCGCTTCGAGGTGAAAGAGCCTTACGTGCGGATTCTGGGTTGCCGTTTTTTCCTGGACGGGATAACAGGATTGACAGGATTTCGACAAACAGTTGGCAGTTAAATGACCCCCGGCAAAGCCGGGGGCTTACCGTTGTGAGCCCCCCAAGGGGGCCATCTGCAACTGCGAAGTCATCTCCATGGTCCTACGGGTTAGCCCGCTTCAGCGGGCTCCTCTTTGCACCCTGCTTCAGCAGGGGTGGGACCGGCATTCTTCTCTTTTCTTTCAGCACGCTTCAGCGTGGCTTCTCGATTCGCTTTCAGCGTTCGCTTTATTTCGCTCGCACACTGCTCTCGGCTTAGCAGCACCTCACCGCCGCAAAGGTCAAACCTCTGTGAGTCCCCCGGCAGAGCCGGGGGGCTACCTATTTGCCACTTATACGTGCGGAATAAAAAAGGTCCCAATCGGAATTGGGACCTACGAACGACCAAGTTTGTTTAGAAGTCGACTTCGACTGTGGTTTGCAGGTGGTCGGTGATATCTACGTCGCCACGATCGGCGTTTGCGGGCGCGGCGGCGTTGCCGTCTATCCGTACGTTCTTCAGAGGCGTTCCCTCGGGGGTGCGGAAGCGCAAGAGGATTTGTTTGGGCGGCTGGTGAAACGGGTTTAACGCGAAGGTGGCTTTGCAAGTGTTACGAGCGGGATTCGGTTCGTAGGTGACGCTGACGGTGCCGAAGGGTGTCGCCACGTCGGTGGCCTGGAATGGTTCAGGTTGTGCGAACCACGCGCGGGGGATGGCTTTGCCGAGGTGGAGCGTGCCTTCGCGGGGGTAGACGAACATGTACCGCAGCCAGGTGACCGCGTTGGCTTCGTCGCTGGTCTTGACGAGGACGTGGTTTGACCAGCCGAGGACGGGCAATGGGTGCTCGACCATGGCGTTGGCCTCTTCGATATAGCACGAGTTCCAGGCGTTGTAGAACATCCAGATATACAGTTCCGGCTCGTCGCGCATGAGGTAGGGCATGAGGCCCGCCAGGAGGTTGGGCTGCATCGAGATGCCGCCGCGGTCGAACCACGTCATCTCGAAATCGGGCACCGAATACCCGTACGGCGGGTTCATGTACCGGTTGTCCTGGAAATCGTCGAGAATCCATTGGGCCTGCGGGCTCGATGCGTCGTACAGGCCGCTGATGAGCAGGTAGACCGACCCTTCGAGCACTTCGCGTATCCAGCCGACCTCCCTGCCGCGCCTGTACAGCCGGCTGGGATAGTCGGGCACCCACCGCCCATCGCGCAGGCGGACCAGCGGCGTGTGCTGTCGCATGGTCTCGAACCCGCGGATCAGATCCTGTTTGTACGCGTCGGCTTCCTGGCGAATGCGGGCCGCTTCGGGATGCTGTGCGGCTTCGAGTGCGCGGGCGGCATACTCGGCGCCGCGCCACGTCAGCGAGTTCGTCGAGAGCCAGTAATAAAAGTCGGTGACGTCTTCGAGGCTGCCCGCGGGAAGAAACCCGCGTTCCCAACCGCGCGAATGGGGCAGATCGGCCATGGTGTTCTTGCGTTGGCGGAATATCCAGTCGGCCCCGGCCACAATCGAGTCCGCGGAACGCGCAAACCATTCCGCGTCATGCGTGAGCAGGAAGTGTTCGGAAAGGCACCAAAGCACCCAGCCGTGGTGTTGGTTGTAGCTGCCGCACTCATACCCTCCCGCGCCGTAGTACATGCCGTCGTAGTCGGTGAAATTGCCCGGTTGCTTAACCGTCCCCTGGTATTTGACCCAAAGATCGAGCCGCCGCTGCGCCTCGTCGTGCAGCCCGCGCTGATCGAGTTCGTTCACGATCATGCAGGATTCGTTCGAGTAATTCCCGTAGGTCGACGTGCCCACCGACGTGTTCACAAGGCCGTCCGGCATGAGGTAATCGCTGAGCAGGATGTGGGCGAGGTGGGCCGTGTGCAACGCCCCAAGCTGCGGCTCCGGAGTCTCGAGGAACGCGCCCCTCGTGGCGATACGTTGCCAGTACTCTGTGACGTCCGCGTAGGAACGTTCGAACGAGAGGCGGGTGAGCGCGTCGAGTTCCTGGGCGCCTTCGGCGGAGACGTAAGGGACTTTAACCAGGGCTTCGCAGGATTCGCCGGGGTTCAGTTCTTTTGTGAGGGCGACCTTGGCGCCTCTGGCCTCGACTGTCATGTCGGTCTCAAGTTCGCAACGGATAATCAACTGGTCTTTCCACTTGCTCAGGATGCGGTTGCCTTTTACGGTAAGTTCATCGAGCGGGCCGCGCGGAATGCTGCCTCGGGATCTCCCGACGTTCTGCGAGTAACTCACAGGCAATTCGGCCACGGCCGGACCGGCGCCGTCGTTGGTAAACCGGAACCGGATGACGGCCACCATGGGGTCGTCGCCCTGCCAGGTCCCGGTGGTGATGGAAGTCAACAGCGGCACCGCGAGCGACTTCTGCTCGACGGTCAGACCGCCACGCCGGGCCAGGATGTTATAGGCCAGGACCGGCTCGGGATCGGGATAGCGCGCGAGAATGCGCCAATTCTCGAGGCCGAAGTAGAAACGGGCATCGCCCTTGTTCTTGTAGCGTTCAGCGCCTTTTCCCGGCAGCCACGTCACGTTGCGCTTGTGCAGGACGACGTCGCCGTTGTTTTCGAGCCAGAACCGCTGGCACGCATGCGTACATCCCAGGTTGTAATTGCACAGGTGCGGCCGCGGCTGACCGTTGTGCGCGCCCGCCAGGCTCTGTTCGGGGCGCTCGACCACCTGCTGGCTGATGGTTTTCAGCGATGCGCACCCGTCTTGATACGCCTCGAACGAGGTGGGGTCGTCCGCGCGCCTGATATACACGCCCATCTCGGGAAACCAGATCGGGCCCTGTTCCTCGAGACTCGTCAGCGAGATCGTGAACGCGTCGGCGTCCAGCGTGAACATGACGTGTCCGTCATCGCCGCTGTAGGCGTGGGCAGGTTTCATATGCCGCACAGAAACAGCGAAGCGCCGCGGCCGCTCAGCGGCGAAATGTACCGCGGCGCCTTCTACAGAAACATCTGCCGGCTCGGTAATCGTGCCGATCTCCGCGTTATAGCCGCTCAATTTCATCCCCGATCCCGGCGTCTCGATTCCGGCATCCAACTCGATGCAGAGGTCTGTTGTCGCGGCCGCCGACGCCGTGTAGATGGCCACAATGCGCGGATTGCCCGGCGCCTCGACTCGGACGGCGTATGTACGGCGGAAGGGGACATCGTAGCCGTCCAACGCCTTGTCGTCGAACTCGGCGTCGAGGTTTTGGAATGAAATCGCCGCACGCCGGCCGTTTGCCGGGCCGATTTGAACGGCGGCAGGCCGCCAACTCCCGTTAAACCAGTCCGGCTGGCGTATCCAGCCAAACCCGCCGGGATGCCCTTGGGCCGCCTCTTCGATTCG
>DATKVG010000111.1:0-8000 GCA_035530195.1 Bathyarchaeia archaeon | reverse complement strand
AAGGGATTCCGCCGGAGAACATCCTGATCGGCGTAACGCACTGCCACAGCGCGCCGGACTGTTACGGTTTCGTCAACCGTGACGGGACGTGCACGGCGGACCTGAACTATCTCGACACGGTCTGTGCGCGGATGGCCGAAGCCGTCAACGAGGCGGTGGCGAAGCTCGAGCCGGCGTCAGTCAAGATTGCGACGGACAAGGCCAAAGGCAAAATTGCCTACAATTATTATGCGCCGCAGTTGTACGATCCCCGGATGAACGTTCTGCAGTGCGTGTCGAAGTCGGGCAAACCGATCGCGACGCTGATCAACTATGCCAGCCACCCCGAAATCATCGGCGCTGACCAGGGCATGTTATCTCCGGATTTCTGTGGCCCCCTCTACGACCGCGTCGCGGCCCAGGGCGGCGGGATCGGCATCTACATGAACAGCGCCCAGGGCGGCATGGTGACAGCGGACTGCCGCGATGCCAACGGCGGAAGAGATATCCGGACTTGGGAAGAGTGTGTCCGCATAGGCGAACTGATGGCCGACGAGGCGCTGCGCATCGTGGTCCCGGCGCCGGTCAAAGAGAATCCGCCGATGATGTGCGCGGCCACAACCATCGAATTCCCGGTGGCCTCGGAACTGATGCGCATGATCCTGAAGTCGTCGCCGCTGAATTACAACAAAGACGACGAAACCCAAATCAAGACGCAGTTGAACGTGATCAACCTGGCGGGCGCCCAGATGTTGACCATCCCCGGCGAGGCGCTGCCCAACATCGGCTACTACCTGAAACGCAAGATGTACGGGGACAACAATTTCCTGTTCGGCCTGACCAACGACGCTTTCGGTTACATTCTGGTGAAGGAAGACTGGATGAGTTTTGACCGGTACAATTACGTCAGCCGGACAAGCCTCGGCGAACTCACGGGCGATCTCCTTATAGAACAGGCACTTAAGTTCGTGGACTCCCTGCCCAGGCCCGTCAAGGAATAGCGACTGCCGCGGCCCCGGCTAAAGTAGGCGCGGGTTTCTGCCGAAAAGAATAGTGGAAAAAAGGAGAACCCGACGTCAACAAGGAGACCCAAGCCATGGCCGGTATCGCATCAATGGGCGGCGTCGGGGCCGGTCTCAGCCAGGCTCAATTCCAGCTGCAGTATCAGGTACAGGTTCTGAAGGAACAGCAACAGGTAGCTGAATCGCTGGGAAACGCAGCGCTGGAGCTTATCCGGGCAGTAATGTCGGCGCCGGATAGAGACACCGTGAGGCACGACCTCGACGTGACAGCCTAGCGCACAGAGACACTCCTTTGAAGGGCGCCATGCAAGGACGCACGGCGCCCTTCACCTTTCGGGCGCGGTGGGACGGTTGGGAAGGAGGTTGTGGTGCCTAGTTTTGGTGTAACGGCGCAAAAAGAGGCGGAGCTTCTGGGGCGTATGGCGTTGTGTGGCGTGCGCGAGGCGGATTTGGAGGAGCATTTTGTGACGTCGGCGGGGCCGGGCGGGCAGAAAGTGAACAAAACGTCGACGTGCGTGGTTTTGCGTCACGTGCCGACGGGGCTCGAGGTGAAGATGCAGAAGGCGCGGTCGCAGTCGCTGAACCGGTTTTATGCGCGCCGCCGACTTTGCGAGCTTATCGAGGCGGAGCGGCTCGGGGATAAAAGCCCGCAGGCGCTGGAACGGGAGAAGATCCGCAAACAAAAAGCCCGACGCAAGAGACGCGGGCGGTCGAGACCGACGGAATAGTCGGGCGACCTCTGGTTGGCCGTCACTTCTTTATCAGCCAGACTTCCGCCACCTGGCATCCTCGACCGGCGCCGCCACTGCCAGATTCCTGCTGAAACGTCAGCGTCAATTTCGAATCTGCCGTGGCCTGTTTTGGGACATCAAACTCCTGGGGCCGGCTAGGGGAGGGTTTTTGTATGTATGGATGTACCTCTGCGCCGTCCGCGCTGAGTCGTATGCGGTTGCGACCGCGGTCGCCTGCGTATGTGACGCGCACCTTGTACTCGCCGGCAGGGTCGAGGTCGTCGTACTGCATGAACAGGGGCGTTTCGTAGATGGTTTCGGCGAACCGCACCCAGGATGTCCGGTATTGGGTGCCGTATGAAAACCCGATGCGGGGGGTTGTCCGGAACTCGGGGTCTTCGACGTCCAGGCGGACGAGGTGTGGCTGGTTTTGGGTGTCTCCGAGGTCGTCGTAATAGCCGCCGGGCCCTGGGTTGGTCCAGTTGACGATGGTATCGATGCGCTTCAACTGTTCCCTCGGGCTTTCGATCGCCCGAATCTCATCGAACTGGGCCTCGAGCCAATTGCGGTTGTTGAGGGGGCGGTCGATCAGGTCGAGGTTTCCGCCGCGCCCCGCATCAATCGCCTGGTACCTCGGCACGCTGAGCTGCATTCGGATGCTCTGGTAGAGGGCCTCGGCCATCTCGAACACGCGGGCGCGGAGGTCGCGTGCGGCGGGTTCGGTGAGGGCGCGTTCGAGGATGGTTTCGGCGAGGTCGAGTGCGAGGTCGGGGCCGACCTCGGCCGCGTTTCGCAGGGCCTGCATGGCCTGATCCTCGAGCGCCGTTTCGTAAATCAGCCGCTCCCGCAGAAACGCGTCGTAATACGCCCGGTACACCGCCTGCTGAAACCGCCAGATCAACAGGACCTGCGGCGTCGCCTCCGCCTGAAGTTGCCGGATCTGCTCGAGCGTTGTGGCGACGCCAGCGTTGGTCAAGAGCGGCCCCTGCCAGTTGCGTTCGAGCGAAAGGAGGACCTGCGCGAACCCTTCCTCGAATGCGGGGCCGATGAAGTACCGCGCGTATTCGCGCAGAATCCCGGCGACGTCGGCCTCGGGGTTCCAGCCGAGTGCGCTCCACACGGTTTTGTTGACGTCGTCGTTGCACCCTTCGGAATAGGTCAGGAAACCGGGCGTGTAGTCGTCGAACATCCGGCAGATGCGTGCGAAATCCCGCGGCCTGGGGTTGATCACCTCGCGCTCTTCGGTGATGGCATAGGCGACGTCCCAGTCCGGTACGGCGAACTGGCAGCGGATGCTGTGTGTGATGTCGGGATAGTGGCGGATGGGGTATTTGGTAGGGACGGCGGCGCGGAGTTCCGGCAGACCAATGCGGTTTTGCGGCCCGTAGACGAGGCCGGTCAGCCACGCCGGTTCCTGCTTCATAATATCGAGGAATTCGGCCATCCATTCGGGCGTAAAACTTTGCGGCGACATCCACATCTGCGCATCCGGATGGGTCTTATGCAGGACTTGAGTCTGTTTTTCGAGCAGCGCCATCAGGTATTTTGGCTGGGTGTGGCCCGGGTCGCCGCCGGGAACAAACACCGCGTCGATTCGGGGCAGCCGGGCAAAGACCTCGCCCCATTCGGCGAGCGCCTTCTCGACCGTCGCGGGCTTCGAGTAGTCGCGGTCCATTGCCGGATACCAGATCCAGAGGTCTATGCCGTACGAGTCGGCGATCCGTGAGACCGCTTCCATCATGTCAATCTGGGAGAGCGTGAAATGGGGGCTGTTGGCGGCGTCGTCGGTGCGTGGCGGCATCAGTTCGATGGCATTTGCGCCGAACACCGCCAGGTCGCGGATATATTGCTCGTACATGTCGGGTGTCCAGCCGTCGTAGGTATTCACCTTCGGGCGGTAGCCGAGCTGGTGGCCGCGCAGCGCGTAAGCCGGCGCCGTCTGGATGCTCGAGCCGCCCGGAAGCAGGATCGAGCCGCGGGTCATTCGGAGTTCGCGCAACAGGCGGCCCACGCCAAACAGTACGCCGCGCGCGTCGTTGCCGGCCACCACCACCCCCGATGAAGGCGTCGATTTAATGCAAAAACCTTCCGCGGCGGTTGCGGAATCAGGAATCAGCTCCCGGTACGCCTCCGGCAAGAGCGCCTGCGGCGAAATAACCACCATGGCCACGGGAGGCGACGGCGGCTTGTTCGCCACATTCCAGCGCACCCAGGTGCGCTTCCACACCTCGTCGACCAGCATTTGGACGGCTTTCTGTTCCGGGCCGCTCATTCCGGGCGGTGCCACCACAACGGCGTGGGTCAGATCGATCATTTCGGCCCGGGCGATTCCGCCCGCACTCGATAGCAGCAGTAAACAGCACAAAATGTGTCTCATGGGTCTCTCTCCTTCATCCGTCGGTTACGCCCGTAAGCATAGCTGACTAATGTCTTTTTTCCAACCACCATCTTTTCGGCAAACGTAGGCCCGGGCGTCTCGCCCGCGCCTACCCGGGGAATCCGACGCTGGTTTTTGAGGTTGTAGAAGAGTGGCGCTGCTTGCGTGTAAACTGTCTGTGAACCAAAAGGAGAACGTCATGGTTCCATTGGAAGTGTTGGGGGTGAGCCAGGCTGACCGCAGCGGGTTTCCCTTCGTGTTGCTTCGAAATGAATCGCGGGTGCTGCCGATCCTGGTGGGGCCGCACGAAGCCAGCGCCATTCAAATCGTGCTGATGGGTGAAACGCCGCCGCGGCCGCTGACACACGACCTGATCTGTAACCTCCTCGCGGGGCTCCGCGGCCAGTTGCAATCCGTCAACATCTACAAGCTCGAAAACGATATCTTCTACGCGCACCTCAACATCGAGCAGCGCTCCCCCTCGGGGCAAGTCGAGCAAGTCCTCCGCGTCGATTCACGGCCCAGCGACGGGATCGCGATCGCGGTCCGGATGCAGTGCCCCATATTCGCCGCCGAAGAAGTGATGGATGCCGCGGCACAGGATGCTTCCATTCTCAGTTCCACCGAGGAGGAAGAGGACACCGACCAGGAAGAACCCGAAGAAGGCGAGGGCGGATTCAAGCCGTGACGGCCGCGGTGCAACCGCAAGCAAAGGCAAGACGGGTGACTGCCACGAAAGACCGCCGCACCCTGGCATGGGGTGCGGTTTTTTGGTTATTCTTTTGCGTGGCGGGCGTGTTGGTCCGGGGCATCCGGTGGGAAGAGACTTTCGAGCGAGCGCAACTGCTGATCCACCAGGTTCAATACGCGGACTGGCATCCGTTTTACCGGTATGCGCGGTCCGCGTTTACCATCCAGTACTACGTTTCGGCATTGGTTCTGTGGCTGGCGCCGTCGCCTGCGCTGGTTTGCGGTCTTCGCCAGATGTTGTTCCTCGGTGCGACCACGCTGCCGGCCTACTTGCTGGCGGCGCGTGTGTCGCGGCGAGTTCTGTGCGGTCACATTGCGGCGGTCCTGACGGTTTCGGGCGTGCTTGTGGCCTTCGGCAGCTATTACCCGCTGTTCGTCTGGCCGGACAAGTTCACTTCGGGCCACATCGGCATGGGTGCAGTGCTTATTGCGCTTTACCTGATCGTGTCGGGCCGGCTGGGTGCCGGCTTCTTTCTCGCGGGGCTGATGCCGGCGATCCATGTGGGGCAGGCGCCGATCCTTATGCTGGTTGCCGGCCTGTACGCGGTGTGGAAGTGGGTTGACGCGCCGGAAACACGGGGGCGTGTGATCCGCGCGGCCCTTTGGGGCGCTGCCGGCCTCGTGCTTTCCGGCGGGGTCTGGCTGGCGCTGCGTGCGGCCAATGCGGACTTGCCCGAGAACATACAGCCCGCCGCCGTATCCCTCGAACTCTGGAAAGCCTACGTGTTCGGCGAAGACATTCACCGTGCGTTTGCGCGTTTCAACCCACCCGCGCACGGGTACATCGCGCTGGGCCTGTGCGTGTTTCTTGGCTTTTTTGCCGCCGCGGGAACCGTGCGCGATAAACTTCGGGATCCCGCGTCACGGCTGGGCGTTTATGCGATTATCACGGGCGCCGTTGTGGTTTCGATCGCCGCCGTGGAATATCGGCTCGGCCCTGACACGCCGCCGGCCCTGGTCGTTTGGATGCCGAAACGGCTCCTCAACCACACGGCTGTTATGGCGCTGGCACTCGCCGTGGGCATCCTCGGCAGGAAGAAAGGACCCGCGGGAGTGGTAAAGGCGCCGGCCGACCTGCTGTTTGTCCTGGCGCTGGCGTGGCTTGTCCTGACGCCGGTGTCGGCATGGCTGCTGCCAAACGGGTTTCATGCCCGCTATGTCGAGGCGCATGAAGGCATCCTGTTTCTGCTGGTGGGCGGGGCCTCGGCTATTCTGTACGGCCAGCGGCGGCACAAGCGGCTGTATGCGGTGTGCCTTGTGGCTGGGCTAGGCGCGGTCTCGTTCTACCACCAGTTCGGTGCGGGCCTGCTGGTTGCGGGCTTCGGTGCGGGTTGGGTGGCGACGTACGCCGCGCCGTTCGCGGAACGTCTCAAGCCGGCGGCGGTCGTGGCGGGCCTGTGCCTCGTGGCGCTGGCAATAGGGCTGGCAGGCCAGTGGCGGACGCGCGTTACGCTGCCCGTGAGCCCGTTCGAGGCGAGTGTCCGTGATTACCTCGATGGCCACGCCGCGCCCGGCCAGTTCCTGCTCACGCCGCACTGGGAAATCGACTGGCAGGAAAAAACGGGCCACCCCGTTCTGTACACGTACGAACTGCCGCAATACATCACGTATATGCCGGCGCTCGCTCCCGACATACTCAAAATGCGCGCCGACATCTACGATATCCGGCTCGGACTTCCGTGGGACTATTCGCTCGACGCCTGGCGCACCCGCTCCAACGCCCAATGGGAAAACCTCGCCGCCGAATACGGATTCCGCCATGTCCTTTCGCCGAAAGACGTGCCGTTGGACCTGCGCCGCGTCCTGTCCGGCGAAAGCTATGACCTCTATACGGTCGAGTAGCGTTGCGTTGCCCCTGCTGACTATGCAGGCGAAACGCCCGCACCACAATTGCGGCCCTTTTTCATTCGCCTTGTGGTGCGGGATTGTGGTGCGGGCGTCTCGCCTGCAAGTACGTCCGATCAGTCCGATCTAACCGCCTGACCCTCGCCTGCGGACTTGTTTTCCATCTGTTCGTGCGCTACGCTTGCGCCCAATTAGTGTGATTGAACCAAGCAAGGGGAGACGGCATGAAGACGAACGTTACGCGCAGACATTTCCTGGGAACCGCGGCGGGTACGGCAGGCATTGCGGCGATCGGCCCCATGGCCGCAGCGGGGGCTGAGCCGATTTCGGAAAAGGCAGCGGCCATTCTCAAAGAGGAACGGGACTTGTACGTGGGCATGCTGACGGCCCCGTTCTGGAACGAGTCGCTCGAAACCGTGGCCAATTTCGCAAGAGACGCGGGGATCCACGGGCTCGAGGTCGTCGCCGATGCCGGCGGAAAACAGATCGACCCGCAGACGCTCGACCAGGCGGGCGCGGATGCCGTCAAGGCCTTGATTGCCGACCGCGGGCTCGAGATCACGTCACTGGCGTGGTACGACGACCTTGTCGAGCCCGAGAAGACCGAAGAGCGCCAGGCTCACGTGCTTAAGATGATTGATGCCGCGTCGATGCTGGGTGTGAGTGTGATTTGCCTTTCGCCGGGGTATCCGGCGCCCCGCATGACGAAGATCAACACGATCAAGAAGGTCCTGCCAAAGGTGTTTGCGCCGCTGATTGCCCACGCGGGCGAGAAAGGCGTCAAGATCGCTCTTGAAAACTATTTCGAGACGAACCTTCAGGGGATCGACACGTTCGAATGCCTTTTCGAGACGATTCAGGATCCCACTTTCGGGCTTAACTACGATCCGTCACATCTGTATCACCAGCAATGCGACCACCTGCTGCCGGTGTCGATGTTCCCGAAACGCATTTTCCACACGCACGCAAAAGACTGCCTCGTGGACAAAGCGGCGCGGGCGCGGGTGGGCGTGTACGCGGAGGGCTGGTGGCGGTACGTGATACCGGGGTTCGGCGACATTAACTGGGGCGAGTACACCAGCCACTTGAGATCCAACGGGTACAAAGGCGTCATGAGCATCGAACACGAGGACTCGGCGTTTGGCCGCGAACGCGGGTTCATCCTCGGCGCACGATACCTCGAACAATTCTGCTAACCAGCAAAAAACGGGGACTGGCTCGCCTTTTTCGGCAGTTTGAAAAAGGCGTGCCTGTGGGGCTGGTGAAAAAGTCCATGCGAGCACCGACACGGCCACG
>DATKVG010000110.1:0-30200 GCA_035530195.1 Bathyarchaeia archaeon | reverse complement strand
CTCCGCAACGTTCGGCAACGACGTCGCACGGCTCAGCGCCGATATGCTCGACCAGCCACGGCGCATCGACGTGGGCGCCGTCGCAAAACCCGTCGACACCGTCCGCCAGCGCCTCTACACCGTCCACCAGGAGCGCAAACTGGAACTCCTCCAACAACTTCTCAAAGAGGAAAACATCCCGTCCGCCCTCATTTTCCTCCGAACCAAACACCGGACCGACGCCGTCGCAAGAGCACTCCGCAAAGCCGGGTTCAAAGCACAGGCCATACACGGCGACAGGACACAGACCCAGCGCGACCAGGCGCTCGATGGGTTCCGCAACGGCAAATATCCGATCCTCGTGGCCACCGACGTCGCCGCGCGCGGGCTCGATATCACCGGGATCAGCCACGTCATCAACTACGACATCCCCGCCAGCAGCGACGATTACATCCACCGAATCGGCCGAACCGCCCGGGCCAGCGCCGAAGGCGACGCCGTCACGTTCGCCAGCCCCGGCGACCACCTCCAACTCAACGCCATCGAGAAGGCGCTGGGCAAAAACCTACCCCGCACCGAATGGGAAGGCGAAGCACCCGTCCTCTCGCTGTTCCGCCCCGCCGGCGCACCAGCAAGGCCAAAATCGGGTTTCCGCCGCCAAAGAAGCCTCCTCAGGCAAAGATAAGCAAAAAACGGGGACTGCCACCTCTTTCGGCAGTTTGAAAGAGGTGGCTGTACCCGCATTTCGCAACCCCGGCGCAGAGTCAGTTAACTTCACACTTCGCACAACTCAAAATTGACGCACAACCCCATTTCGCGTATGCTTTAAGTAGACACACGCCCGTGCCCCGATAGTTAAGTGGATATAACGCGGCCCTCCTAAGGCTGAAACACAGGTTCGATTCCTGTTCGGGGCACCAGTATCATACTTTCCGATTTTTCCCCGATCGATGCGGTCCGCCAAGCGCGGCAAGGTATGGAAACACTGAGGGCGGCAAGCTGAATATTAAGCGGGCAGTTTTGGAAGAGCTTGGCAATTCGCGCGATGTTTCTGTTGATGAGTTGTTCAAATGATCAAGACTTACAAAAAACCAGGAAGACTGAAGAAAGGTGATACTGTTGCGATTGTGTCTCCGTCTTGGGGAGGACCAAGCGTATTTCCAGATGTCTACGAAAACGGCCTTAAGGTTTTGCAGGAATGGGGCCTGAGAATTAAAGAATTTCCGACCGCGAGAACGGACGCTGCCTTTACGCGTGCCAATCCCCAAGTGAGGGCAAAAGACATTAACGACGCGTTCGCCGATCCGGAAGTTAAAGCTATTTTCGCCTCGATTGGCGGCGATGATTCTGTTCGGATTTTGTCTTTCCTTGACAAGAAACTCATTGCCGAAAACCCAAAAATCCTCATGGGGTCCTCTGATACCTCAACGCTTCATGTATTTTTGAATTTGCAGGGAATTGTAAGTTTCTACGGCCCTTCGATAATGGCTGGCTTCTCGCAAATGGAAAGTTTGCCGGCAAGGTTCAAATCCCATGTGCACGAAATGCTTTTTGAGCCGACAGACTGTTATGACTACCGTCCCTACGGGACATACTGTGACGGCTATCCCGATTGGGCGGATAAGGAAAATCTCGGAAAAGTTAACCCGATGAAATTCGATGACGGTTGGCATTGGCTTCAAGGAGCCGGCGCAGTCCAAGGCCAGTTGTTTGGCGGTTGTATGGAAGTTTTGGAAATGATGAAAGCAACTGACTTTTGGCCGCCGCGGGACTTTTGGAAAAGCAAGATCTTCTTCCTTGAAACTTCCGAAGAAAAACCATCCATCAATTACGTTGACCACGTCTTGAGAAATTACGGAATGCTCGGAGTGTATGACAAGATCAGCGGCTTTATTTTCTCTCGTGCCATGGACTATGCCGATGAGGAAAAGAAAGAACTGGAAGAGAAAATAGTTTCAATTGTCGCAAAAGAATTTGGCAAACCGCATTTACCCATTGTCGCTAATTTTGATGTTGGACACACCGACCCGCAATTGGTCCTGCCGCTTGGTGTGAAAACAGAAATTGACTGCGCAGCAAAACAGATTAAACTTGTGGAAAGTTGGTTGAAGTAGTTAAGCAAAAGGGCTTTCGCAATTCACGCCCTTCCACCCACATCACTTCCGCGCCGCAGCCTACAGCCTTCTTCTCGCCGCCAGCGTCTCCATAAACGCATCAATCCGCGCGTCCTTCCGCAGTTGCCGCACGATCCGCTGCTGGGTTTCACACTGGTCGGTGTAAAAACCCGGCACTTTGAGCTCGCCCCGGATCGGGTTCGGCGATTGTTGCACGAGATAGTCGGCCGTCCGAAGCAGGTCGGCATACGCCGCCGACAGCACCGGTTCGTTGGCCGCAACCGCACTCTTCACAAACTCGATCCGCGCCCGGTTCACCAGCAAATTCGGGCTCGCAAAAGTCTCTGCAGAAACAGAAGGCCCCGCCGCTTTTCCGCAGCCTCCAAGCAGCATGATCAAAAGCGCAGCCAAAACGCCCGCACCACAAAACTCCCGTTTTCCGTCCACCATGTCCACAGTGTTCACCACGTCCACTAATTCAGCACAAGCTTCAGATGTTCTTTCACAAACGTCTCCACGCCAGGCGAATTCAAATGGTCATAATCCGAAAACAGCGCCGTGTCCGTAATCACGCCCGTGAAATCGTAAAACACCAACTCATAACTTTTCTTGAACTCGTCAAGCTGGCGCATCAGCCTGTCCGCGCCCGGCTGTGGGCCGAGCAGAGTGGGGGGGAGGGCAACAACGACCCGGGCCCCGTGCTGTTTTGCCATCTCCAGGATATCGCGAAGCGTTTCCGCATAATGCTCGAAATAACCGTCGTTCAGCCCATCAAAATACAGGCTCTCGACGCGCATTCGCGCCTTTTCCGGGTCGGGCTTCCCTTTGACCGTCTCAAAATCGCACGGCACAGTTCCGGCTGTCTGGCTGATCCACCGCCACGTGAATTTCGACTGCACATAGATCAGGATGCGGCGGAACGGGATCTCGTTGCGCGCCATCGCCAGCAGCAGTGACGGCCGCAGCGGCTCGTAATACACGAACCGGTGGTCCTGGTTGGGTTGCGGCGAAAACATCGTGAACGGATCGAGGAAAAACAGGATCGTCCGCACGCGGTTGCCGCGCCCGTAAAACTCCCCCAGGTAAAGTTTCTCCGGCACGATCCCCCCGCCGAACGGCACCGCGATGTTGAACACCTTGCACCCAAGCTCGCGCTCGAGGCACTCGAGGTTGCATCTCACCCGCGTCAGCACCCGCGCACGCGACGTCCCCATCACGAGCACGCCCACCTCCTCATTGTGCGGCATCGATAGCAGCACCGAATCCGTCTCGAACTGCTCGAACGCGTAGCCCGAATCGATCCGCGCCAGCACCGCGCCCGCGATGATCGCGTTGACGAGCGCGAATGCGCCGAGTTTTATGACAAAACGTTTCATCTGAAAGCACTCTATCGTAGACGCGGCATCCTTGCCGCGTGGACAAGCGGCAGGATGCCGCTTCTACATTCCTCAAAACGTGAAGTAAATGAATTCCTTTTGCCGGAATACGCCGAAAATCACAATGGTCCAGATCAACGCCGAATACAATGCCCACCGCACCGGCAGCGGGCGGCGCGAAAGCCAATCCAGCGTCGCTCCCCGCGCCTGGCAAACATGCACCACCTCGAGGATCGCGATCAAAGCGCCGAAAATCGCCAGATCGCGCGGCAGTACGCCCATCGACCGCACCACCCCGTACAACTGCGACGGATCGAGCACCGCGCCCCAACCCGATACCAGTCCGCGCACTATGCCCACCGCGTCCGCCATTGATTGCGCCCGGAAAAAGATCCACGCGAAACATACCAGCGCAAACGTCGACGCCGCGCGGACTGCACGATGGACCCGCGGCGCGCGCGTCAGGCCAAGTGCCGCGCTGAGTCTCTCCCGCATCGGCATCGTTACTTTGCCGAAGATGATGTAGCCCGCGTGGATGGCGCCCCACGCCAGAAACATCCAGCTCGCGCCGTGCCACAACCCGCTAAGTAGGAACACCGCCGCGATGTTGATGCGCCACCGGCCCTCGCCCACCCGGTTGCCGCCCAGCGGGATGTACACGTAGTCGCGGAACCACGACGTCAGCGAGATATGCCACCTCCGCCAGAAATCCGCCACCGACACTGCAAAATACGGCCTTCTGAAATTGTTCGTCAAGCGGAATCCCAGCACCCGGGCGCAGCCGATCGCGATATCGGTGTAGCCCGAGAAATCGCAGAAAATCTGGAACGCAAAACACACCGTGGCTATCGCCAGGGCGGGCCCGCCATAGCTGCCGGGTTGGCCGTAAACTTGTTCCACAACCACCGCCAACCGATCCGCGATCACGATCTTCTTGAAGAATCCCCACGCCATCAGTTTCAACCCGTTGGTGGCGGCGTCGTAATCAAACCGGTGACGCGCGCGCAACTGCGGCAACAGGTGGCCCGCGCGTTCGATCGGCCCCGCAACAAGCTGCGGGAAAAACGAAACGTACAGCGCAAACAGCCCCAGGTGCCGTTCCGGCGCTTGCTTGCCGCGATAGACGTCGATGAGGTAGCTGCACGCCTGGAACGTGTAGAACGATATCCCCAGTGGCAGCAAAAACCGGCTTACCGGCAGCGAAAAATCTACGCCGACCAACGTCAGCAGTGGCCGCAATTCGCCCGCAAAAAAGTTGTAGTACTTGAAAAGGAACAGGAGCCCAAAGTTGACGCCCAACCCCGCCGCCAGCCACCACGTCCGGCCCCGCCCCCTTGTCCGGCCGATCAGCAAGCCGCCCGCGTATGCCGCCGCCGTCGAAACCGCCAGTAGCACCACGTACCCCGGTTCCCAGCTCATGTAAAAGAAATAGCTCGCTCCCAGCAACAATAACCAACGAAGCCGGTGCGGCAGCACAAAGTACAGCAACCCCACCAGCGGAAAGAAAACAATGAACTGGGTCGAGTTAAAAAGCATTAAGAGCCAACCGCATTGATTTCACCTCTGCGTTTCTCCGCGTTCTCTGGGTTGCGTTTTGGTTCGTGCGTCTCTTAAACGCAGAGGACGCAGAGAAACGCACAGATGCGCAGAGAATTCAGCCTTAATCATAAAGGCCGTTCACGATACGCACGACTCCTTGCATTAGAGTCAATTCATGAAAATTAATATTCAGGCCCAGACGCCTTCCGGTCAGCCGAAGGTAAGTCAATGTCTTTGCCCTATCCTTCTCGGTCATCATTTCTTTAGCTTTTGTATCGACAATAGCCTTGTCCTCGACAAGCAGGTCAAGGCGTAAGTCCGTTGCAAGTTTAAATCCTTTGTAATCGATTGGCACGGGCTTCTGCCGCTGGAATCTTATCCCGCGCAAGGAAAACTCGCAGCAAAGCGACTCCTCATAGACTGACTCTATCAATCCGGGTCCCAACACGCGATGCACTTCAATGGCCGCCCCCAGAATTCTTTCCGAAATCTCATTTTCGTGCATTGCAGCTTCCTCCCGTTGATGTTTTACCTCCGTTTCCGGGAGATTCTGCACTTAGTTTGCGGAAATCACAAACACGAATTTGCAGGCAAGCCGTTGACCGACTCTAGCCTCTCTGCGTTTCTCTGTGTCCTCTGCGTCCTCTGCGTTGAGAATTACCTGAATTCTCGCACTCATTTTGCAGAGATCACAAATACGGCTTCGTCTGCGAGCAGGTTGGGCCAGAGCGACGTGGTCCGGACCCGCCGGCCGTGGCTCGATATGGGAATCTCGCGGATGATGTTCGCCCCGTTCGCCTCGCAGAACTGCCGGAAATCTTTGATGGACAGCACGTGGCGGTTCGGCGTAGTGTGCCACGCATAAGGGAGGTTCCGCGTCACCGGCGCCCGCCCTGCAAACAGCGACTTCAGCCGCACTTTCCAGAACGCGAAGTTTGGGAAGCTCACCACGCATTTCTTGCCCACGCGCAACATCTCGCGCAGCGCCGCTTCCGGCTTCTCGATGACCTGCAGCGTCATGCTCAGCACGGCGTAATCGAACGACCCGTCCGGCAGCTCGCGCAACCCCCGGCCTACGTCCGCCTGAATCACGCTGATGCCGCATTCGACGCAACTGATCAGGTTTTCCTGCGCCAGTTCAATCCCCGCCCCCTGAACCTGTTTCTCCCGGATCAGCCGGCACAGCAGCACCCCGTTGCCGCACCCGATATCCAGCACACGGCTGCCCGGCTCGACCAAATCGATAATCCGGTCGTAATCGATGCGCCGCCCGGCGTAGATGCTGTTGGGCGAAGCCGGCGCCGGCGCGGTCTGGTCGGACGCCTTGCACGCGCACGCGGCCGTCTTTTTGCAGGGCCGCGACGGGTCGGCGGCATTTTCGAGAAACCCGCGGATGATCCGCTCCATCACGTCGACTTCGAGCAGAAACGCATCGTGCCCGTAGGCCGACTCGATGTTGCAGTACGTGACGTCTTTCCGGTTGCGCATCAGCGCGTACACCATCTCCTCGGATTGCGCAGGCGGGTACAGCCAGTCGCTCGAATACGACAGCACCAGCGTCTTGGCCTCGATTCTCGCCGTCGCCTCCTCGAGCGACCCGAACTCGGCGCCGATGTCGAAATAATCGATCGCCTTGGTGATGTAGAGGTAGCTGTTGGCGTCGAACCGGTTCACGAACTGCTGCCCCTGGTAATCCAGGTACGTCTCGACCGAGAACTCGCTGTCGAAATCGTAGCTGAACTGGTCGCTCGACCTCAGGGCGCGCCCGAATTTCGCGTGCATCGACTGTTGCGAAAGATACGTGATGTGCGCCAGCATCCGCGCGATCGACAGGCCTTTCGTGGGCAGCGTCGAATCGTAATAGTCGCCCGCCTCGAAGGTCTTGTCGCCGAGGATCGCATGACGGCCCACCGCGTTGAACGCGATTTCCTGGGCACCGCTCCGGTGCGTGCTCGCGATGATCAGCGCCGATTTCACCCGCGCCGGGTAGCGCACCGCCCACTCGAGCGCCTGCATCCCGCCCATCGACCCGCCCGCGACCGCTAACAGTCTTTTGATCCCCAGGTGGTCGATCAGGTACTGCTGCGCACGAACGATGTCCGCTACCGTGATGATGGGAAACGACAGCCCGTAAGGCTTGCCCGTCGCCGGATCAACCGAGCCTGGGCCCGTCGAACCTCTGCACCCGCCAAGCATGTTCGAGCAAATCACAAAATACTTGTTGGTGTCGAACCCTTTGTCCGGCCCAACCATCGCGTCCCACCAACCGGGTTTGGACTCGTCAACGGACTTGTCCGCCGAGTGGTAACCGGCCACATGGGCGTCCCCCGAAAGCGCATGAAGGATCAGGACGGCGTTGGATTGGTCGGCGTTCAGCGTGCCGTAGGTCTCATAAGCAAGCGTGATCGGGCCCAGACGCCGCCCGCAATCGAGCGCCATCTCGTTCGGAGATTCGGCGAATGTATGGACTTTCGTCTCAACTACGCCGACGGAACCCGGCTCGGCCATGGATTAACTCACTCACCCGTGTTAACGCCTCTCCAGCTATTATAATCGGGGCGCGAGCCCGCCGCTAATAAAGTGCGGATGGGAGGGCGGTGGGGTCGCGCTCCCGCGCGACCGGGCGGTGGCGGCGCTTAGCCAACTGCCAATGATCCGCCCGATCCGTCTGATCCGTCTGATCCGTCGGATCCTCCAGCCACCGGCCACCGGCCACCAGCCTTCCTTCATTTACCCCAGCGCCTGGTCCAGGTCCGCGATAATATCCTCGGCGTCCTCGAGCCCCACTGAAACCCGTATATAATCCGGCGTGACGCCCGCGGCCCGTTGCTCGGCCTCACTCAGTTGCTGGTGCGTCGTCGATGCCGGGTGGATCACGAGCGTCTTTGCATCGAGCACGTTTGCCAGGTGCGAAGCCAGCTTCACGCTGTCGATGAACTTCACCGCGGCGTCGTACCCGCCTTTGTGGCCGAACCCGAGAATCGCGCCTTGCCCGTCCGGCAGGTATTTCATTGCGAGGGCGTGATCCGGATGGCTCTCGAGCCCCGGATAATTGACCCACGCCACCTGCTTGTGCCCCTCGAGGAAGCGGGCAACTTTCAAAGCGTTCTCGCAATGACGCGGCGCACGCAGATGCAGTGTCTCCAGTCCCTGCAGCAGCAAGAATGCGTTGAATGGCGACAGCGCCGGCCCCATGTCGCGCAGCAGCGTCACACGCGCCTTGACAATGTACGCGATGTTGCCCATCGGCTTGAGCGCCTCGTACAGGTTCGCCCCGTGGTAGCTCTCGTTTGGCCCGTCGATCTCCGGAAACTTGCCGTTGGCCCAGTTGAACGTTCCGCCGTCCACGATTACGCCGCCGATGGACGTGCCGTGCCCGCCAATGATTTTCGTCGCCGAATGCACCACGATATCCGCCCCGTGCTCGATCGGCCTGAACAGCAGCGGCGACGCCACCGTATTGTCCACCATGAACGGGATGCCGTGATCATGCGCCACCTTGGCGATCGCCTCGAAATCCGCAATGTCGTTGGCCGGGTTGCCGATCGTCTCGACGTAGAGAAACCGCGTGTTGTCGTCGATGAGGCGCGCAAACGATTCCGGGTCCGCCGCGTCCGCAAACCGGGCCTCGATCCCGAAATTCTTGAGGGTGTGCACGAACAGCGCGTACGTACCCCCGTACAACGTTTTCGATGAGACAAAATTCTGACCCGCCCGCGTGATGTTCAGCACCGCCAGCGTGATTGCCGCTGAACCCGACGCCACCCCCAGCGCGCCCACCCCGCCCTCGAGTGCCGCCATCCGTTTCTCAAACACGTCCGTGGTCGGGTTCATGATGCGCGTGTAGATGTTCCCGAATTCCTCCAGCCCGAACAACCGCGCCGCATGCGCCGTGTCTTTGAACACGTACGAAGTCGTCTGATAAATGGGAACGGCCCGCGCGCCCGTTGCCGGATCAGGCTCCTGGCCCGCATGGATCGCCCGCGTTCCCAAACCCGGCACCTTACCCATCTTCACTTACTCCTTCTTGTCACGCTCTTTTATGTCCCTTAAGTCCCTTATGTCCCTTTTCTTTGAGATCTCTGCGTTCTTTGCGGCTAAAAAAATCCGCAATCCGCAATCACTCAAACAGCGGCGTCGACAAATACCGTTCGCCCGAGTCCGGCAGAATCGCCACGATCGTCTTGTCCTCGTACTCATCCTGCCCCGCTATGCGCACCGCAACCGCCACCGCCGCGCCCGAACTGATCCCGCTGATGAGGCCTTCCTCGCGCGTCAGCCGCCGGGCATATTCAAATGCCTCCTCGTCGCTCACCGGCTCGACCCGATCCACCACGCTGAGGTCCAGCGTGTCCGGTTTGAACCCCGCGCCGATCCCCTGGATCTTGTGCGGCCCCGGCTGGCCGCCCGACAACACCGGCGAACCCGCGGGTTCCACCGCGATAGCTTCGATTTTCTTGAACTGCTTGATGTAACTGCTAACGCCCGTGATGGTCCCGCCCGTTCCCACGCCGGCCACAAATACGTCCACGGTCCCGTCTGTCGCTTTCCAGATCTCCGGGCCCGTGGTCTTGAAATGAATCGCCGGGTTTGCCGGGTTCTTGAACTGGTTAGGCAGGAAGTAGCCGGGATTCTCGGACGCGATTCGCTCGGCTTCCTGGATCGCCCCCGGCATCCCATCCTTCCCCGGCGTCAGGACCAGGCGCGCCCCAAAAGCCTTCAGCATGCTCCGCCGCTCCAGGCTCATCGTCTCGGGCATGGTAAGCACGAGGTTGTAACCGCGGCAAGCAGACACAAAGGCAAGCGCGATGCCCGTGTTACCAGAGGTCGGCTCGACAATCGTGCCACCCGGCGAAAGCACGTCGCGCTTCTCCGCGTCCCACACCATCGCAGCCCCTATCCGGCATTTCACCGAATACGCCGGGTTCCGGCCCTCCACCTTCACCAGCACCCGCCCCTTCAATCCCGCACCCAGCTTGCGCAGGTATACCAGCGGCGTGTTGCCTATACTGTAGCTGGCATCGTCGAAAACGTTCATGGCGTTCGCTCCTCGCTCTGCCCCGTCTTAGTTTATTAAACTAAGTTAATCAGTTTAGTAAAGTATAGCCGCCGATGCTTCTGCTGTCAAGAAAAAAATCTGCCGTCTGTAAGCCTGTATCTAACCGCTTCTATTCCCGGTTCCTGCCATCGCGCTTGTAAACAATCAAACAAATGTGCAAAATACCCCTTGTTTCGCAGAAAGAATAGTGAACAGTTGGAAGGTTTCCCGAGTGGTCAAGCAGAAACTATCCCAGTACGGCTGGCTAAGGCCTCTGGCGACCCTGATTTTTGTGGTAATCCTGGCCACGGTGTTTTCGCCGTGGCGCGAGGGCGAAACCTACCCGGTCTTCTGGCAGAAGGCGAACCTGGCCAACGTCCTGCGCCAGATCTCCGACATCGGCATTCTGGCCATGGGAATGACGCTCGTCATCATCAGCGGCGGGATTGACCTCAGCGTCGGCTCGCTGCTGGCCCTTTCCTGCACCGTGTTCGCCTACATTTTCACCACCGTCACCGCGTCGTATTCCGCCTACGCGGGCGTGCTGGCGGCCCTGGCGATGACGGCCGGCTTCGGCCTAGCATCCGGCGTGGTTATCTCGAAACTGCGGATGCAGCCGTTCATCGTCACGCTCGCGGCCATGATCGGCGCGCGGGGCCTCTCCAAATGGCTGGTCAGCAACCAGACCATCGCCGTCGGTTACGATGTGCGCACCGCGGCCGTCGTCAATTTCATTGGCCAAAAAGCCTTCGTGGTGCCCGCATTCCTTGTCGTAACCGTGGTGGCGTTCATCCTGCTCAACAACACCCGGTTCGGCAGGTACCTCTATGCGGTCGGCGGCAGCGAAGATTGCGCCCGGCTGTCCGGCATCAACGTGACTTGGGTGAAAGTGCGCGTCTACCTGTTCTCCGGCTTCATCGCCGGTATCGCCGGCGTCCTGTACTGCTGCGAAACCCACCAGGGCGATCCCAAGGCCGGCATGGCCTACGAACTCGACGCCATCGCCGCAGCCGTGATCGGCGGGACAAGCCTCGCCGGCGGCAAAGGCAGCATACTCGGCACCGTGGTCGGCGCGCTCGCGCTCGGGATCCTCTCCAACGTTCTCGGCCTCAAAAACGTCGACGAGAACGTGCAGTGGATGCTGAAAGCCGTTATCATACTGGCGGCCGTCTGGCTGCAACTGCTGGGTAAGAAAAAGACGGCGTAGGCCTGGCCCGCGCCGGTCGGGGAGATCGTCATGCAACGCTTCGGCAAATGCGCATGGACAATGGCCGTGGTAACCCTTGTGGTGTTGGCCGGCTGCGGGCAGCAAACAACATCCAACGCCAAAAAACTCGTCATCGCGTTCTCCCAGTGCAACAGCGCAGAGCCCTACCGCACGGTCCAAAACAACATCATGAAACGCGAAATAACAAAGTATGCCGACTGCGATCTCGTCATCCAGGACGCCCAGCAGGACAACGCGCGCCAGATCGCACAGATCGAGAATTTCATCATCCAGAAGGTCAACGTCCTCATCGTCGCGCCCAACGAGGCCGCGCCCATCACCGCCCCCGTCAAACGCGCCAAAGACGCCGGCATCAAAGTCGTCTGCCTCGAACGCAACCTCGTCGAGCCGGTCTACGACGTGTTCGTCGGCGCCGACAACGTCAAGATCGGAGAGATGGCGGGCGAGTTTGTCGCCAAATACGTTGCATCCAAAGGCATTGCCGATCCGATCGTCGTTGAGATGAAAGGCCTGCTCGGCACTAAGCCGCAGGAAGAACGCCACGACGGCGCGCGGAAGTTCATCGACCCCATCCCCAACGTCAAGGTGATCGAGGAAGTCGCCGGCTGGATCCAGAATGAAGCGCTCAAACGCATGGAAACCATCCTCCAGGCGACCCCCCGCATCGACGTCGTCTACGCCCATAACGACCCCATGGCGATCGGTTGCTACTGGGCCGCCAAAAACGCCAACCGCGACAAGGAAATGATCTTCGTCGGCGTCGACGGGCTCGGCGGGCCCGACGGTGGTATCAAGCACGTCATGGACGGCCGCCTCGCCTGCACGTTCTACTATCCCACCTGCGCCGCCGAAGGGCTCGAAGCCGCCGTCAAACTCGCCCATGGTGAAACCGTGCCGCAGACTATGATGCTCGATCCGGCTCTCATCACGCCCGAAAACGCCGCCGAATGGTACAAGAAAGCTACCGTCGAGTAGCTGGGCATTAATACGCCGGTTCTAAAGCTGACGTATTAAGTGCAACAAGCAGGGACAGATGCGAATGGCAACTAGAATAACCTTTACACTTGCTTGCCGAAGTGTCTTAGCCGGCTTCAGCCGGCTCCCGGCCGTCTCCGGCCGACCTTTGCCACCCGTCTTCAGACGGGGTGATCTTGGCCTATTACCCATAGTAAAAGCGCGCTTTAGCGTGACTTTTGTAACCGCTTTAGCGCTGTTCGTCCTGGGCGCTATCCTTGCTGGCTGCACCCCCAGCCTGCACGACACCGTCGCCCGCCATGATGTCGAAGCCGCACGCGCCATGATCGCGGGCAATCCCCAACTCGTCATGGCACGCAATAAGCTCGGCAAGACGCCGCTCCATTACGCCGTCACGTATGGCGCGCCGGAAATGATCGATCTGCTGCTCGAAAACGGCGCCGACATCAACGCGAAGGATAACACCGGCCTCACGCCACTCCACGTTGCCGCCATGCTCGGCAGAACCAACGAAGCACAGGCCCTAATTGCCCACGGCGCCGATATCAACGCCCGCGACTCGTTCGGCGACACGCCCCTTCACACCGCCGCACTGTTCGGCCAGGCCAGGATGGTCGAACTGCTCGTCAACGCCGGCGCCGACCTCGCCGCGCTCAATAACAACCAGCTCACCCCGCTCGATTGCGCCCGGCAACAACGCAAATCGCAGGTCGTCGATCTCATCATTACGCTCGCCAACTAGCCTCGGTCTTCCAGCCCGCGCCGGCCCACCGCTGGCTCCGCGTGCGAACGGCCTCATGCTATACTTGCCGCGTATTCACGCAATAAGTGCGGAGGGGCAACCATGAATCTGACACTCAGTTTGGCTGGTTTGGCGTGCATTATGGTTATGGCTACTACGCTTTTCGTGCCGGGCGCCGCGTGCGCCCAACAAGACGTGCCCAGGCCCGAACACCCGTTCCCGCAGATGGTGCGCGCCGAATGGCTCAACCTCAACGGCACGTGGGAGTTCGCCGAAACCGACGACGACGCCGCTTCGTTTGCCGAAGGCCAGCCCTATCCTGACACGATCGTTGTCCCGTTTTGCCGCGAAAGCAAACTTTCCGGGCTCGAGCGGAAAGGTTTCGTGCGCAACGTCTGGTACCGGCGCACATTCCAAAAGCCCGGCTGGAACTCGCCGCGCGTCCGCCTGCACATCGGGGCGTGCGACTGGCGGACGCGGGTGTGGCTTAACGGCGAACTCCTCGGCGAGCACACCGGCGGCAGCGCACCGTTCTGGTTCGACGTAACTCGCCAGATCCGCCCCGGCGAGAACATGATCGTCGTCCACGCATATGACGACGTCCGCACCGGGCTCCAAGCCGGCGGCAAGCAGAGCGAGAAGCCCGAGAGTTACGGCTGCCTCTACACCCGCACCACCGGCATCTGGCAGACCGTCTGGCTGGAAGGCATCGGTTCGACCTACATCCGCGACGCCCACATCCAGCCAAGCGCCGCCACCGGCCGCGTCACAATCGAGGCGGAAATCGAAGGCCCATGCGAGGGACTCGTCTTTCGCGCCGGCGCCTCTGCCGAAAACAATCGCGCCGGCGACGCCCAAGTACCCGCCGACTGGCGCAACACCCGCCTCACACTCGCCGTCGACCCGCAACGCCTCTGGTCGCCCGAAGACCCGTTCCTCTACATGCTCAACCTGGCGCTGGTTAACAAAGACGGCGCTGTCGTCGACCAAGTCGAATCCTATTTTGGCCTGCGTGACGTCACCATCCAAGGCGCCGCCATACTCATCAACGGCAAGCCCGTGTTCCAGCGCACCGTGCTCGACCAGGGCTTCTACCCCGACGGCGTCTGGACCGCTCCTGCCGATGCCGAACTCCGCGGCGACATCGAGCAATCCCAGGCTGTCGGTTTCAACGGGGCACGGCTCCACCAGAAAGTGTTCGAGCCCCGGTTCCTGTATTGGGCCGACAAGCTCGGCTACCTCGTGTGGGGCGAGTTCCCCAACTGGGGCCTTAACTACAACGACCGGCGCATCGACCTGCCCGTCATTAACGAATGGACCGAGATCCTCCGCCGCGACCGCAACCATCCCGCCGTGATCGGCTGGTGCCCGTTCAACGAGACGCCCCCCGAAGCCGGCGCACTCCAGGCCGTCATCGTCAACGTCACACGTGCCATCGACCCCGCCCGGCCCGTGATCGAATCCAGCGGCTACTACCACGGGGTCCCACAACCGGATGCGCTCGACGCACACGATTACGACCAAAACCTCGAGACGTTCCGGGCCCGGTGGGACAACATCGGGTCCGGCCTCGCCGTGCCCGACCGGTACCGGCCCGCGAGCGGTTGGCGGCCCCTGCCGTTCTTCGTCAGCGAGTACGGCGGCATCGGCTGGAACATCTCGGGCGGCTGGGGTTACGGAAACGCGCCAAAGACCATCGACGAGTTCTACGCCCGCTACGAGGCCCTCACCAACGCGCTCCTCGACAACCGGCTCATGTTCGGCTACTGCTACACCCAGCTCACCGACATCGAGCAGGAACAAAACGGCATCTACACGTTCGACCGTAAGCTCAAGTTCGACGCCGAACGTCTCCGCAAAATCCAGTCACGAACCGCCGCCTACGAAACCAACCCGCCACTGGTCATCCCCACGCCAAAAGCCGCCTGGCGCGTCCTGCTTGGCGGCGCACCCGACGGTCCAGCAGCAGCCGACTGGCGCTACACGTTCAACGTACCCGCCGCGGCGTCCGCAGACGCCGCCGACTGGACCAACCCCGATTTCGACGACTCCGCATGGAAAACCGGCCCAGGCGGGTTTGGCAACAAACCCGGTTCCGAATGGGCCATCCGCACCCCCTGGACCACGCCCGACATCTGGCTGCGCCGAACATTCGACTACGACGGCGCCAACTTCTCCCGCGCCATGCTCGTCATCCACCACGACGACGAAACCCAAATCCAACTCAACGGCCAGCCACTCTGGAAAGCCGGCCGATGGAACGACACCTACAACGGCTTCGACGTCACCACCAACATCAAAAGAGCCCTGCAAAACGGCCCCAATACCATCGCCATACACACCCACCAGGACAAAGGAGGCCAGTTCATCGACGCCGCCCTGCTCTTCGCCGAATAACGCGAATGACGGCCCAAATTTGAAAATCCGCACCCCCGCATGCTACAATTGCACCGCTTTTTCATTCCCCGATAGCTCAGTTGGTAGAGCGGGTGGCTGTTAACCACTAGGTCGCAAGTTCGAGTCTTGCTCGGGGAGCCATCACTTATCAGCCACCCAAAGGGGTGGCTTTTTGTATTGGGCCTACATCATTCAGAGTGAAACGTCCGGCCGCTTCTACTGTGGCTCGACGAGTGACGTAGCGCGGCGGGTTCGCCAGCATAATGATCCCCAGTACGTTCTCTCCAAGACGACAAAACGGTTTGAAGGGCCTTGGGTGCTGGTGTGGAGCGAGGCATATTCGACCCGTGCCGAGGCCATGGCCCGCGAAAAGCAAGTCAAGAAACGCGGAATCGGCCGATTCCTCGCAGGACAACAAGCTCAGGCTGCCGAAGGTTCCGCCAAAGGCGGAATAGAGTCCCGCCGCAGGCGGGATTAACCACTAGGTCGTCACGCCGAGGCGTGACTCGGGGAGCCACCAGTAATTTACGAACTTTGATGGTTCGTAATTCCGGGATACAGAAGCCATCACGAGACAAATCGTGATGGCTTCGTCGTTTCTGGGCCTTTGGGTAAACTGATGCCAGCGTTCTATCCTACTGCAAAGCAAAGACTTAAGATGACAGTGCCTTGTTCGCTGCCTCGGTTGTCATAGGCGGGAATTATGCATCGACTAACAAGAGAAGATGAAGTTCGTAAATGTCTCGGAATTGAAAGAGCACTCCTGAATACGAACTCGCAACTCACTGAGGCGCGCTTGAAGAGGGCCGCCAAAAGAAGGACCACCGGGCGTTGGCATGATGCTTGATTCGCCGTGGTTCAATTTTTTTGGCGAGCGTCATGACGCTCGCCGACCTTATTGGGGCGGGAACCCAAAGGTCAGGCCATCTCGGCGGTTCGAATCCGTTCCCCGCTGGGAAGATTCTTGGGAGTCTGTTCCAGGCAATGGATTTTTACACCGATGAAGATGTCTTTCCAGTCCTCAGCGCACACACCTCCTTGGGTAGGATCCGCGGACCCCAAGCACCCGGAAACCTGGCGATTCAGTGCGGCTGCCAACAAAAAACTCTGCCCTGAGCAAGAGGAAGTAGGACACCCTCGACGCATCGACTGCGCCTGTCCACATTCGATTGCCGCTTTGCACGAAAGCCGCCTCGAGTCTGCCGGAAGCTAAATTGCCTATGGACCACTGTTCCCATATTTTCCGGGAACTGGGCATGCCCCAGCCGCCGCCCGCCACTTCGCAGTCCCGCAACCAAGCCTCCGCATCGTCGTAATTAATGTCCTTGTCGGGCCCCACGATCCATTCGAGCTCCGTTCTGGAATCGGTGATTAGCCTGCGGCTTGGGTCTCACTGGTGAGCCATAACGTGCCTTGCATTATTTTGAATATCTTAGACATGGCAATTGCCTGGCGTTCTTCTTTCGGGCGCTTCTCGCGGTCACGTGCAGCGTATTGTTCGACGTTCTATGTTTTCTTCTTTTGGTCTTGTTCAGATTGGCCCGATTTGCCCGCCAACACCGCGAAGATTGCTGCAAGATTGTCCAGTCGGTACGGGACACTCACTTTCGACTTGTCCCGAGGGATCAAGACCAAGAGTGAAACCAGCGACAAACAGGCAAGCCAGGCGAATCTGGCCAGATGTTGGTAACTCTCGGTCCCCAAGAATCCCAGGAAACCTAGGAAACCAAGAAATCCAAGCGCACCAAGAAACCGGCGATCATGTGTCTTTTCCAAATCACATCTCCTTTCGTCGAACGGTACGCGGATGAGCGGCGCGACAGCGTCCGTCTCGATCCGCTGGTTAGGCTATTCTGTTTTTTTCTTCAACGTGAAATATGCATTTTGCTTGAAGGACGTGAAAAATAGCTCGTCGCGTGACACGAGAACATCGGATATCCCTTGATTGGTCAACCGACCACCGTCCCCTTTATCCACCATATAGAGTTGCCTGTTAGATCCACGCTCGTGTGAGTCCCACTTCTATACTCAATATGTCTTTATTGGCCTAGAACTATCTTCTCGCTCTTGGTCTTGGCTGAACTCTATCTGCTGACGCAACTCTTGCACTTCGCTTGGGGAAACGGCGGGAGTCGTCGCGACGTTCAGCGATTCGATCTTCCTGAGGGCCCGGAGCGCGAGCCTGTGCATGCCGGGTCTATTCTTCACGAGGAAATCGGTATACCAATACCAAACAACAGGATTCTCGGGTTCGAGAGTTGTTAGTTGGAGATAATGCGCTTCGGCTTCGTCATAATGGCCAGCCTTCTCCAAGACAAGCCCCAGATGGCGCCGGTATTGATGATTCTCCGGGTACAATCGAATCGCTTCGTGGAACGCTTCGATGGCTTCGTCCCTCCTCCCCGTTTCGTTAAGCACCCACGCCAATTCGGCGCGCACTATCGCATTTTCAGGCATCAGGGGGACGGCAGCGCGACCGATTCGCTCCGCTTCTACGTATTCCTTATTATGTCTCAGTGCCACAAGCAGGCTTTGCATGGCCGGCAAGTTGGCCGCCTGGAGTTCCGCCGCTTTGCGCAAAGAGTCCAACCCATCTCCGTGTTTGCCGACAGCCATGAGCACTTTGCCTCGGCAAAGATGCACCATTGCATTGTCGGGGGCGAGTTTCCGTGCGATGTTCGCGTTTCTTTCGGCAAGTTCGGGTTCAGATGCGTGGCCGAGGATGTCCGCCACGACAATGTGTGCGACAGGCGAATCCGGGCGAAGCGCAATAAAACGGAGGGCTTCGTTTTTTGCCCGTTGCATCTCTCTGCAGAGCAATGCATCAATGGCGTTCACCAGGGATCTGAAAGCTTCCGATGCATCATTGGGAGGAGTTGGGTGAACACGCGGATTCGTCTCAAACCCGGCGGACAAGGGTACGAGGGGGCGGATATCTTTCATTAAGACACCCAAAGGGTAAATCTCCGGTCGCGTTTCAGGGTTGCCTTCCTTCAATTGCAGGATATGCAGCCGTGTCAGGAGGCCTTCCACAGCATAATCCGCATTCAGAACGGGGCAGCCACTCCAGCCGTGGGTTATGTCGGATGTCCGACTATGCCATGTTTCCCACGGCTGGCTAGTATTCGCAATGGAGGAGTCTGCGCCAGACTTGGTAACCCGCAGACGTTCAACGTGAAGATCTGGCGTCGGTCCCCCCTTATCAGCGGATACTTCCTCGCCCGCTCGAGGCGCTGTATAGGAGACTGCAAGGACCTCTTCACCCAAGCCGGCTGTATCTTGGGCCGGTTGAAGGTGGGGATGGGGTATCGGCCAGTCCACGTGAAGAACCGCGATGTCTTTGAGCGGATCGCTCGCCACGACTTCGCCCACAAAGACATCGCCATAATATGGACTTGCCACAAAGAGGACCACAGGCTCGCGGTGCGCCCCCTTTTCTGACAGCCGGACAGTATTGTGCCATGCCGTAACCACCCACGACTGTTCTTCCAGAACAAATCCTGTGCCGATCTCCGCGCTCCGTGCATCCGTGGAAAAAACCACCACGACTGAATCTCGGACAGACTGGCGGACCGATTCTGGGTGAATGTCGTTGGAGACACTATACTCCCACCCCCAAAACAAGACTGCCGCAACGATGCCGCTGACTATAATGCCGCTTGTGACATGCCCAGTTCTGATACGCATAAAGCCTCTCTGAATGAGGGCGCTGGACTATGTGCCAATATCGGTTCGATAATGCTTAACCTCTCTGTCTAAGTATACTCTAGGCGTTTACCAGACCATAGTCCAGGGCGGACTCTCGGCTCGAAGCCTCGCACGTATGAATCTATGCCGGCGCAAGTTTGGTCCTGGCCGACTGAAACAAACTGCCCCTTCTTGCCGCATTACTAACAGACAAGGAGCATTCAATGCGTACTTATGATGCAAGATGTGAGGCTGGTTGCCACTCAGACGCCCTAGCCTGGAGTTTTGCCATTCTTGGAAGCGTAAAATGCCAATGTTATTCGATATTTCAACAACTCCTGGGGTTTTTGCCAACCCCACTTCTTGTCGCGATTCATTGCAGGGTCGTGTAAAACCTCCGAATTTAGCCATTTTGCGAGTGTTTTGTATCTTCTGCACCTCGCAAAATGGCAAAACTTCAGACTAGTAGTTTACGAACTTTTCGGTTCGTAGTTCACGCATATCGAGGCCACCACGGGCGAGTCCGTGGCGGCCTCGTCGTATTCCCGCCACCTCAGACCTCGGGCCACCTTCCCGCAACTTCTCTATTAAATACGATTAGTTCGTAACTCGTGCAGACTCGAAGCTTCAATCAGGATTATGAACTCACTCTTGTTAACTGCGAGTCCTTAGAATCTTTGTACGCGACATCTGCGCACGACGCGTAGATGTTGGCTTAAGGTCGCGAACAAAGATTCTGAATGCGGCTTCTCAGCCGGCTTAGGTCGCGTCGATCGCCACCCGCTGAAGCACCCGGACACTGGCCAAGGAATTGGGTGTAAGTCCGTCGCTGAACTCGTGAAAGCCGTAGTGGACTGTGTTCAACAACATAATGCGAATCCTATGGCGTTCGTCTGGACCGCCAAGGCGGAAGACATTCTTGCCAACGTCAGCCGGACAAGAGCCCGCTTGGATAAGAGGGCAACAGCATGAATCAATACGCTAGATCTTTTTCTGTGGCGGAAATGTGCTAATAACATAAAAGAAGTTGAATCAGAAAGCAACGGTTCAATCAGCCATTCGCCCAGAGTCCATTACAATTCTCCTTGATGCATACCGTGCCGCACGCGCGTCATGCGTCACCAGAAGCACGCTGCCACCCTGCTGCGCAAACTCGGCCAAGTGTTTGAGCACAATCTCCGCGTTCTCCCCATCCAGGTTGCCCGTCGGCTCGTCGGCGAGGACCACCTTGGGCTGGTTGAGCAGCGCCCGCGCCAGCGCAACCCGCTGCCGCTCCCCGACGCTCAGTTCGGCCGGCACGTGCCGCGCCCGGCCCGACAACTGAAAATGCGCCATCAGCGCGTTCGCCCGCTCCCGCGCGCCGTTCACCGGCCCCGCCAGCGACGCCGCCAGAATGTTCTCCTCGACGCTGAGGTACGGCACGAGATGAAACTGCTGGAATACAAACCCGATTGTAGTCCCGCGAAACCGCGCCCGGTTTTCCGCCGACAGCCCGTACGGGTCCTTGCCGTCGACACTGACCGATCCCGAGGTCGGCATCAGCAACGCACCGACCGCCAGCAGCAGCGTCGTTTTCCCGCAGCCGCTCGGCCCTTGCACCGCCACAAACTCGCCCGCTCTTACCGCCAGCGACACGTTATCAAGCGCCACGACCTTGTTGCCGCGGCCCGTGTACGTCTTGCACAGGTTCTTCACTTCGATCATCGCCCGCTACTCCTCGCGCAGGATCACGGCCGGATCCTGTTGGGCCGCAATCAGGGCCGGCAGCCAACTCGCCACGCATGCCAGCAACGGCGCCAGCACCAGCACAGACATCAGCAGGCGCCAGTCGAACAACCCCGCCGCGGACGCCGCCGTCACCGGCACACCTTCCGCCGCGCTCCACGCCATTCCCGCGATAAGTCCGCCTGCATAACCAACGAACGCGCCGGCGAAACCCACCAGTAGCGCTTTCGCCAGGAACACGCCGAGGATCTGCCGCGACCGCAGGCCCAGCGCCCGCAAAATGCCGATCTCGCCACGGCGCTCGCGCACGTTGCCCCACGCCAGCAACCCGATCCACACCGTTGCCGCTACGATCGCCAGCGGCACCAGCCACGACGCAAACGCCTCGCGCTCGGTTCCCAGCCGGCTGTGATATTCGGTTTCTTTCGCAATCGTTTCCTGGCTCAGCGTGGCCATCCGGAACCGCGCATCGAGCCGGATCAACGCCTCCGGGATCCGGTGAATCACCTGCGTCTCGGGCAGGATCGCGCTGAGTTGTTTGGTGATCAGTTCGAGGTCGCCTTTTGCGCACAGGCAACTCAACGCCAGTATGGCGTTAATCTGCCCCGGTTTTTTCAGCAGTTCCTGCGCCTGCGCCATGTGCATCCACACACTCACGTCGTCCGTGTTGCCCCGCTCCTCGTGCACCTCGGATACCGTGAACGGCGCGCCAAGCAGCGTCACGTTGTCCCCCGCCTTAATGCCCAGTTTCCGCGCCAGCGCGTAACCCACCCGCAACTTGCCCGGCTCGACCGGGTCGAGCATCGGCTCTTTCATGTTGCTGTGCTTGTGCGGCACTTCGCCGCGCGCCCCGATCAGGATGACCGAGCAGTTGTCCCGTTCCGGCCACGCGATCTTCTCGTAAAGCTGCGGCAACACGTGCTGGATCGTGGCAATTTCCGATTTGCACAACCGGCTCACCAGTTCCTCGGACATCAGTTTTTTTGCGAACCCGTCCGTCCAGAACTCGCTCAGGTCTTCGTCCGAACTCAGGATTACCACGTTGTAACCCATAGTTTTCATCATCTTGCGGTAATCATCCTGGGCGAGCGCCATCAGCTGTGCCGTCTCCTGCTGTTTTTGCGCGTTCAGTTCGGCCACGCGCCCCCCGTGCGCCCGCAACAGCGTCATCACGCCCACCAGGCAGCCCACCGCTACCAGCACCGCCGCCACGCCCAGCAAAAAGTCCCCCTTCCGGTAACCTATCTCCCGCCAAACCAGCCGCCAGACATTCATAATCCAGTTCCCGCATGTTTGCCGCCGCCTGACCGCCGCGACAGCACAATACTCGCTGTGCCAATCAATACCACTAAGCCTAAAACGACCGCCGCCGCGTTCCGCACAACCGCCGTCTTCTCCGCCCGAGCCTGCGGAAGCGCCGCCGGGCTCGCCAGCGCCGTGCCCGGCAGCGGCGGCAGCTCGATATTGCCCGCCAGTTTAACACCCCCGGCGCCCGAGTCCCAATCCGCCTCGAGCAGCAGGTCAAACCCCGGGTTGTCGCTCTTGATCTCACACGCGCACGGGCCCACGATAAACGCGCACGCCTTCAGGATCATCTCGGGGTTGATGCCCGGCCCCACCAGCGCGTACAACACACGCCCACGGCCAAACACCGGAAACGCTACCGGATCGCCCGGTGTCCGCTCCAAGTCCGGCTCGCTCTGCATCAGCATCCGCAATAGCACCGCCTCCGACTCGTCATCGCGCGCGATCTCGATGAGCGAAAACTCGACCCGCAGCCCCGCGACGTTCGGCGCACCCGGCGCATCCAGCACCGGATCGCCCGTCAGATCCGGCAGGCGCAGGGTGCGGTTTGCCAGCGCAATCTGCTCGTTTAAAACGGCCGCCACCGCCTGATCCTTTGCCCGATCTCCGCATTTCACCAGCAGCCACACCGCCGACTGGCCGTCGAGCAGCCGCCGCACCAGTTCCCGCCGAACCGGCGAATCCAGCACCGCCTGCGGCTCCAGCAACTGAACCCCGCCCGACCAAACCGGCCCTGCCGCCACGCCCGCAGGATAAAAAAGTTCAAACCGGCCCCCCTGACCCGATTCACGCGCCTCTTCTTCTTCGACAATCAGGTTCGCCGATTTGCTCTGCCGCAGCGCCTCCAACCCCTGGCCTTCATTGCCCGCATCTACCACACGCAACACATACGGCTCCGCCGCCCACCGCTCCAGCGCCCAACGATACACCGGCACGCTGCACGCATCCGCCGCACAAGCCCCCAACAGCGCCGCGACGGCAGCAAACAGACCGGGCAGCATCCGTCCATGTCTGTCCGTGTCCGTCCGTGTCCGTCGGTGTTCGTCCGTGTTCCTCATTCCTGCACGATCGCCACGCCGCATAGCACCGGCTCCAACCCGCCCTTCGGCGTGAGCGCGATCTCGAGCGCGTCTTTCACCGGCACGCCTTTGAACTCCTTCACCACGCCCCACATGGAAGCGCCCGCCTCGCCCGCAATATCAAAACCGCTCAGCACCGTTTTCCCTTGCAGTGCCACGTCGAAAACACGCCCGCCTTTTTCAGCCGCGCCCGGTTCCGCAAAATAAAGCCGCACCGTGCATGGCCACTCTTTCTTCGCACCCGACTCGACCGTCACCCGAACACGCCGTATACCCTCCCCTCCGGACGCCACCACCCATCCCGGGCCCGACCCGCTCATCCGAAGTGAGTGATACCGGTACCAAGACGGTGCCGCCGGTTCGATCGCTACATTGACCTCCGGCGATTTCCCGCCCACGCTCGGGTAATCAAGCCAAAGCGTGCCGTCGTCGCCGCGCCGATCGCCGGGCGCGCCAAAATTCAGCCCCACTCGTTTTACCCGGCCTTTACCGGCGTCAAACGCGTTGTACGTCCACATCTCCGTGGCCGGCGTGTAAACGAACGCCAGCGACGTCTGGTTCTGATAGCTGCACGTGCACGTCCGCGTATAGTCCGGCGCGTTCAACACCCCGTTCGCCGGGATCAGGTTGGACGTGCACCCCGATTTGAACCCGCCCAGGTTGCCCGTTCCTCCGTCCGCCCGCAAATCAAAAAAGCCCGCCGCCGCCGATCGGAACGTCACCAGGTTCGCGCACGCCACCGCCGTGTTGCACCCGTGCTGCCGGGTCCAGTTCATCTCCGCCCGCTCGCCCGTCAACGGGTTCTGCCGTTCGAGGCTTTCCCCCGTCAGCAGGTTGAAAAACTTCTCCTGCGCGATAATTGTGTCGCCGTGCAACAGGCACGGCCCGTTGTAATTGACCTCCCGGTCCCACAGCACCTTCCCGTCATCCGCCTGATACGCGATCATTCGGTCGTTCGCCTCGTCCCGCAACATGTCCCGCGACGCACGGCCCGCCTGCAGCAGAATGTCATGCTCGACCGAATAGCCCAGCCACGTCCCGAACACGCCCTTGTCTGCGCGCCAGATTTCCTGGCCGGTCTTGATATCCAGCGCCAGCAGCTTGCCTTGATCCGGCAGCGTAATCCCGCGCCGCTCGAGCCGTTCCCGGTACTCGCTCGTCACGTTGTCGATGCAGAACACTCTGCCGGCCCCCAGCGCGATCGCGTTGTGGCGGAACGCCGCGTCGGCAGTCGTTGTCCACAGCACCTCGCCCGTGTGACGGTTCAACGCCACGATCCGCTTGCTCGCCACCGCGTTCCACGTCTGGCCCTTGATTTCCTCGTCGTACCGCATCGGCCCCGATCCCGCCACCAGCACGTCGTCGTAAACGCCGATGTAACCGAATCCCGGCTTTTCGATCCCGTCCGCCGCCGGCAACGTAAACTCCGACATTACTTTTCCCGTCGCCGGGTCGAGCCGCAGGCATTTCTCCCCATATGCAACGTAGATCCCGTCCAAAACCGACACATAATTGCTGCCCAGCGCATTCGCGCCCGGCTGATGGCTCGTGTTGTCATACGCCTTGCCAATCTCCGGCAACGACACCTGCCACAGCACCCAGCCCGTATACACGTCAACGGCACGGATCATGTCCGGCCCTTCAATAAACAGCCGGCCGCCGACTACCTGCTCGCTCGGGCCGTGACCGTGGCGCGGCAGGATGTCCTTGTTCGACGACCCGCCAAACCACAGCAGCCCCAGCGGCGCCCGTACCAACGTGTCTTTCGACACCACGCTGTTCGCCGAATCCGCGTACTGCTGCGTCCAGTCCGCGCTGCCCGGCAGCGGACCCGTCCGCACTATCGCCGCCACCACCGAGCCGTCGTCATTTTTCTTCGTCCCAAACTCCGCTCCCGCCAATGCTTCCTTAACCGTCTTCTCCAACGCGGCGATCACGTCCGCTGTCCCCCCCGTTCTCGCCTCGCCGCCATACGGCCGCAGCCGCTCGTACAACTCCGAAACCTGCTCCGTGCTCGACACCCACTCCATCCGCCGCGCGGTCAACACCACCGCAACGCTCGCGAAATAGGGGGGCAAATCCTTCAAACCCGCATCCAATACGGCGGCGCCGGTCCCGTAGACGCCCTGTTCGTCGAGCGTGTTTCGTATGGCTGCTGCCGCTTCCGCGGAGGCGCCGATGATCACCGAATGAAAAAACGAAATACTCGCCACATTTTCCACCACGTCCTGAACGGAGCGTTCGGCATTCACGACAAGAAGCCCGTAGCCTTTGTCCGGATTGACCTCTTTTATCGGCGCCACCCACTTTTTCGCCTCTACTTTCTTCTCACCGAAACAATAGATGCTGCCTTCCAAGGTCGACACGTACAGTTGCCCGTTTGCCGCGGCCAGCCGCGCGCCTCTTTTGCCCTCCAGATCGTGTTCCCACGCCAATTTCGGCTCTTTCTTGCCGCGCGAAATCTCCAGCGCAAACACGCCGCGTGCCCCACACCCGTAAAGCCGGTCCCCCGCAACGATCACGTCCGTCGCCTTCCCGTCAAAACTCCACAACTCCGGGCATTGCCATTTCCACCGCTTTTGCTTCTTGTTGTCCTCGGTACTTACGGTCTTCATCGCGGCGAAATCGAATCCCACAACCTGCCCCCTGCGGATCCCCGCGATCAACCCCTCGCTCAAAACGGCCGGCGACGGAAAGCTGCCCAGGTTCTGCCCGTCCGCCAACTGGTAAATGGCGCCTGGGTTCACGAAAAACCCGCCCAGCACGCCCACCCGATAGTCGCCGAACCGGTTGTTCGGATCCATCTCGAAATACAGCAGCTTGCCCGTCTTTCTGTCAAAACACGCGGGGGCAGCACGGCCGTTCGGTACCAACAACTTGTCGTCGATCACCGCCAGGTAACCCTGCGGCGCGATCCCCGAAAATGCCGGGCTGTGATGCGGCTGCATCATGAACGTCACGTCGCAGTTGTCGTTCATCCACACGACCGCGCCCGTCTTCGCCTCGAGCGCATACACGCTCACCCCCTCGAAAGGCCAGATGCCCGCCGCGCAATACACCACCCCATCGGCCACCACCGGCGCGCCGCGAACCGGCCACACCGAAATCATCCGCTTGTTGCCGATCACCTTCCGGTCTGACAACGCGGCCTTAAACCGCCATTTTTCCGCTCCGGTCACCGCATCAAGGCAATACAGAAACCCGTCGTCCGATCCCGCGTACACCAAACCGTCCGACACCGCCGGCGCAAACCGCACCGGCCCGCCCGTGAAAAACTTCCATTTCTCCACGCCGGTCTCCGCGTCAAACGCCATAACCGCGTCGTTCCGCGGCGATCCGATATACAGGACAGGCCCCGCCACAATCGGCTCGTACGCGATATCAAACTCGAGCCGCTCGTCGTCCGGCCACGCCCGCTCGATTGGTGGCAGCGCGCGCACCCACTGCACCTGCAGTTTTTTCGTCAGTTTCTCCGGCGTTGCCCCCGTATGCCCGGCGTCATGACGCCAGCACGGCCAATCTTCACCACCCGCTTGCACTGCAAACAAGAAACCAGCCAACACCAACAACGTTCTGCGAATCACGGCTTTGACTCCTCTTCTACTGCGCACTCTATGAACCATAAACGAAAAGACAGGTGAAAATCACCTGTCTCACGAGATCTTTTGCGTCTCTTGTGTCCCTTATGTCCCTTGTGTCCTTTTTATCTCTTTCTTGCGCCTCCTGCGTTATCCGTTGTCGAAAAGGTGCATGAAACCCGCGCTCAGCGGGTCAACCGGCGGCGGCCCCGGGTATTTCACAAACTCGACGTGACCGTCCATGTACAGCACGTTGCACCCGCCCGGCACGTGGTTGAACTTCGACACCACGACCGACATGTTGTCCATCATCACAAACACCTCGCTCTGAGCCTTCGCGCTTGCCGCGGGGTTGTTGATGTCCGTAATCAGGAACCGCTCGATGCCCTCGCGCACCCGGTACACCGTCTCGCCGCCGCCATTGCCGTTGCCCGGCGACACGTTCCGGTCCGCGTCCACCGCCTTCCTGAACCCCGCCTCGTCATCCGGCACGTACGGCGCGACCGACTCGAGCAGGTCGTACATGCACTCGATAAACTGGGCCGGGCCGTCCGTCAGGCCGTCCGGCAAGGGGTTCAACCCCAGCGCCGAGATCACACCCGTCAGGTAACTCGACACATCGAGCGTCGGGAAATCCGACCCCAGTTGATCGTACACGTGATAAGCGTACGTGTAGCTCGCGTCGATCGCCTCGACCCCCTGCTGCCCGTTCCCGTCGATCTTCAGCGGCAGCGTAAACCGGCCGTCGGAGTCGAAGTGATCCTCAAACTGGTCCGTGGCGTCCGACGGGCAAAACGCGATCTTCAAATCCGTCGCGTACTCCGGGTATACGGCCGACACCAGCGGCCCCAGCGACAGGCACGCACGGCTCCCGCATCCCAGCTCGATCTCGCCCGGCGGAAATCTGTTCCCCGGCGACTCGCCCGCGTACATTTTGAACACCACGCCCCACTGTTTCAGGTTGTTCGCGCAACTCGCGCGCCGTGCCGACTCCCGCGCGCGAGCAAGCGCCGGAAGCAGTATCGCCGCCAGGATGCCGATTATGGCAATGACCACCAACAGTTCAATAAGGGTAAAACCATGCCGTTTCATGCCCAGCCCCTCCTTTTGCAGACTGCGTCGCGCCCCCTTCCCCCTCATTATGCCCCGCAACACCTACGCCGTCAATGGCATTTCCGGGGTAGCCCCCTTTTGCGTGCACACATACGCCGCGATCCGGTTCGCCCGCTCGTTAATCTCGTCCAAGTCCTGCCCCCGAAACAGGCCCATCGCCAGCGCCGCCGTGAACGCGTCTCCCGCGCCCACGGTGTCCACCACCTCCACGCGAACCCCCCCGTGTTCACTCCGCCGACCCCCGGCGTACAACACGCTGCCCCGCACGCCCCGCGTCACCGCCACCACCTTCACCCCGTACGCCTGCTGCAACGCCTCGACGAACTTGTCCTCTTCACCTATGTCGAATCCCAGGGTGGCTGCCACCACCGGCAACTCCTCGTCGTTAAGTTTTACCACCGTCGACTTTCCGAGCGTCCAATCAAGTATCTCGCGACCAAAAAAATGTTGCCGCAGGTTGATGTCGAACACCCGCAGACAATCTTCCCGTGTCGCCCCCAGAAACGAACGAATCGCCTCCCGCGACACCCGCCCCCGCTGCCCAAGCGTCCCATAACACACCGCGTCAGCCCGCCCCGCCAGCCCCAGCAACTCTTCCGTCACCGGAATAAAATCCCACGCCACATTCTCGTGGATCACGTACTTCGGCACGCCCGCCCCGTCCAACTCCACCGAAACCGTACCCGTCGCATGCTCCGGGTCCATCGTCAGGCATTCGCGCTGCAATTTCAGGCCGTCCGCCCGCGCAAGAATTTCCCGCCCAAGCCCGTCATCCCCCACACGGCTCACCACCCACGCATCCGCACCCAGCACCTTCGTGTGATACGCAAAATTCGCCGGCGCGCCACCCAACTGCTTGCCGTCGGGGAGCAGGTCCCAGAGAATCTCCCCCAAACCCGCCACAATATGCCCCATCACTCGATCAACACTCCGTCCGTGAAGAATTCTGTTTAGAGGTCGTTTGTGTCCGTGTTCGTCCGTGCAAGTCCGTGTTTGTCCGTGCCGTTCCTACTTCATCTTCCTGATCGAGTCGAGCTCCGCCCAGTATGCCACCAGCGCCGCACGCCCCGTGTCCGTCAGCCGGAAATCCGTGTGCGGCATCTTCCCCTGGAACGATTTGATCACCTCGACAAACCCCGCCTTCTCCAGCTTGTCCATGTGCGAAGAAAGGTTCCCCTTCGTCAACCCCAGCGTCTCGAGAAAAAAATTGAAATCGGCCACGTCCACCCCCGACAGGATCATCAGGATGCGCAGCCGCGCCGGCTCGTGAATCGTCCGGTCCAATTCGTTCATTCGCGACCCGCCTGCTCGCCCGGCTCGTTGCCGCCCTCGCCGCCTTCCTCGAGCCCCGCCCGCGCCAGATGTTTCAGCCGGCGCAACGCGTATCGGCTGTAGATGTGGCCGACGATCATCGAGATCAGCCCGTACCCGAACACCGGCACGATAATGTCCAGGAAAAACCACTGACCTGGAAACGGCCGCCACACACCTGCCACCATCAGCAGCGCGTGCAACACGTAAAGGGCCGGCCAGATCCACGCCCACATCCCCAGGCGCTGCACCACGATCATCGCCGCCAAAAACGGCGCCATGTACACCGCCGAAAACGGCTGGAAATACGGCATCGGCAAGTAACGAAGCCCCACCAGTACCGCGCCCGCCAGGTGGTACAACATCAGACCGAACCCAAGCGCCGTCAACCACCGCATCCGACGTAGTTCGTCCGATTTGTTACCCCCGCCGAACGCCGCGTAACCTTCCTTGCGGTAAAACCACTCGCTGATGCTCCAGATGCGCTCACGCCCCCACCGCGCGATCGAAAACCACAGCAGCGCCAGCGTCAACGCAAACGTCACCGCAACCATCAACCATAACAGCCCCGGCTGTCGCGCCCGCCACGCATAGATCGCCCCCTGCGCCAAACCCGCCAGCACGATCACCAGCAACACGATAAACACCCACTGGACAAGAAACGGTATGGTTCGGCTGCGCGCATATCGTTCCGCCCATTTCGCCAACTGACGCGCGTCATCCTGACGCGCGTCGTCTCGATGCGCGGCGTCCTCTCCGTACTCCCGCGGCTCTTCAGGCATGATCGATCCCCTCTGTGGCTTGTGCCCTGCTTTGTAGCATTATGACCCCGGCATGTCAAGCCTAGTTGCCGGGCAAGCACCAACCCCAAAAATACCGCTCCGTCTTTTATATGTCCCATCGGTTTTGCCGGTCCCATAGATCTTCTCCAGCTTCCGCTGCCACCCCCGCTAATACGCCATAACTCTTTTTGCGTAAAGCTGTTATGCCTATTCCGCTTTCGCCAGCCCTTTT
>DATKVG010000109.1:0-4441 GCA_035530195.1 Bathyarchaeia archaeon | reverse complement strand
GGGAGCCCGGGTTGTCCCGATTCGCCCGGGCTCCACTTGTGTCAGTCCCAGCTCTGCCGGGCGCCCGGCCGACTTGCACCAACACACCTCTCAGTTTTCAATCCCGCCTGAAACTTCGATTTTCCCTTTGACAAGCCCGCCCGAGGTGTCGATATTGGAACCGTTGAAGGGGCACACATGAACGACGCACAGATAACTGATTACAATCGAACGGCAACACGGCGAGGCTGGGCGTGGCAAGGCAGTCAGGGCATGGCGAGGCAAGGCGTGGCTTGGCACGGCAAGGCGAGGCGAGGCAAGGCAGGGCATGGCAAGGCAAGGGCGTCAATGGCGCAAGCTAAAGACCTTAATGCGACAAATGCGAATTGGCTTGAGTTAGTGCATGTTGCACAGGACCACGACCGAAATGCATAGTCGCTATTGGAGAGAACCATGTTTGAAAAGAAGTACAATTTCCGCCTGGAAGGCGCAACCCCTCTGATTCTCCATTGGGACAATCTAGGGTGGGCGGATCAGATCGACAAGGAACGCACGGCGATCAAGGAATCGAAGGATGGAACATTCAAGGCGGGCGACGATCGCTGCCCTCCCCACACATGGCAGGGATACGTATACAATGATGGTAAGCACATGACCCTGCCGAGCGACAACCTCGGCGCCTGTATCCTCAAGGCGGGCGCCCGGATAATTCTGGACAAGCAGAAGACGTACAAGGAACTTACGCAGTGTGGTATGTTGTTTGATGCAATGGATATGCCAATACTCATCGGCGGCGCCCCGGTATCGTGGACTGCCATCGAGTCAATCAGGGGCGTGTTTGCTGAGCATGTCGCAGCCGTACAGTCGTTGGGATTCGGGTTGCTAGTTAAACGCGCGAAGGTGGGGCAATCGAAGCATGTCCGAGTGCGCCCACGCCTCGACGAGTGGGCCATCGAGGGCTCGCTTACAGTGGTCAAGGAGGAGGTTACACACAACATCTTGACGCGGCTGTTTGAATTGGCTGGCCTTTATATAGGGCTGTGCGACTGGCGCCCTGGCTCACCGAAATCGCCTGGACCTTACGGGCAGTTCACCGCCAAGATAACACCAGCGAAGAAATGAATTGGCGAGGTCTGGCGAGGCCGGGCTGGGCCTGGCGAGGCTCGGCCGGGCACGGCGTGGCAAGGCAAGGGCACCAATGGTGCATGGGGAACACAGACAAATCGCGGCTCGGCGGGGCACGGCAAGGCGCGGCTCGGCTCGGCGCGGCGAGGCTTGGCGGGGCCCGGCCTGGTAAGGTCTGGCAAGGTGCGGCGCGGCCGGGCGCGGCGAGGCATGGTATGGCGAGGCAAGGGCGCCAATGGCGCAATACTTTAACAAGGAGATGAATAATGCCGTTACAAACCGTAATGAATGGGATTCCGCGTGTACACGACCGCGAAACGTTCGTGGCCCGCTTCCGCAAAATGGAAGAGGGTGACGTAGTCAGTCACGGGGAACTAGCAGCCTCAATCGGGTTGACCTTGGATCGTGACAAAAGCCGCTACTACGGCATATTGGGCGCAGCCAGGAGAGACTTTGCCAACGAAACGGGGGTAGAGCTTCAGACAGTACGCGGCGAGGGTGTCACCTATCCGACGGGGGTTGGCCAACTAACGGCGAGCGATCGTGTGTACCGTGGTGGCGTGAGTCGCGTTGCTAAGTCGGTACGCACAGCCACCCGAGTCTGTGACGAACGCTTGCCTGATAAGCGGCACAGAGACGAGCGAGACTTCCGCGTGCAGCGATTAGGGTATGTGCTGCACATGGCACAAGCCGAAAGGCGTGCGCTGGCGGTAAGGGTAGGCACAACAGCACCCTTGCCGCGTCGCCAAGTGGGATAATAGGCTTGGCGCGGCGCGGCTGGGCAAGGCAAGGCACGGCGGGGCCCGGCGCGGCAAGGCTCGGCCTGGCGCGGCGTGGTGTGGCGGGGCATGGCAAGGCAAGGGTGCCAATGGCACATAGGAGCACGCAATACTGCGTTCGATTATGGACAGTTTTTCTCTTGACAGGATGTGTGATGGTTGCACATGAAGCGATACTTTGGATATGGCTTGCTATGCCGGGGCCGGGGCCGATCGAGGCAATGGCCCAGCAACGCCAAGCCGAACGCCTTGAGGCGGTTATGTTCGAGGCGGCGGTGGCAAGGGTTGCGATGAAGGACGCGACGGGGAATCCCCTGCGTGTCGATTATGGGTCTTCTACACCGCGTGAACGAGAGCGGCTACAACAGCGGATGTGGAAGCAGCGACACCGTCGCGGATTGCCCCTTACACCGACGAGCAAGGCACCGCCAGCCCTCGTGGCCAAGGTGCGGCGTATCCCGTACGACATCTGTGCAGTGTGGGGCAAACGCGATGCGTTCGTCGAAGGACGTATCCGGCGATACCGCAGACTGAAGAACTCGCGCGACTTATCGAGACGGGAGGTCCAGGAAAAGGCCGTCAAGTCGTGCTCGTTCAAGGCCGACAAGGCGGACGTGCCACTTTGCGAGGCGTGCATGGAAGCCGTCGTCCGGGAAGTGTTCGAGAGGTAGTGAAGTTTTCACTTGACAGGATGTGCGCAGTGTCTAGGATTCGAGCTATGGCTAGGCTTAAGCATAATCGAATCCGAAACAACGGCCCCGGCGGGATGAGTCTAGCCATTCAAACCCGTTCGGGGCCGCTTTTTGTGCACATAGTCAAGGACGACACCCCGGTTTGGGAGATCACATTCCGGGCTACCAAAAATGTCAATGTCGTCGGGATAAGTCGAGGGCTCACCCCGCCTCAGAGTATGGCGAAATCGCGTCTCACCCCGCTAACTAGCGGAGAGTTCCCGGGCAACGGGCAGGTGGTTGATCCTGCATACGGCCTACGCCCCGGTCCAACTGGCAGACATGGGAAAAACGCGAATCGTGGCAGTGCCACCCCGACGTAAAACAGTGCTCAATACCGAGCGCCCTTGAAACGAACAGCAGAGAGCACCGGAGACTAGGATGCCCCAGGGAAGGCCGTTATGCGCTGAAACGGAACCGATACCAGCGACGATAATCGGAGCACGGCGGATCTACGACGGTTGGCTTGTCGAGGTCAACGTCGCGTGCCCGTTCTGCTATGACGTCCACAAGCACCTGATCCGCTGCATCCGATTGCCGCGATATGAAAAGGATGCGGTATTTCAGTTCGCCGAATGTGGACGGGGCTCGTACCGTTTGTCGGCGGCCTCGTGGGCTGAGATAGACGAATGCGACCTCGGCCGATTCTACACGACGCGGACAGCGGCACTGGACCGGGCACGGCGCATGGATCCGTGCGGCTGGATACCGTCGATGGGTATGATGCGGGATGCTGTGGAGGCAGGACGATGAACGTATATATTTTCGCACTAGGCGTCATAACGGGACAACTGGCTTTGATACAGTGGATGCTCGGGCGGATCGAGAAGAAACTATAACCGGGTTGCCGCGTGTGCGGCTGGGCGGACCGTAGCTGGTTCCCCGCCCACCCGGTTCGATTGGCCTATAGAACTTTGAAAGGTTGAAGCAATGGCAACACGGAAGGAATGCGAGGGCGCGGGACCGGTTATCAAGCGCGTCGTGATGGACCAGGAAACGTCTCAGCGAATGCTGCGGATGTCGCGGCTCAATAGGAACATCGAGGGGCGGCTAACGGGCCTCATTATGGCGCTGTTCGAAGAAAGCGAACGCGCCACCGACGAAATGTGGGATGAGGTGGCCCGGCTGGTTGGCTATGAGTCGTTGGCGGATGTTCACCGCGATGGGTGCTCACTGAAGGTCGACTGGTTGGCGACAACGGTTCAACTCCGGGGGCGCAAGGACATCCCTGAACTCGGCACGTCTACGAATGCGCCGCCCACTCCGGTTTGATTGGAGGAATGATGGGATCTTACGAAGTGTATATACGGAGCGATAAAGTATCCGTGAGCGTCAAATCAGAAGAAGATGATCCGGACTTTGCGCTATCGTCGTTTAGCGAGGTGCTGATAAAAGCTCTCGAAGTGATGTCGGGCTCTATCGGCTGCGAAAGCCGCCTTGGGGTGTGCGCTCACGCTATTCAAACCTTTACGGATATCGGCCAGCCTGGAAGCTCGGAAGAATGGGACTTGCGACTTGCGGCTATAGATTACCTGAACTTCGAGCGGGGAGAGTGGGAAGAAATACAGGAGATGCTCAATAATGCCAAGAGCGGCAAAAACACACCTGCAACTGCTCCGCGAGAAGCAGCCAAAGCCGACTAGGCGCACGAGCAAGGACCGCGGCTACGGGTCGATATGGCAACGCGTGCGGCTTATGGCGTTGCGGCGAGATTGCTATCTGTGTCAAAATCCTGAATGTGGGAAGCCTGTTGGCAAGAGTGGGCACGTCCACCACTTGGACGGGGATTCGCGGAATAATGACCTCGACAACCTCCAAACGCTGTGT
>DATKVG010000108.1:0-22372 GCA_035530195.1 Bathyarchaeia archaeon | reverse complement strand
GAGCTCCCGCTCGACCGCGGGGACGTCATGCTGACCAGAGTACTGAAAGCACCTCCGCCGCCACCACCCGGTCGCGCGGGAGCGCGACCCCACCGCACCTCCTCCACCGCACCTCCGGCGCCACCAGCGCAAATCGTGCAGGCGGGACGCCTGCGCTACAATACTTGTTCTTATTTCGGCGAAGTCTTATTCTATGGTTTCAACCCAAGGTTTGAAAGGAATCGTCATGGACACGAAAAAGGATGGTGTGACTCGCAGAACATTCATGGCCACGTCGGCGGCTTTGGGCGCGGCCTCGTTGCTGAAATCGGGGCGGGCGTACGCCGCCGGCAGCGATAAAATCCGCGTTGGCTTGATCGGCCTTGGCGGTCGCGGGATCGGCGCGGGCATTTCGGACTGCGCCGAGTCGTCGAAAGGCGTTGAACTGGTAGCGATCGGCGATCTGTTCCAGGATCGGCTGGAGAAAGCGCCGCGGGCGATCAAGTCGAGTTTCGAGCGGCGCAAGCTGGCCGTGGACGAGATCTACAAGGTCACGCCGGAGACGACGTTTGTTGGCTGGGACGCCTACAAGAAAGTCATCGACAGCGACGTGGACATGGTGATCCTGACGACGCCGCCGTTTTTCCGCCCAATCCATTTCGCGTACGCGGTTGAGAAAGGCAAGAACGTATTTGTCGAGAAACCGATTGCGACGGACCCGGTGAACGTGCGCAAGTTCATCGAGACGGCCGACCAGGCCAAGGCCAAGAACCTCGTGGTCGTTGCGGGGACGCAAATGCGGCGCGCCCGGCAGATCATGGAAGCGGTGCAGCGGATCAGGGACGGGCAGATCGGCAACGTCGTGGCGGCACAGTGCGTGCGGCTCGGCGACGGCATGATGGGCTGGGGGCCAAAAGTGGACCCGGCGTGGTCGGAGATGGAAGCCCAGTTGCGGCGCTGGCTGTTCATGACGTGGCTGTCGGGCGATTTCGTGGTCGAGCAGCACGTGCATAACCTCGACCTCGTGAACTGGGTGATGGGCGGGCCGCCGTCGCAGTGTCTGGCGACAGGCGGGCGGGAAGTGCGCGACGCGCCCGAGTACGGCAATATCTGGGACCATTTCGCCGCGGAACTCGAGTATCCCAACGGCGCGCTGGTCGGATATATGGGCGCGCAGATCGATGGCGTGTACGACCGGTGCGACCAGAAGATCGTCGGGCAGAATGGCGTGTGCTACTTCGATTTCGGCAGCGCCAACATCAAGGGCCAGAACCCGTGGAAGTACGACAGCGAGTCGTACGAGCCCGCCATCCGCGAGTACGCCGACATGATCGACGCCATCCGCAACAATAAGCCGCTCAACGAAGGCCGCCAGGTCGCCGAGAGCACCATGACGGCCATCATGATCCGGATGAGTGCCTACACCGGCCGGGCTATGAAGTTCGACTGGGTGATGAACTCGTCCACGCTCGACCTCAGCCCGGCGAAGCTCGAGTTGGGCCCATGCCCGCTCGAGCCAGTGGCTGTACCGGGAAAAACGCCGCTTGTATAGGCTGTAGGCTGGAGACCGGAGGCTGTAGGAAGATCGGGCGCAGTTGGAAAAAGGCTGCGCCCGCTTTTTTATTGCACGGACAGCAGAAAAAAACATCGTCGGTGTTCGTCCGTGCCCGTCTGTGTTCGTCCGTGAAGTTAGCCCAGCTCCTTAAACACTTCCCGAGCCGCCTGCAATGTCTTTTCGATGGTGCCGTGGTCGTGGGCGGTGCTGGTGAAACAGGCTTCGAACTGGGATGGGGCGAAGTAGACGCCGCGGTGCAGCATGCCGTGGAAAAATTTGGCGTAGCGGATGGTGTCGGATTGCGCGGCGTTGGCGTAGTTGCGGACCGGGCCGTCGTGGAAAAACAGGCAGCCCATCGAGCCGGCTTGGGTCTGAAAAACGGGGACGCCGGTTTCGCGCGCGATCTCGCCCAGCCCTTCGCGCAACGTTGTCATGGCGGTTTCTGTGCGCTCGAATGAGCCCTCTAGTTCGAGGATGTCGAGCGTGGCGAGGCCCGCGGCCGTGGCGAGCGGGTTGCCGGCGAGCGTGCCGGCCTGGTACACGGGGCCAACGGGCGCGAGGTGGTCCATGATGTCGGCGCGGCCGCCGTACGCGCCGACGGGCAGGCCGCCACCAATGACTTTGCCCAGCGTGGTGAGATCGGGCGTGACGTTGTACCGTTCCTGTGCGCCGCCGAGCGCGACGCGGAACCCCGTCATCACTTCGTCGAAGATGAGCAGCGCGCCATAGCGAGACGTGAGGGTGCGGAGACCTTCGAGGTAGCCGGGTTCGGGCAGGACGACGCCCATGTTGCCGGCGACAGGTTCGATGATGAGGCAGGCGATGTTGTCGCCGTGCGCACTGAACAGGTCCTGGGCCGCAGCGAGGTCGTTGAACGGCATGGTGAGCGTATGCTGGGCGTGCAGCGAGGGTACGCCGGGGCAAGTGGGGATGCCGAGCGTGGCGATGCCGCTGCCGGATTTGGCGAGGAGGGAGTCGGCGTGGCCGTGGTAACAGCCCTCGACTTTGACGATGAAATCGCGCCCGGTGTAGCCGCGGGCGAGCCTGATGGCGCTCATGGTGGCTTCGGTACCGCTGTTGACGAGGCGCACCTTTTCGATGGACGGGATGCGCCTGCTGATCCGTTCGGCAAGCCGGATTTCGGCTTCTGTGGGGATGCCGAACGACGCGCCGTTTTCCATAGCGCGGCAGACGGCCTCGACAACGTGCGGGTAGGCGTGCCCCAACACCAGCGGCCCCCAAGAAAGGACGTAATCGATATAGACGTTGGCGTCAACGTCGGTGACGTGCGCACCGAGGCCGGACACCACAAAGAAGGGCGTCCCCCCCACTCCTTTAAACGCGCGGACGGGGCTGTTCACGCCGCCGACCAAGACTTTGTTGGCTTCTTCCCAGAGGTAAAGCGATTTGTCGTTTCTCATGGCGCCTCCGCGTTTATAAAACCGATCGGACCGATCCGACGGATAGGTCCTATGCTTGAAGCCATTTAGCGGCTTGTTTTGCCCAGTATGTCAGGATGAGATCGGCGCCGGCCCGGCGGATTGACAGCAGCGATTCGATGACGGCTCGTTTCTCGTCGATCCAGCCGTTGTCGGCGGCCGATTTCAGCATCGCATATTCGCCCGAGACGTTGTAGGCGGCGAGCGGCACGTCGAACCGGTTGCGGGCCATCCGGATGATGTCGAGGTACGGCAGGGCCGGCTTGACCATGACGATATCGGCGCCTTCATCGATATCGAGCTGGATTTCGCGCATGGCCTCGCGTGCGTTGGCCGGGTCCATCTGATAGGAGGACCTGTCGCCGAACTGCGGGGGCGACTCGGCCGCGTCGCGAAACGGCCCATAAAACGCAGACGCAAACTTGGCGCTGTACGCCATGATGGGCACGTCGGGCATACGGGCCTCGTCGAGCGCGTTGCGAATCGCGCCCACGCGGCCGTCCATCATGTCGGATGGGGCGACCATATCGGCGCCGGCGCGGGCGTGGGCGATAGCCTGGCGGATGAGCAGGTCGATGGTAGCGTCGTTGTCGACATCGAGCACGCCGTTGCGTCGCGGTTTGACGACGCCGCAATGGCCGTGGTCGGTATACTCGCACATGCACACGTCGGTGATGACGCAGAGGTCCGGGCAGGCGCGTTTGACGGACTCGATCGATTGGCAAATAATGCCCTCATCCGCCCACGCTTCCGACCCAAGCTCATCTTTAATTTGCGGGATGCCGAACAGAATGATGGCGGGGACGCCGGCCTGCTCGATACTGCGCGCCTCCTCGGCCAGCGTGTCGGGCGAGAATTGGTACTGCCCGGGCATCGAGGCGATCTCGTTTTTGATGCCGGAGCCGTGCCTTACGAACAGGGGCATGATGAGGTTGTCGGGGCTGATGCGCGTTTCGCGCACCATCCGGCGCAGGGTGTGGTTGCTCCGCAATCGGCGCAGGCGCGTGATGGGATACGTCATGCTGGCTCCTCTTGAACGGGTTTATCCGCTTTCTTCTATACCAAACAGGCGCTTAACGAGATGAATGACGGTGCCGGGGTCGTGGTGGCCGATTTCGTACTTGATGTGCGTCATGGGCCGCTGCAGAATGGAATTGACGATACGCTGGGTGAGATAGGCGATTTCCTGCCGTTGCCGTGGCGTGAGGTCGCCGAGCGCCTCGAGGGTTTTCTGCAACTCCCGCTCGCGAATCGCGTGCAACTCCTCGGACATCGAGAGGATGGCCGGTTCCGCGGCGAGACCCCCCAACCACCGCATAAATTTGTCCGTTTCCCGCTCGACCAGCGCGAGGCACTGGTCCATTTCGCGCCGCCGCGCCTTGATATTATCATTGACGACTTTCTCCAGGTCGTCGATATCGTAGACGTAGACGTTGTCGAGCTGGCCGACGGCGGGATCGACGTCGCGGGGGACCGCAATGTCGATGACGAACATGGGCGCGTGGTCTCGGCGGGGCATGGCGTGCTGGAAATCTTCGGGGTGCAGCACGAACCGCGGTGCGGCCGTGGTGCTGATGACGATGTCGGCGCGGTGCAGGTGGTCGCGCAGCGATTCGAACGGAACGGGTTCGCCGCGGAACGCGGTGGCAAGTACGTCGGCCCGATCGGGATGGCGGTTGGCGATCAGCACGTTCTTAACGCCGCGGCCGACGAGGCTGCGCAACGTCAGTTCCGCCACGTCGCCCGATCCGACCACCATCAGCGTCTTGCCGCTGAGGTCCATGAAAATCGAGGCGGCGAGATCCACCGCCACCGAGCTTACCGAAACTTTGCCGGCGCCGATGCTGGTAGTCGACCGGACCAGCTTGGCCACGGAAAACGCCTGCTGGAACAGGGCGTGGAGCACCTTGTCGGTGGTTTGAGCGGTCTGGGCGAGCAGATAGGCTTCGTGGACCTGCCCGAGTATCTGCGCCTCGCCCAGCACCAGGCTGTCGAGGCTCGACGCCACGCGGAACAGATGGCCGGCGGTTTCGCGGTCGTAGTATTCGTAGGTGTGGGCCGTGAACTCGATTTCGGGGATGTTGTGCCACTCACTGAGGAAGGATTTCAACTGGCGGGTGAGTTCGTGGCCGTCCAGCGGGTGATGGAGATAGATTTCGACTCGGTTGCAGGTGTTGAGGATGATGGCGGCGCCGCCTTCGAACCGGCTGTTGAGGTGCATCAGCGCCTGCGGGAGTGAATCGCGGGTGAACCCGAGTTTTTCCCGCATCTCGACGGGGCAGGTATGATGGCTGATGCCAACGACCACCAGGCTCATGCGCCCGCCTCCCAGAAGTTGTAGTCGCGCAGGTGCATGAAGTCTAACGCGAAATACGCCAGCAGCAACACGATGAAACCCACCAGCATCAGGTAGGAAAGTTTGGGGCCGCGCAGCCCGCCCTGCCGGCGCAGATGAAACAAAATGCCGTAGAAAACGGCCATCACGCACGAAAGGATTACCTTGGGCGAGAGCCACCATTTGGCTTCAAGCAGTTGGTTGTCAAGCCACGCCCAGACAAACCCGAGCGCCAGCGTGGCGACGAACATCGGGTAGCCGTAGACCACCAGCCGCCACAAGGTACGGTCGAGTTGTTCGAGCGACGGCAGGCGTTGGAACAGGCCGGTGGTTTGGCACCGCTTGAGCCGGTTGGCCTGGAACAGGTACGCGGCGCTGGTCATGCTGGCGAGGAAAAACAGGGCGTAGGCCAGGAATACCAGGCCGACGTGAAGCGTCAGGGGCAGGCCGCGCAACTCGCGCGGTGCGGAGTGCAGGGCATCATGTGCCATGGCGGCGTTGGCCAGGCAGGCCGCGGCCAGGGGCGGCGCGTAAAAACACAGCAGGGCCGGCGCGTTTTCCTTCCGCAGGATATACACCATAATGACGGCCGTCAGCACCGCAAACAGGCTGATTGCATCCACGGCGGTTGTCAGCGGCACCATTCGCCAGGCAATGCCGCGCAGGATCAGCGCCGCCGCCAGCATAGCCGCGCCCGACAGCAAGATGCGCGGGCCGCACACCAGGCCATTTGCGTCGCGGCTGTAGAGATGACGCAGCGCCATCATGCCCGTCGCCACAAAACACGCGGTGCCCGTATAAAAAAGCACGTCTATTGCCCAACTCAGCATTTACGCATCCTCATGAAGTTTACGTCCTTGTATCGCGACGCCGACTGCCAAAGCGGGCCTACTTCGGCGCGTAGGCGCAGAACGGCTCGGTGTCGAGGTAGCTGCCCGTAACGGCGCAGGCCCTTGCCCGGCACCCGCCGCACCAACGCCTGTAATCGCAATGGCCGCACGCGCCTTTATAGTTCCGGTAGTCGCGCAGCTCGCGAAACAACGGCGATTCTTCCCACACGGTTTGAAAGTCCAGGCCGGCCTTACGCAGGTCGCCGGCTTCTTCTGCAAGGAATCCACAGATTTGAACCTTTCCGACGTGGCTGATAAAGGCGAAACTGGTCCCGCCCATGCAACCTTTGCTCATGGCGTCGAGCCCGTGTGTCTGCGGCGTGACGAGCCGGCCGGCCTCGGCCTCGCGCTGGCGGTAGATGCGGTAGTAGTGGGGCGCGCAGGTTGGCTTGAACGGGATGGGCGTCGAGGCGCGGAGATCGTAGATGCGGTTGAGGACCTTCTCGTACTCGGCGGCATCCAGCAGATCGCCCGTCAGATCGCGGCCACGGCCCGTCGGGACCAGCAGAAACGGGTGAAACGCCGCGGCGCCCCGTTTGACGGCGAGGTTCAGAATGTCTTCGAGCGCATCCATGTTTCTGCGGGTGACGGTGGTGTTTATCTGGAATTCGAGCCCGGCCTCGCGGGCCGCATCGAGGGCGGCCATTGCGGAGTCGAACGCGCCGGGTGCGCCCCGGAAATCGTCGTGGCTGCGGGCGTCGGGCCCGTCGATGCTGACGCTGATGCGCTGGATGCCGGCGGAAACGAGCCGGCGCGCCATGTCGGGCGTCAGGAGGCCGCCGCACGTCGCCAACACGGGTCTCAGTCCCAGCCGGACCACCTCGTCTATGATGTCGAACAGGTCGGGCCGCATCAGGGGTTCGCCGCCGGTGAGGATGATGATAGGTTTGTAATGCCGGGCGATGCTGCGCAACACCTGGCGGATCTCATCGAGCGAGAGTTCGCCTTCGTAGGGGCCGGACTGGGCGGATGCGCGGCAATGCTTGCAGTGCAGCGCGCATCTGCGCGTGATTTCCCACGCGATTAGCCGCGGCGCATAGGCAGATTCTGAACTTTGGCGGTCGTGCATCCCAAGGCCCGTTACCCGGTTTGTTGCCTCTATTGTACACGGTACCGCGGCGGCATGACCACCCGGAAACGGAACGGCGCGGGCTGGAAGATGCGGCGGAGAGCCGGCGCCTACTGCGGGAATTCCATGATTCTGCGCACGAGGTCGATCAGTTCTTCGCTTACATAGGGTTTCTGAATGAAACCGGCCAGCCCCTTTCCCGAAAACCGGGCCGTTACGTCGGTTTCGCTATAGCCGCTCGACAGAATGACTCGGGCGTCGGGGCGGCACCTGCGCAACTCCTGGAACGTTTCCTCGCCGCCCATCTGGGGCATGGTCATATCGAGCAGGACGAGGTCGATTTTATCGGCGTTTTCCTGGAAGACCTCGAGCGCCTCCAGCCCGTTACTGGCCGTGATAACGTTCAACCCGGCCGCCATGAGCATTTTTTGAGCCAGCGCCCGCACCATGTCTTCGTCATCGACCACAAGGACGGTCCCGCGTCCCTGCCAGTTGGGACGCAGCGCGGGTTCGGCCGTGACGGCTGGGGTCGTGTATGACGCGCACGCCGGGAAGAGAACCTTGAAAGAGGTCCCTTTGCCGGGTTCGCTGTAGACTTTGATGGCTCCCCGGTGGCCTCGCACGATCCCCAGAACGGCCGCCAGCCCAAGGCCGCGGCCCGTGAATTTGGTGGTGAAAAACGGATCGAAAACTTTGGCGCGCGTTTCGACGTTTATTCCGCAGCCGGTATCGGCGACTTCGAGATAGACGTACTGGCCCAAGGGGAGGTTTTCGTCGAGGTAGGCTTCGGCGAGATAATCGCGGTCGCAGTTGACGGTGCCCGTGGTGATCGTAATCGCGCCGTTGTTTTCGCCGATGGCTTCGGATGCGTTGATGATGAGGTTCATGACGACCTGGCGCATTTGCGCGGTGTCGGCCTCGATATCGGGCAAGTCGGGCGCAAACCGGCATTGCAGCATGCACTTCTTTGAGATGGAAACCTTGAGCAGGTGGGTCATTTCTTCGACGACGTGTGAAATGCAAACGCGCTGGATGGAAAACTTCCCCCGGCCCGAGTAGGCGAGCATCTGCTTGGTGAGTTCTGCGCCGCGCCGTGCGGTTTGCGCGATCTGGTGGACGTTGTCCCGCAGCGGCGAGGACGTCGGCAGTTCCGCCTCCGTCAGATCGGCATAACCGAGAACGGCCGTCAGCAGGTTGTTGAAATCATGCGCAATGCCGCCGGCCAAGACGCCAAGGCTCTCCAGTTTCTGCGCCTGAAGAATTTGCGACTCCAGTTTTGCCCGTTCTTCTTCGGCCCGTTTGCGCTCGGTGATGTCGCGCACATGTACCAGGACCTGCGTCTGCCCGCCAACTTCGATAAACTTGGCGCTGACTTCGGTGGGAAACACTTCGCCATTGCGTTTCTTGCCCAGCGCTTCCACCAGCCGGCCCTCTGTAAGGACCTGAAACATGCCGTTCAGTTGGGGAACGATCTCCGGCGGCACCAGGTCGACCACATGAAGGCCGGCCATCTCCGCTTTGTCATACCCATAGACATCACAGGCTACCGTGTTGCAGTCGATGACGGCGCCTTCCGGCGTTTCGAGGAATACGGGGTCGGGGAAGAACTGGAACAGGGTGTGATACTTGGCCTCGCTTTCGCGCAACGCCTGCTCGGCCCGTTTTTGCTCGGTGACGTCCACGCTGATGCCGAGCAGAAACGTGGGTTCGCCTTTTGAATTAAAGATGGGGATTTTGCGCGTATGGAGTATTCGGGTTCCGGAGGTTGACGTGATGGGTTCTTCGGGGGTGTCGGTGAGCCGGCCGGCCTGTATGGTTTTGAGGTCGGCCTCGCGGAACCCATCGGCTTGTTCTTTGGGGAAGAGGTCGTAGTCGGTCTTGTACAGCACCTCGGCTTCTGACAGGCCAAGCATCTCCTCGTTGCACTTGTTCCACAGCAGGAACCGGAACTCTTTTGCGTCCTTCAGAAAGACGGCAAGCGGAAGATTGACCACGATCGACCGCAGCAATTCCTGGGTTTGGCGCAGTTCTTCTTCCATTTGCCGGCGGGACGTGATGTCGATCTGCATGACAAACGCTTCTTCCGTGACGCCGTCCTGGATGACCGGAAATATGGTGGCGTAAACCCATCGGCGCACCCCGGTGGGCAGCAGGAATTCCCACTCGCAAGGCGGGAGGGCCTGGCGCGTGTCCCATACGCGCTGAACCGACTCCAAAAACGAGTTGGATCGGTCAGGCGTGGGCAAAATGTCCTGCAGTCGCTGGCCTTCGACCTCCTTGGCCTGCAGGCCGAACAGAGCGGCGGACGCCCGGTTCCAGTGGCGGATGTTGCCGTCTCGGTCGACTCCCTGTATGGCGACCAGGGGCGTCTGTTCAATGACGGCTTCAAACCGGGACAGGGCTTCCTGCAGGCGCTGGCGTGTCTTTTTTCGCGAGGTGATATCACGGAAAATGACGAGCACGGCGGGATTTCCCTGGTACATAATCGGCCGTGCCGCGACTTCCGCGTCAAAACAGGTGCCGTCCACCCTGACGAAAACCTCTTCAATGAGCGGGGCCGGCTCACCGCGCAGCATGGCGGCAACGCGTTTTTGTGCGAGTTCATGGTAGTCGGGGTGGATGACATTGGCGATGGTTCGTTTTTGCGCCTCCTCGAGCGTGGTTCCACCGAACAACTCGATGGCTACGGCGTTTCCATATAAGAGATGGATTCCATCGTGGATGGCGATACCGTCCGGGCAGAGTTCGACGAGGCTGCGATGTCTTTCCTCGCTCTCGGTAATATCGAGCTGGGCTCGTTTCTGCGCCGTAATGTCGAGGATAAACCCTTCGGTCCCGACCAGCGTGTTGCCCTCCCACACGCCCTGGCCTTTTTCCAGCACCCATTTTTCCGTGCCGTCGGCGGCGCGGATCCGGTACTCGGAACTGAAGGGCTGGCGGTTGGTCACCCCGTCGCTGGCGCACTGGAGCACGCGGGTCTGGTCGTCCGGGTGGATCAATTCGACAAAGTTGTGGCCCTCTTCCACAAAATACTCGGACGGGTATCCACACAGTTCGCTGGAGTTTTCGCCGATGAAGTCGAGTATCCACCGGTTCTTGATGCGATACCGGTAAGCAACGCCCGGGAGGCTGTCCACCAGCAGGCGCAAGGCCCGTTCAGTTTCCGTGACGCGGGTGTGGCTTTCCCGGAGTTGCTGGTTTTCCGCGCGCAGTTCCTGCACCAGCCGGAGCAGGTCTTCTCGCTTGAGCGCGGCCGGCTTGGAACTTGGTTTGCCGCGCTTGTCGTCGGACACTTTGGCCATTTACTGTCCCCCCGGCAACGATTAACTTACTCGTGTTTACTGGCTACTGGCGTATTTCTCAAAAGCAGCGGCTACGGTCGCTTCCGCGGCGTTACCGCGATGAACGTAAACCCGGTACTTCAACCTGAACGACTGCCCCGGCGGGAGTTCGTGGGTCTGTTCATGAGGCCAGGACACGCCCAGAAACGCATAATGGCGGAAGATCCAGCCCGGGAACGGATACCCCGGATTCGAGGCATGCTGGAAAATGGCGAGCCCGCTCGTCTTTTCCCCGGCAGTCCAGGAGACGTCGGCCCACGGCGTTTCGCAACGGAGAGCGTCTTTGGGCGAAACGCCCAGGGCCGTGGTAAACGTGAACGGTTTGAAGTCGGCGTGCGGCCGGAAACAAAGCCCCCCATAGCCTTTGTTTTTCGCCCCTTCGAATACTACAAGCTGGTCGGACACGTTGGTGAGATTGATCTCGAAATCTATCGCGCGCCCCTTTTCATCCGCCGGCAGCGCGGTCAGCTTGACTTCCTCGCGCACGACGTCTTTTTCCGGTGCGTCTTCAAATGACCAGCCGTTGACGACGGCAATCTCCGCTTTGTCTGGGCCGGCGTCGCGGGCTACCCACTGGCGGTGGCGCTGCTTAACGTCCTGGGCCAGCCAGACGTCCATCCGGCGGCCACCCACGGTGCATTCGGGCCACGCCCAAAACAGCCCGCGGTGATGATAGTGGTCTTTCGGAAAGTCTTGCGTAACGACTTGCCCATCAAGCCCGTACAGCGGATGGACGTAGCATGACCTGACGTAAGTTGCAGGCACCGACGCGGGCACAGGAACCGGCGCATAGTTGTACGCAAAAACCGGCGCCCCATTTTCCAGCACGGTCAGTGTTTTTTGATCGTCCTCGAGGGTAAACTCTCCATTTGCGCCTATTCCCAGGCAAAGTAAACACGCAACAATCCCGGCAGTTTTCATAACTCCTCCCAATTTCGAACTACAATCGCCCTTTTTACCATAATAGATCGAGTTATTATTGAATGTCACATTCTTTGTGATAGGCACATGAGGCGTTCAGAAGGTGCGGATTTCGACTTCGGCGCCGCCCCGTTCCGCGGAAACATAGGCGCTGTAGATGGTGGAGATGGTGTCGGCGCCGAGGCGGCTGTCGCTTTCTACAGGTTCTCCATACGCAATGGTGCGGTAGAAGGCCTCAATTTCCTGGGGGTATCCGGTTGACCAATCCTCATCCGGGGGCATGTTGGTCCAGCCTTGCTTGGTACCGATTTTCTCGACGGTGTAGACGTCGCGGAAGTTGGCGTCGAGCGGGTTGTACACCTGCATGGCCGTGTTTGGGTTGATGTTGCAGAACGTCCGGTGGTTGTTTGCGGCGACTTCGAGCCAGTTGTGGATGCCGCCCAGGATGATGTCGGACGCGAAAACCGTTGCGATGGTGCCGTCATCGAACGTGACGTGCATCATCGAGAAATCGTCGATGTCGTGGTAGTCGCGGCGGATGTGGCCTTCGTCGCGGAAACTGGGCATGCGGGTGAGGGCGTGGGTGCGGGCCGAAACGGACTTGGGCCGGACAGGATTGCCGTTGCGGGCACGGCCTTCGACGCGCTTGAGGTACAGGGCCGCCGAGAGCGGGTGGCACCCTTTGCCGATCATGACGCCGCCGCCGGAGTATTTCCAATAGGCGTAGGTTGGGTTGTGCGAGCCCGAGTGGGCCTCTTCGCCGTGTATCCACAGGATCTGGGCGCCGGTTTTCTCGATGATGTCCCGCTCGCGCTGGATCGCGGGGGCGTACACCCAGTTTTCGGCGTAAAGAATCCGGCCTTTGCTCGATGCCTCGGCGGCCAGCATTTGCTCGACACTCGCCAGCCCGTGCTCGAGCGCGTCTTCCTTGGGGAAGGTGTCGCCATGGAATGATTCTGACCCGTCCCCGCAATAGCCGGTAAGCGGTTTCTCGACGATGGCGAACTTGTCGCGTTCGAGCGCGGCGACGGCGACGGATTCGTGCCCAGCCACCAGCACGCAACAATGGATCGCGTCGACTTCGTCCAACAACGAGTCGAGCGAGTCGAAACAACGGATGCCCCGTTTCTGCGCGTAGGTTTTGGCCTGATCCATGTCGAGCGCATACACGCCGCGGATGTCGACGTCGACGCCATACACTTTTCGCAGCGCCTCGTAATGAAACGTTGCGCTGAACCCCGCCCCCACAATGCCCGCCCGCACGGTCTTCTTTTGCATTCGTAGCAACTCCCTAATCTTCACGTTGGGACGCCCCCCGGCCGCGCTTCGTAGCGCGCGTTGTGGGGGTGTCCCCTTTTTCCCCGCAGTCTGTGCTCTCGACGGCGCGGGCCGGAGAACCGCGCCGACGTTACGGCGCGCCCAATCCCGCAACGAGCCGGCGGATTGTGGCTACTTCATCGCGGGTCAGTTTGAAGTTGCCTGCGCCGGCATTTTCGATAACTTGTTTCTCGTTTCTGGCGCCCACCAGCGCCGACGTGATTCCACGTTGCGAAACCACCCAGTTTATGGCCACCTGCGCCAGGGTTGCGTTATGGCCGTCGGCAATGGGCTTGATCTTTTCGAGCATATCGAGCACGCGCCGCCGGTTTTCGGGCGTGTACCACGGGTGGCGCTGGCGGACATCGTCGCCTTTGAACTCGCGATCCACCGTGACCTTGCCCGTCATCAACCCCTGGGCCAGCGGGCTGTACGCCAGTACGCCGATGTGGTTGTCGGCGCAAAACGGCAGGATATCTTTCTCGACATCGCGTTCGAGCGGGTTGTACTTGGGCTGGTCGCTGGCGACGACGCCTTTTTTCATGCACTGCTCGATTTCCTTAACGCTGAAATTGCTCACGCCGATGGCGCGAATCTTACCCTGCCGCTGGAGGTCCAGAAGGGTGTCCATCGTGTCATCGAGATTCGAGGAGGGATCGGACCAATGGCACTGGTACAGGTCAATGACGTCGACGCCCAGCCGCTCGAGGCTTTGCTCGCACTCGTAGCGGATCGAGTCCGGTCGCAGGTTCCGGTAGATCGTGCACGGTTTGCCCTCGGGCGTTACTGTCGGGAAGAACGCCATCCCCTCCTCGAGATCCCACCGCAGCCCGCATTTAGTCGCAACGACGACTTCGTCCCTCCGGCCCTTGATGGCCTGGCCTACGAGCCGTTCGCTGTGGCCCATACCGTAACCAGGCGCGGTATCGATACACGTGATGCCGAGGTCCAACCCTTTGCGAATAGCGGCCAAGGCCGCCTCATCGTCCCCCCCACCCCACATCCACCCGCCGATCGCCCACGCGCCGAAACTGACCACCGGCACGTTCAAGTCGGTCCTGCCCAAGGCCCTGTATTCCATCAGAAGTCTCCCAAAGGTCTCAAAACTACACCTACCCGCCGAAACAGCCGGGGGGCGGGTTGTCGTCGTCCTCGCCTTCGCTCTCGCCTTCGCTCTCGCCTTCGCTTGGGCTGCTCGTCTCCATGGGAAACAACAGGCTCCTGGGTTCGCCGGCCTTGACATTGGTCGACTGGACCGTATCGGCGTAACCGTCCACGGAGACGGTGAAGGTCCAGTCGCCCGGTGGCACACAGGCGAAGGCGTACACGCCGGATTCGTTCTCGGTGACGGGGCTGAATGTGCCGGGGGTTAAACGGACCGAGCCATTTTCAATGGACGATCTGTCCACAGCGTCCCAAACCAAGCAGAAAACGGCGGCGGCCGTCACGCCGGCCCCTTTCTCCAGCGGGGGATCAAAGTCCACCACTGCCGCGCCGTCGCCGCCGATTCGGCTGGCGATTTCCGCCAAGTTGTCGGTGTCCCAGTCGTTGATTTCCACCACGAGCGGCTCGTCGCTGCGGTCGTTCACCACGGCATAGCTTCCGATAGTCGAAGCAAAGGTGTTGTAGCCCGAATTGGCGTCGCTTTCCTGGCCCAGGCTGCCGTCCTCCCCGCTCTTTTCACCGGACGTTCTCGGGTGCACGACAATGGCGTCGCCAGAAATCCCGTCGAAGATGCAGCGGCGGATTGTCGGAATGGCATCGAAGATCTCGATACCCGTCTGCAGGCCGGTAAACAGGCATTGCTCGATAATGACGCGGGATCCGGTCGCCGAATCGAACCGGATACCCGTGAAACCGGCCCCGGAGAAATCGACTTGCCGCACCCGGACGGCGTCATTGGCAATTTCCAGCAGCACGCCGGAGGTCGGCCCTTGGGGCGCCGTAATGACCACGTTCTGCAGTTCGGTCGACGGCGCAGCGGTTACGGAGCCTGCGAGGACGGGTTTTTCCTCCGATTCCGCCCCGGCCAGCATCAGGTGCGGCTTCATCGCCACATCCTCCTCATAAGTGCCGGGAAACACCACCAGCGTCATCGGCAGGAACTGAGACGGAGTGATTTGGGCGACGGCATACGCGATCGTGCGCCAGGGAGCGGATTCGGTGCCGCCGGTGGAGATGTCCTCGCCGGTTTCCGCGGAAACGTAGAACGTGTTGCGGGGCGAACTGGCATCGTGCGGGTCCGAACGCAACAGATATTCTTCAAAGTTGGTGAACCCGTCGTTGTCGGCGTCCAGATAGGCATCCGCGGGGTCTAACGGATCGAGTCCGTGCCCGTATTCATACCCATCATCGAGTCCGTCATCGTCCGTATCCGGATCGTCCGGGTCGGTGCCAATGGACATCTCCTCCGCGGCGGTCAACCCGTCGCCGTCGGCATCCGTACCCGAAATCGTATCGATGACGATGGTAAAACTACCGGACTCCGACCAGTCGCCGACAGCGTTCCGTTCCTGAACATACAGTGTATGGGCACCGTCGAAAAGCGGTGCCGCCGGTGTGTAGGCGAGACCGGTCGTTTCCGTCCAACTCCCTGCGATACCGTCGAGCTGGTAGCGGTACTTGCCGTTCCCGCCACCGCCGGACGTCCACGACCACGTTGGGGTGGTATCGGAAGTGGGCGTTATGCCCGTAACAACAGGGGGATTGGGAACTAGTGGAACAGGCGGTTCCCAAACTGCCAAATAAGCGGATACCTTCTCGCCTGCCTTTGTGAATGTACCACCGACAATCACCTTGCCGTTCTCAATGGCAATGGCTGAGACTTCACCGCCCATTACGCCACTTCCCAGCGCTGACCATGACGTCCCGTCCCATTTTGCTATCCTGTTCACCGTAATGCCTTCCGCCGTCAAGAAATCGCCTCCTGCATAAAGATTACCGTAGGAATCGCATGCAAGAGCCTTGACGGTGCAGTAGGGTTCTGCCCCCCCAATACCTGCCCCCAAGGATGACCACAACGTCCCATTCCATTTGGCAACATGGTTAACAGTTACACCACCGGCCGTCGTGAACGAACCACCCGCATATACGTTGCCGGCATCATCCGATGCAAGCGCATAAACCGACGGACCATTGTAATCCACGCCGCCAGCCACACCCGTTCCGAGAGCCGACCATCCTGCTCCGTTCCATCTCGCAATTGCGCCAACGGTAACACCGCCTGCCGTTTCAAAACTACCACCTACGTAAATGTTGTCGGCATCATCCGCGGCAAGCGCCATCACATCGCCATCTACACCCGTCCCTAAAGCGGACCACGATGTTCCATCCCATTTGGCTACGTTAGAAACACTTGTATCGCCTGCCGTACTGAAATAGCCTCCCACATAAACTTGGCCTGAACTATCAACAACTGCGGCCGCAGCACCTCCGTTAATGCCCAGATCAAGAGCCGACCACACTAAACCGTCCCATTTTGCTATGTTGTTGGCATCTAAGCCGCCAGCCGTGCTGAAATATCCTCCGACATACAGTCCGCCCAAAGTATCTGCGGCAAGTGCATAGGCCCAACAATCAATATCATAATTTTCTCTCATCAAGCCGCCGCCAACTGATGACCAGTTTGTCCCGTCAAATTTGGCCATCCCGCCGACCCGTAGTCCTCCTGCTCCCCAAAAATGCCCGCCGATGTAGATGCTGCTCGAAGCGTCAACTGCAACTGCCTTTACTTCGGGGCAGCATGTACCCCCTATGCCCGTTCCGAGAGATGACCACTCTGTCCCATTCCATTTTGCAATGTTGTTAGCAACCTGGCCGCCCGCAATAAAGAAAGTGCCCGCAACATAAATATTGCCCAAACCGTCTGACTTCAGAGCGCTCACACTGGGTGGAGACTCGTCCTCTTCGTCTGTCACGCCGGTGCCAACGGTTGACCACGTCGTTCCGTCCCACTTAGCTATGTTGCTTCCGCCTGCATAAAGGTTTCCGGTCTCGTCCACAGCAAGAGAATTGACACCGCCGTTAATGCCGGCCCCGAGTGCCGACCAAGCGGTCCCGTTCCACTTGGCCACGCAATTGACACCTGTGTCGCTCGCAGTAGTAAACAATCCCCCTGCGTAAACATTACCTACGCTGTCCAACGCAAGAGCATAGACTTCACTGTTAACCCCTGTTCCCAACTCAGACCACGCCGTCCCATCCCATTTGGCTACTGTGAGCCATCCCCCAGCATAAACATTACCCAAATCATCAACTGCCAGTGCATTCACCCCACTGTCCAGACCGCTTCCAAGCGCCGACCAATTGGATCCGTTCCATTTGGCGATGTGCTTGGCCGCGACGCCGCCTGCCGTCGTGAAGTTGCCTCCAGCATAGACATTTCCGGAACTGTCTACTGCCAGCGCATAAACACTACCATCCATTCCAGTGCTCAGGCTTCGCCAAACCGTTCCATCCCACTCGGCGATGCAGTGCACAAGAAGCCCACCCGCTCCGCTGAACCATCCCCCAGCGTAAACGTTACCCATGGTGTCCGCCGCAAGCGCGTAGACCGGACCGTCTGTGCCGCTCCCGAGGGCCGACCACGTTGAGCTGGACACATTCCATTTAGCGATGCTGCTTGCCTCAACATTGCCGGCAGCCGTAAATCGGCCGCCGATGTAAATATTGCCCGATGCGTCACATGCTACAGATCGAATCATACTGCCACCGTACGGTTCACTGTCGTAATCCGTTCCCGGAAATCCAAACTGGTCGGACCAGTAGGCGTCGTCGGGGTTGCTTTTTGGTTCCGCGGCACCCGCCGCCGGGCCGGTTGCCGCGGTCAACGCAAGCAGAACGACAATCAGCCCTGCGGAAAATGGGAACACCGTTTTCACTGCGATACGCCCATACTCCTTCATAAGTACAACCTCCCCTGTTTGCACTACGGTCAGTCGGTATTTCTTGAAAACACTCGAGGACGTTCGGGACGCTTGAAACCTTTGGGCATTATAGAAGGCTCAAAGGTTATTCAATCATCGTCTGTCGTTGATTTACTGCGATTACGCCTCCCCGCTTCTGCCAGGTAGTTGAACTCTTTTATATACTCGATTTTATTACTGCCCTTTGAGAAAGGCAATATCTCTCTGAGAACCGGGTATTGCGCCAAAAGTGCCGCCAACCAAAGATTCTAACGGTGGCGCGGTTTTACGTGCGGGGCGTCGCTGTAGACGATGTCCACTACGTCGCCGTCGCGCAGAATCGACATCCGGGCGGCTTCCATGACGAGTTCGTTGACGCTCGAATTGGCGGGCGTGGCGATGATGCCTTTTTCATCAATCTCGCGGATGATGGCCCTGCGTTTCTCGATCGCCTCGTTCTCCGGCATGCCCGCTGTTTCGCATCCCAGCCGGTGGATGGTCGTGATCGACGCCGTCACGGACGCAAAACCGTAGCCGACGGGTTTCAACCCCGCGCCTTCCCACGGAACCAACTGGTAAAAATCCGGGCTGACGAAGTTGAAGGTCGATCCGGCGCAGCCGATTCCCTCGAGATAGGAATGGCTGACGCCCCGGAACTGGTCGTCGTGTTTGAGGAGGCCGGATTTGCCGTTGCCTTCGAAAAACATGCTCAGGCACTGCTCGTTGCTGCCCGCGCCGTCGTCGGGGTACCCCAGCCCGTCCGTGACGGATAATATCGCCCCGTTTTCGAACACGACCCGGCCATTGGCCCACATATAGGCTTCGTTGCCGTTGGGGAACCGGCCTTTGACGCCGCTGACGGACACCGAGGCGGGCCGCAGGCCCGTGATGAAACAAACCAGGTCGACATAGTGGCAGCCGACATACACAAACGGGTCGGTCTTGTCGGCGGTGAACCAGTTTTGGAAATTCGACGAGCGGTAGAAGTACGGCTCGATCATCTTGGCCTCGCCCATGACGAACTCGCCGAAATGGCCCGCCGCGTAGTGGCGTTTCGCCATCAGCGACCGGGTGTCGAACCGCTTGTGGTACTCGACGCCGACAAACAGGCCGCGGTCCTTCCCGATCTTTTCGATCTCGACCGCCTGCGCGTACTCGAGCACCAGCGGCTTGACGCACAGAACGTGCTGGTTGTTCTTGAGCGCTTCCATGTTGACGGGGTAGTGCAGTTGATCGGGCATCGCGACCACCACGGCCTGATGGGGCGGCATCTGGGCGAGCACCTGCTTGAACAGGTCGGGAAAAGACTGTGAGTCGGGCGCGTCAAAATCAGGATGCGGCGTAAAAGACTGAGCCGGGAAGGCGGCCCGCATCTCAGGGTTGTCGCGCAACGCTTTGAGCGGGGCGCTGTTGAGCGCGCACACGCTGACGTTGCCGATGACCCCGGTCCGTTGAAGATGGTATATCGACGGCAGAATCAGATCGTTGGTGATCATGCCTCCGCCGATAATGGCGACATCCACTGGCCTTCCCGGCTCCATTCGGTTCTCCTTATTCAAATATGGCCGCCTTGCCCGGCGCGCTAACCGCGCTTATGAACTGGGTGCGGCGGGCGCAGCAGGCGTTTCAGGCGCGGGCGGCGTTGCAGGAGTCGCAGGGGCTTCCGGCGCGGCCGGGGCTTCGGGTGCAGCAGGCGCTTCGGGCGCGGGCGGCGTTTCAGGCACAGCCGCGGCTTCCGGCGCGGCGGGCGCTTCCGGAGCAGCCGCATCAGGCGCCGCTGGGGCTTTGGGGACCACCACCTCGGGCGCAGGCGGCATAGCCGGCGCGGTTTCGGCCGGGGTGTAGAGGACCTCGATGGCCATGTTCGGGCGGGCCTCATCGAGCGTCTTCTGGATGAATTCCTGCTCTTTGCGCCTCTCGATCATGCGGGTCATTTGGTCGCGGATCTCGTCCAACAGCATCGTGCCCTTTTCATGCCGGGCGGTAACTTTCAGGATGTGCCAGCCGAATTGCGTGCGAAACGGTTCGGATACCTCGCCAATGGGGATAGTGCCCATTTTCTCGTCGAATTCCGGGACCATAGTGCCGCGGCGTGTGTCGGGGTATGCGCCGCCGCGCTGTTTCGAGCCCGGATCGTCGGTGACTTCCTGCGCGACCGCACCGAAATCTTCGCCGGCCACGATTCTTTCCCGGGCGGCGTCGATTTTTTTCTTGCCTTCTTCCCAGGCGGCCTCGTCGGTCCCTTCCACTTTAGCCAAGATGTGGTGGACGTCGGCGGTTTCCTGCTTGCGTTCGAGGTTGCCCTGTTCTTTCAGCTTGTTGTATTCGGCCAGCAACTCTTCTTCCGTCACGGGCGCCCCTTTGGTCTGCTCTTTGACGAACTTCTCGCGGAGCTTCTGCTGGCGCACCATCTCGATGAGCGTGTCTTCGTCAATCTCCATGGCCTCGAGATACTTCTTGAACATGTCGGGCGAGGGCATTCCCTGCTTGGCCTTCTCGATTTCGGCCACGGCTTCTTCACGCGTAAACGCGGTGCCCGCCTTATCGGCGACCTGGGTGAGAATCTCGTCGTTGACCATCTGGTTGAGGATTTCGCGCTTCTGCGCGGCAGGCATCTCGCCGCCCATGCCCCGCGACCTCACCATTCTGGCGGCATTCTTCAACTGGCGCGCAAGGTCTTTGCCGGCAACGGTCTTATCCCCCACCTTCGCGACGACGTCGGGGATGGGTTCGGCCGGGGGTTGCTCAGCAGCCGGCTGCCCGGGAACAGGCGCCACGGCGCCGGGCGTCTGTGGAGTTTCGCCCTTGGCGGGGGGCGCATTGGGCGTGGGAGGCGTAGACGGCGCTTCGGCTATCGGCGTTGTCGGCATTTGTTCGGTTTGCGCGGCATCCGGAGCCTTTTGAGGCTCGCCTGGCGTCGTGGTACCACTACATCCGGCTACCAGACCGGCCGCCAGGATCGCTATTCCCAAAACCATCAAATAGGCTCTCATCAACGGTCTCCTTAAAGTAAGACGCGCGAGCGCGCCGAATCGAGCCGCACGCCCCAACATGGTCCGAGCGGCCCCTGCTTTCATCGTTTGTCCGAAGCTCGATTGGAACCACCTCACAGCCGGACGTTTCTGCCGGTCGAGGCGGATTTGTAAATGGCTTCAATCAGTTCAACCGCGCGACGCCCTTCACGCCCGTCAACCATCGGCGGGCGGTCTTTCAGCAGGGCGTCGACAAAATCCTGGATCTGCCTGCGGTGGCCTTCGGTTTTGAGTGCACTGAGGGGATCCGCCGCGCCCGATCCCAGTGCGGCGTCCTTACCGATGGCCTCGCGGATCCGGGCATCGGCCCTGGTTTCTTTCATGAACTGCCAGAAGGTTATCTCGCCGTCTTCGAGCACGGCCCCGCCGTCGGTGCCGTGGACTTCGACGCGGGCCGGGTGGCCGGGCCAGCACGCCGTGCTGCCTTCGATGACGCCGAGCGCGCCGTTTTCAAACGCGATGGTGGCGCAGGCCAAATCTTCCACCTCGAGCCCTTTGTGGCCTACGAGCCGCGTGCGTGCGTGCACCTGCACCGGCTTGCCCATGAAATACAACAGCAGGTCGATCTGGTGAATGCCCTGGTTCATGAGCGCACCCCCGCCGTCCAGCCGGCGGGTGCCACGCCATGCGCCGCTCTTATAATAGGCATCGGAGCGGTACCATTTGATGTACGCGTCCCCCAGGACTAGCTTGCCGAACCGGCCCGCGTCCAAAGCTTTGCGGATAAGTTTCGTGCCGTCGGCGAACCGGCTCTGAAATACGCACCCGAGCATCACGCCCGCCTTGTCGGCGGCGCAAACAAGCCGGTCAATGCGTTTGGTGGTGACCTCGAGCGGCTTTTCCGACAGGATGTGCTTGCCGTAGGACGCGCATACGGCCCCGATCTCGGCACGCATCCCGCTGGGAACGCACAGGCTGACCGCCTGCACATCCCTGCGCGCGAGCATCTGGCGGAAATCGGTGTAGGCGCTTGCCCCGTATTGGCCCGCCAACGCCTGCGCGCTCTTCTCCACCACGTCCGACACCGCCACCAGCTTCGCGTTTTTCACCGCGGATATGGCCGCCGCATGGACCGGCCCAATGTTGCCGCAACCGATAATGCCAAACCCTATCTTCGCCATCGACTATTTCCTTATCAGTAAAAACACCGACTAGTATAGCACACGGCGGAAGTTGACAAAAGACAGGTGACACGGACGAACGCAGACCCATACCGACCCAGACGGACATGGTGAATCATGGAGAGGTCCGTGTCAGTCCGTACTACTATCCGTCAACTTCCCGCATTTTTTCGAAGAAACCAAAAGCCGGCCCGGATCCAAGCCTGTCATCCTGAGCGAGGAAGCCCTGCGGCAGGGCTTTTTTGTGGAAGAAAACCAAGATCAAAACATGTCATCCAAAGCCCGCCCCAAAGCCTGTCATCCTGAGCGACCAAGCCCTGGCGCCAGGGCTTTTTTGTGAAAGAAGACCAAGATCAAAACATGTCATCCAAAGCCCGCCCCAAAGCCTGTCATCCTGAGCCCTGCCAGCCGCTGGCTAAGGCTTTTGTTCATGGCCCTTTATGGTAGGGCGTGAGGATCCCCCGCTTGA
>DATKVG010000107.1:0-17931 GCA_035530195.1 Bathyarchaeia archaeon | reverse complement strand
GACCTGCGAACGGAGTTGAACTGCTACGGAAGCAGCCACATTCATTCCCCAAACATCGACCGGCTCGCGGCGGAAGGCGTCGTGTTCGAGCACGCCTACGTGCAGCAGGCCGTGTGCGCCGCTACCCGTGCGAGCCTGTTGACGGGATGCCGCCCTGATACCACCGGCGCCGACTACCCCTACAGCATGTATTTTATGGAAGAGTTCCTGCCGGGCCATCCGTCCCTAGCCTCGCACTTCCATCGGCAGGGATACTTCACGCGCACCCTGGGCAAGATCCACCATGGCTACAGCGAGGACTTTACGGAGCCGAATTTCTCCGGCAATGCCGGTGGCAACTACGCGGCCCTCGAGAATCGCGATAAGGAGCCGGGCAAGCAGTATGGCCCGCCCTTCGAGATGGCCGACGTTCCCGACAATGCCTATCGCGACGGCATCCTCGCCGAAGAGGCCGTCGCCACCATGCGGCGCGCCGCAACAAAGGATGCACCCTTCTTCCTCGCCGTTGGTTTCCACAAGCCGCACCTCCCCTTCTGCGCGCCCAAAAAATACTGGGACCTCTACCCCCGTGACACGATCGGCATCGCGCCCAACCCCGAGCATCCCGAGGGCAGCCCGCCGTACAGCACATGGCACTACGAGTTGGGCCAGTACACCGGCCCGAACGACCGGAACGGCAAGCGGGTCCCCGACGATTACGCCAGGAAGCTGCGGCGCGGCTACTACGCCTGCGTAAGCTATATGGACGCCCAGGTGGGCCGGCTGCTCGATGAACTCGACCGGCTCGGATTGCGCGACAACACCGTCGTCATGCTGTGGGGCGATCACGGCTACCACCTTGGCGAACACGCCATGTGGTGCAAAGAAACCAATTTCGAGTTGGACACGCACGCGCCCCTTATCGTCCGCGCCCCCAACGTAAAGGCCGGCGGGCGCTGCCCCGGGCTCGTCGAGTACGTAGACATGTTCCCGACGCTCACCGAACTGGCGGGCGTCCCAGTGCCCGACTATCTGGAAGGTGCCAGCCTGGTCCCATTGCTCGAGAATCCGGAACGGCCCTGGAAGAAGGCCGCGTTCAGTCAATTCCCGCGGGGTCTCAAGCTCGAGGGCTACGCGATACGCACCGAGCGCTACCGTTACGTGGAATGGTGGAACAAGCAGCGGGACGGCATGCGGGTGGATGTCGCCGCCCGCGAGTTGTATGACTGCGACGCTGACCCGATGGAAACGAAGAACGTGGCCGGGCTTCCCGAAAACCGTGAACTCGCCGCGCAATTGTCCGCTCAACTCGAGGCCGGATGGCGCGCGGCGTTGCCCGACGGAATCGAGAATCGATCAAACAACGCCCCGGCGCCGCCAGCCGTACCATGGTCCCCGAAGAGGGCCCGGGCGACCAGAGAGAAAAGGGATAAGACCCCGTGATGAGATCGGAAAAAGCTGCGTATGATGCCGGTAGATTAAGGCGATAATTGCCATGATTTCATCGTAAAGACACGAGGTTTGGTAGCCAATGGGCGAAGAGGAGCATGAAATGGGTGCGGTGATTTGCCTGAAATAGTTGTTTGCTTTCTTGGGGAAAGGGATTAATATTTACTCAAAGGTGCCGGAGGCAGGTTTGGTGGACTGGTCCAGCATAAACGGTTGAGGCCACGCAGGCCCCATAATTCAAAGGAGGGACATTGTCATGGGAAGAAAAGGCTTTACGCTAATCGAGTTGTTGGTTGTCATTGCAATCATAGGCATACTGGCCGCGATACTGCTGCCCGCGCTTGCGCGCGCACGTGAGGCGGCCCGGCGCGCCAGTTGCGCGAACAACCTCAAACAGATGGGGATCGTGTTCAAGATGTATGCCAATGAGGCAAAAGGGGGGGCATGGCCGTCCCTGAAGAAGTACAAGGACGACATGGGAGACGACGACTCGCTGGGCATGTGCCTCAAACCAAACGCTCTCCCTCCCGCCGGCCCCAACTCGTGGCTGCACTTTGTGTTCGACGGACCGGCGGTCTACCCCGAGTACCTGAGCGACGTTAACATTCTTGCCTGTCCTTCGGACGGGAATTATACGGACGTCATGGAGGGCCGGTGGAATATAGGACACGATCCCAGCGCCGGGATCAACCCCTGCAAGATTGACTACGCGTCGTACACCTATTTTGGCTGGGCGCTTATGCCCATCCATTATCTTAAACCCGGCGTCACGGACGTGAATTCCAACGACGGCATAGATGCTCTCGATCCGAATTTCCTCGCAGACGTAATGGCCGTTTTTGGCACCTCTTGGAGTCCGGCCGGATACGACCAGGATGTGCCACTCACCAGTGGAAAAACCATCTACCGGTTGCGGGAAGGCATCGAGCGGTTCTTCATCACGGACATCAACAACCCGGCCGCGAGCGCAGAAGCGCAGTCAGACATCACCGCCATGTACGACCAGGCCGGCAGCGACGTGGCAAACTACAACCACATTCCCGGCGGCGCAAACGTCTTGTTCATGGACGGACACGTTGAGTTCCTCAAGTATCCCAGCGAATTTCCGGTGTGCAAGACGTGGGTCACGTTCTTCGAACTCGCCGGCTCGAAATAAGTCCCCGGTTGCGACCGGCGACCCGATCCGAAAAACGTTGAAGCCCGTCAGCCCAGCGCGGTGACGCTGCTGGGCTGACTTGTTAGGACCGGTCCCCATTGTCTTCAGAAAGACCGGGGTAAGGGCTGACTGTGTACTCTGGTCATGTGTCGAAAGTATGTCGAATGGCTATTGGCACCGAAGGAAGCTACGATAATGCGAACCAAGGATGTTTGGAACGGAACACTGTTCCTGCTAACTTTCGCCGCAGTCTTGGCGGCCGGCTGTGCGACGTTCGACGCCGTTTCCCGCGCGCCGGCTGTGTCTGAATCCGCCGACGGCGTGCACAAGGTCGCGGTGGATTGGAGCGTTGAACACCAAGTTATCGACAACTTCGGTGCGTCGGACTGCTGGCGCTTTCAGATGATCGGCGCGTGGTCGCTCGAGAACCGGAACCGACTCGCCGATCTCCTGTTCTCGACCACGGAAGGTATCGGGCTGTCCTGTTGGCGATTCAACCTGGGCGCCGGAAAAGACCCCGGCAAGATCGGGAATGTATCGCGAACCGCCGAGACCTTCGAGGTGGCCGAAGGCGAGTACGACTGGTCCCGGCAGGCAAGCGAACAATGGTTTCTGGGAGCGGCCAAGGCCCGGGGTGTCGACCAGTTCGTGGCGTTTGTGAACAGCCCGCCCACACGGATGACGCGCAACGGGCTGTCGCACTGTTCCCCTGACCTCGGCACGACGAACCTCAAAGAAGGTTACGAAGGACAATTCGCACGCTATCTCGCCGATATTCTGAAGCATTTCCGCGACCATCCCGACGCATCGCGCCGAATCGACTTCGACTGGGTCAGTCCTGTCAACGAGCCGCAGTGGGACTGGAACGGGCAGAGTCAGGAAGGAAACCGGGCAAGCAATGCGGACATCAAAACGATCATCCTGGCGCTTGGAACCGAACTGGAACAGCAGGGTCTCGATACGAAAATCCTGGGAGTCGAGAGCGGGCATATGGCCGACATGCGCGCGCAGGCCGCTTTCACAACGTTACAATACAGGGAGAAATACGGAGACTACCTCGACGAGTTCTGCGGCAACCCTGAGGTCAACAAGTACCTTGGCAACGTGATTGGCTGGCATTCGTACCAGTGCGATCTGTTGCCGAGATTGTTTCTATGGCAACGCAGGAAACTGGGCGAAAAACTGCAAGAGTACCCGGGCTGGCGCTTCTGGCAGACCGAGTATTGTGTGATGCAAGGCCCCGAAGGCGCAGGAGGAGGAGGCCGGGACTTGGGTATGAAGACGGCCCTGGACGTTGCCCGCGTGATCCACCATGATCTGGTTCTCACCAACGTGTCGGCCTGGCAATGGTGGACAGCCCTTTCAACCGCCGACTACAAGGACGGCCTCATCTACACGGATTACGGGAAGGAGGGCGATCCGGAGACCATCTACCCGGCGAAACTGCTGTGGGTGTTCGGCAACTACGCCCGCTTCATCCGGCCCGGTGCGAAACGCGTTGAACTCCAAGGCGCGGACGACCTCTACGGGCTCCTCGGGTCGGCGTACAAGAGCGCGGCGGGTGATGACATTGCAATTGTCTTCATCAACATGGCTGAAACGAAGGCAACGGTCTCACTGAAGCTGGAGGGCCTTCCCGCAGGCACGGTTGTGAAGTCCTTTACGCCCCATGTGACGTCCGAGAACGATGACCTGAGGGCGTATCCAGCCGTGGACGGAGGCGCCGCCTATGTCGTGCCGGGACGGTCGGCGGTAACCCTTGTCGGTACATTGAGCACATCATCTTAAGGTGGCCGGAGTGTCTTCGTCCTTGATGAAGCGGTTCAAGAAGATATTGGACTCTGTATGAGAAAGGTCAAGAGCATGCAAAAGGTAACCATCCCGTTCACGGTCTTGATTTTGTGCGGCTTGGCATCAATGGCCGGCGCCGGGCAATCGAAGGAACTCGATAGCGACGTAAATTACGACGAAGGCAAAGTGCCCCGATACGATCTGCCTCCGCTTCTGGTGACGGCCGAGGGCAATCGCATCTCAACGCCCGAGGAATGGCGCACGATCCGCCGCCCGCAGATTCTCGCGCTGTTCAGCAATCTCGTTTATGGCGGCGTTCCTGAACCGGAGAGCCCAATCAAGACGGAGTTCGAGGTTGTGAAAACAGACCCGAAATTCATGAAGGGCAAAGCGACGCGGAAGGACGTACGGATTCACTTCCAAAACGACAAGGGCCAGGCGGAAATGCTCATCCTCGTTTTCGTGCCCAACAAGGCGAGCAAGCCCGTGCCGGCGTTGATGATGCACAGTTTCGATAATACGCGTTCCCCGGGATTCCGGGAACATCCCGACAAACCAGACCAATTGAGAAATGGCTGGCCGCTCGGCGACTTTTTCGACCGGGGCTATGGCTTCGTCGCGGTGTATCAGCAGGATTTGGTGGGCCACAACGAAGTCGAGTTCCAGAAGGGGATCCATCCGCTGTTCTACAGAGCAGGGCAGAGTTTTCCCAAGGCGAACGAGTGGGGGGTACTTTCCGCAGTCGCCTGGGGCGCCATGCGTGCCATGGATTACCTGGAGACCGGCAGCGACATCGACCCTGTGCGCGTGGCGCTCATGGGACACTCGAAAATGGGCAAGGCCACGCTCTGGACGGCCGCGCAGGACGAGCGTTTTGCCCTGGCCATCTCGGCCCAGTCCGGTTGCGCCGGTGCGGCCCTCTGGCGCAGGCGATCGGGTGAAACCCTCGAAAAGATGGTCACACGCTTTCCCTACTGGCTTTGCCGGAACGCATGGAAATTCACAGGCCAGGAAGGCGACTTGCCGGTGGATCAGCACATGCTGCTGGCATTGATCGCGCCGCGGCCCGTATACGTCTACAGCGGCGTGGAAGACACATGGGCCGACCCGCGTGGCGAGTACCTCAGCGCCTTCTACGCGAGTGAAGTCTACGGTTTGCTTGGTAAGACCGGCCTGACTTCGGAAGCGTCGCCGCCCGTGGGTGAAGCCGTCATCGAGAGCGATGTGGGCTATCACATTCGCGAGGGTGGCCACTCCGTAGAACGCTACGATTGGGCCCGCATCCTGGAATTCATAGACGTTCACTTCAAGGAAAAGAACCCGTAGACGGAGAGGAGCAGAAGGACATATGCGGTTCACACGCCGCGCGTTTATCAAGACTTCGGCCGCGGCCATTCTGAGCAGCGCCGCGGGAATCCGCCACGCAGACGCCGCCGAATCACCGGCCCGCCCGAACATCTTGTTGATCATGACCGACCAGCAGTTTGCCGGCGCTATGAGTTGCGCCGACAACCGGGATGTGCGCACGCCGGCCATGGACAGTCTGGCGGCCAACGGCACGCTGTTCAGGAACGCATATTGCGCCAACCCCGTATGTGTTCCGTCTCGGGTGAGCATGTTCAACGGCCGGATGCCGCACGAAATGGGTGTGTACAAGAACATCCGCCCGCACGCGGCAATTCGGAATTTCCCGATGCTCGGCCGCGCGCTGCGGGATGCGGGGTACGACACGGGCTGCGTTGGGAAATGGCACCTGCTGGCTCCCGAAAAGGAAAAAGACATTCATGGTTTCGACTACATGTCCATCCACAAGGACCCGGAAACCCCGGAGGACTGCTCGGCGTTCATCAAACAGAAACGCGATAAACCGTTCTTTCTGGTGGCTTCATTCATCGACCCGCATGACATCTGCCAATGGGCGCGCGGAGAAAGTTTCAAGAATGGGCCCATCGGAGATGCGCCCCCGCCCGAGCAATGTCCCGAGTTGCCTCCAAACCACGCAATTGGCGCCAACGAGCCCGACGTGATTCGGAAGGTGCAAGAAAAATATCGCGAACGCATTCATCCTACCGCGGACTGGACGCCCGGCAAGTGGCGCCAGTACCGGTGGGCCTATTATCGGATGATCGAGTTGGTGGACCGCCGCATAGGCGAAGTGCTCGAGGCACTCAGAAGCACCGGGCAGGAAGAAAACACCGTGGTTGTATTTGTCAGCGACCACGGCGACGGCTCCGCCGCCCATCACTGGAACCAGAAACAAGTCCTCTACGAAGAGACCACGCGCGTCCCGTTTATCATCGCACAAAAAGGGCGAACTCGCCCGGGCATCATCGATCAGACCCAACTCGTCTCCACGGGCCTGGACATCTTCCCCACGGTGTGTGACTATGCGGGCGTTCCCGGCCCCCCCGGACTCCGGGGGCATAGCCTGCGCGGTATAGTCGAGACTGGCGAAGGGAAACCCTTGCGCCCCTACGTCGTCACGGAAACAGAGTTCGGCGAATTCACCAACACGCCGCCGTTCGAGCATACCGGCCCCATGGGGCGCATGGTCCGGACCGCCAAACACAAGTATATCGTCTATTCCGAGGGCAACCTCCGGGAACAACTGTTCGATATGGGAAATGACCCGGGAGAAATGGTAAACCTCGCCGTCTCTCCCGAACATAGCGGCGCGCTGAACGCCCACCGGCGGATGCTGCAGGACTGGGCCGCTGAAACGAAAGACAATTTCCCGCGGATTGCGCCGGTATGACGGATGACTCGAAGCCCAAGAGGAACGCAAACCGGCCGGGCATGATGAAGCGGATTATGCCATGCGTTGTGGCGCTGATGGCCGTCGGCATGGCGGGCGGATTACTTGCGGAAGACGCCGGCCTCGCGGTGGACATAAAACAGATTACGTTCGGTCCCCAGACCCATTTCTTCGGCTACATCGGGCATGCGCGCACCGTCCCGTGGAATCAGAGTGAGCGATATATCGTTGCGATGCAAACCGGGTTTCAGGACCATATGCCCGCCGCCGGTGAAGCGGCGGACATCATACTCATCGACACGCAGAGAGACTACGCCATCACCGTCGTGGACAAGACACGCGCGTGGAATCCGCAACAGGGAACCATGCTGTACTGGAATCCAGAGTCGCCGGAGACACAATTCTTCTTCAACGACCGCGACCCGGAAACCAACCGCGTGTTTTGTGTCCTGTTCGACATCTCGAAGGGCGAGCGCGTAAAGGAATATCGTTTCGCCGATACGCCGGTGGGAAACAGCGGCGTCGCAGAAAACGGCGGGCTCTTTCTCGGGCTCAACTACGGCCGGTTGGCGCGGCTGCGGCCGGTCACCGGCTATCCCGAGGCCGATGACTGGACCAAAGACGTCAACGCTCCCGAAGACGACGGTATTTTCCGCATCAACGTCGCCACAAAGGAAAAGAAGTTGATCGTCTCGTACAAGCAATTGGCGGACGCACTCCGCGGCCTGTACCCCGATATCGACCGGAAAGCGCTGTTCATCAACCATACGCTCTGGAACCGGAAAGACGACCGAATTTACTTTTTCGCCCGGAGCCGCGGCGGCGGCGCCGGGCGCGTCGACGTGCCGTTTACGGTCAATCCGGACGGCTCGGAACTGACCAGGCATGCGCACGTGGGCGGGCATCCGGAATGGGATACCGGGTACGGCATTTTTGGCGGCCAGGACGGCAAGCAGATCATCTACCACACCTCAAAGCAGGCAATTGCCAACGTGCTGGGCAGTCCGGACATATTTCCAAAGCCGGATGGCGACGTCGCCCTATCCCCTGATGCCGCCTGGCTGGTTAACGGTTACCGGATTGGCCAGCAGAACTTCTATGTGTTCTACCGGCACTCGGACGGAGCCTATGTGCGGACACCGGGGTTCGATGTTGACCATTGGACTTCCGGCGACCTCCGGCTGGACCCCGCGCCCCTCTGGAATCGCAGCGGGACCGCCATTCTGGTCCCGGGCATTGCGGATGACGCCGAACGTACGCGGCAGTTGTTTATTGTGCGGCTGCTGAAAACCGGCCCAAAGGAAGGTTCCTGATTCGGATCCTCATTAACGAAGCACTGCAGGAGGAACATACGTGGCTTCAAACGAAACCGGCCGCCGCGAATTTCTGGAACAGGCATTAGCCTTCACCGGCGTCTTCCCGCTTCTGTATGCGGCCCGTAGCTATGCCGGGGAGACCGCGCCCAACTTCGTGTTCATTCTCAGCGACGACCAGGGGTGGACCGGCAGCTCGGTCTCGATGGACAACGCCCGCAACGACGCAAAGAGCGACTACTTCCTCACGCCGAATCTCGAGCGGCTCGCCGGGCAAGGTGTGCGGTTCACCCAAGGGTACGCGCCTGCCGCCCTCTGCTGTCCCACGCGCCGCAGCCTCCAATTCGGGCAGACGCCGGCGCGCCAGGGCAACGAACGTTTTGTAGCCAATTACGCGCCGGACACGCGGAGGCTCACGATACCGCGCATGCTCAAAACCGTCAATCCAAAATATGCCGCCGCCCATTTCGGCAAATGGGACCTGCGTTGCGACCTGCTCCCCGAGCATCTCGGTTACGACGAAAGCGACGGCAATACCGGAAACCGCAACGGAAATGAGGGATCGAATTTCGACAAGAAAGAAAAATGGACCCGCTACAAGGAATTGGACGACCCCAAGCGCATATTCAGCGTCACCGACCGGGCCAATGCGTTCATCGAGCGCCAGGTGCGCGATGGCCGGCCCTTTTATCTGCAAGTCTCCCATTACGCGGTCCACGTCGACATGCAAACACGTGCAGAAACGCTCAAGAAGTCTGACGAGAGGCCCAAGGGCAAGATCCATCGAACCCCGGCATTCGCGGGTATGACCGAAGACCTCGATTCAGGGGTGGGCAAGCTGCTGGATAAACTCGACGAACTCGGTATCGCCGATTCGACCTACGTGATCTACATGGCGGACAATGGCGCCGTTCCCTGGATACCGCCGGATCAAAAAAAGCATTTGGCCGATCCAACGACCCTGGATGACGTCAGCCGCAACTACCCGCTGCGCAGTGGAAAGTGGACCCTCTTCGAGGGCGGGATCCGCGTTCCGTTCATCATCAGGGGGCCGGGCGTGGAGCCAGATTCGTTTTGCAGCACGCCGATCGTGGGTTGGGACCTCCTGCCCACCCTCGCCGACCTCGCCGGCTACAAGGAAAGCCTCCCGCAAGACGTCGACGGCGGCAGCCTCCGCCCGTTGCTCGAAAACGGCGGCGAAGGTCCCGTCAAGCGGCCCGTTGACAGCCTGGTGTTTCACCGCTACGCCGACACCTATCCCCACTCGGCTATTCGCAGGGGAGACTACAAGCTGGTCAAGTTCTGGAAGCCGGAAAAACTGCTCTTGTTTAACCTCAAGGACGATATCGGTGAAATGCGCGATCTAGCCGCCGCCATGCCGGACAAAACGCGGGAACTGCACTTGGAACTCATGGCGTATCTCCGCTCTGTGGACGCCGAGATACTCCACCCTTAAAAGCAAGGCCGCAGTCGTTCCGAGGAGCCGGATTGAGTGTGCGTCTTTCGTGGCCGTATTCGAGCCGTTCTTGGCCTGCCGTGCACTCCGTTTGCGGCACTCTGCTATTATGAGCCAAAATGGCCTGATCTGAAACGAAGAAGGAGAAGCCATGAGATCACTCAACCGCCGCGAGTTTATGGGTATGGCAACGGCCGGAGTCTTACTGAACGCGGGGATCGGCTTGCCTGGCCAGATCGGGATCGCCCGCGCGGAAACGAAACAACCCGCACCCGGCGCGCCGCCCAAACGGTTCAATGTCCTGCACATCATAGCCGACGACCTCTGCGCCCGGTTGGGCTGCTACGGCTTTCCCGTGAAGTCGCCCAACATCGACCGTCTTGCGGAACAGGGCGTACGATTTGAACTGGCGTACTGTCAGTTTCCGTTGTGCAACCCGAGCCGTGCCTCCTTCATGACCGGATTGCGGCCGGACACAACAAGGGTCTATGAGAACCGTACACAGTTCCGCGAGAACGTGCCCGATGCGTCGACCATCCCTCAGAGCTTTCAGAAAGCAGGATACCGGGTCGCGCGCGTCGGCAAGATTTACCACTACGGCGTACCTTCACAGATCGGCACCAACGGGCTTGACGACCCGGCGTCATGGGAAAAAGTAGTGAATCCCAAGGGCCGCGACGTAGACGACATCGGGATGGTCGAGGTGCTTCAACTGGGCCCCGACGGGAAGGCCATGACCGTAACCGGGAAGGGACTCAGAGGCACTGGCGGGACGTTAAGCTGGCTTGCCGCCGAGGGCGGCGATGACGAGCAGACCGACGGTAGAGGCGCCGCCGCGGCGGTCGAGTTGCTCGAGGAGTACGCAACGGATCCCAATCCGTTCTATCTTGCCGTCGGTTTTTACCGGCCGCACACACCGTTTATCGCACCCAAACCCTATTTTGGTCTGTATCCGCGCGACGAAATCGCATTGCCCTTGATCCCGCCCAACTTGAAAGAACTCTTTCCCGAACCGGCACTTTCTCACCAGAAGCCGGCGGAACTTGCTATGGGCGACGACCTGCGCAGACAGGCTATTCAGGCCTATTACGCGTCTACATCGTTTATGGATGCCCAGGTGGAGCATCTGCTCAACGCCCTCGACCGACTGAATCTCGCCGACAAGACCATCGTGGTCTTTCACAGCGACCACGGTTATCACCTCGGTGAGAAAAACCTCTGGCAGAAGAAGAGCATCTTTGAGGAGTCTGCCCGCGTGCCGTTTATCATCGCGGTGCCGGGCAACCCGGCCAACGGTCAAACCTGTCGGCGGCCGGTCGAACTCGTTTCGCTGCACAAGACCTTGACGGACCTCTGTGGCTTCGTTCCTGCTTCAAAAACCGATGGTTACAGCCTGCGTCCGCTCGTGGAAGACCCAAAAGCAAAATGGAAACACGCGGCGTATTCGCAAGTGTCGCGGCGCGCCAAAGCGGCCGCACCAGGCGCAAACAAACGAGGAGGGCCGGGGCAAATTATGGGCCGCAGCGTGCGTACCGAGCGGTGGCGCTACACCGAATGGGATGAGGGGCGCGCCGGCTCTGAACTCTACGATCACGACGGTGACCCGAAGGAAATGAACAACCTCGCCCAAGATCCGCCGCATAACAGTATCGTCAGAGAAATGCAGGAATTGCTCCAATTCTATCTTTCTCGTGAATGATGCGCCGCGCGTGGCATCAAGATCCTGTGCGGTAGCAGCTATCACGAAAACTGCTTGTTGGGCAGCCCACAGATTTGGAATGTGGGTGAGTTGTGCTTCTCGCGAAGCAACCCGTGCCAGCGAATGGCGGCGGCGTTCAGTGAAGAAGGCGGCTTCCTCGTCGGGAAGCGCAAGAATGTGTTTCCGGATTTCGGGCGCGAGCTTAAGCAGGTTCAGTGTTTGGCTTACCCAAGCCCGAGAAATGCCGAGACGTCTGGCAATATCTGCCTTGGAGCTCATCTCCGGCCTGCTGGGAGTGGGCTCATGGCGAGCGCTTGCCGCATTGGATTGACAGGCGTTTTGCGTTCAGGTTCGAAACTCTCGCGCAGCCAGTCCTCGGAAGAGGATTGCTCAAATCCTTCCAGCGCTGTTATTCTGACGGGAGTTGCATCACGACCCACGGAGGGACTGAACTTATGAAGACGGCGTTGTTTGTATGGGGCGGTTGGGAAGGGCATGAGCCGCGGCAGTCGGTGGAAGTGTTCGTGCCGATTCTGGAATCGGACGGTTACCGCGTCGAGGTATTTGACACGCTCGAACCGTTTGCAGACGAGGCGAAAATGAACTCGCTCGATCTGGTGGTGCCGTGCTGGACCATGGGGAGCATCACGCCCGAACAGGAAAACGGCCTGTTGGGCGCCGTCGCGGGGGGTACGGGCATCGCCGGCTGGCACGGCGGGATGTGCGACACATTCCGATCAAACACCAATTACCAGTGGATGACGGGCGGCCAGTGGGTGGCCCACCCCGGAGATATCCGAACATACACGGTCAACATCGTCAAACGGGACGATCCGATTGTCGCGGGACTTTCAGACTTCCAGATGACGTCGGAGCAGTACTATCTGCACGTTGACCCGTCCAACGAGGTGCTGGCGACAACCACGTTCGACGGGACGTCGGCTCCCTGGATCGCGGGCTGCGTGATGCCGGCGGTTTGGAAACGGGCGTGGGGCCAGGGCCGGGTGTTTTATTCGTCGCTGGGCCACGTGGCGCGCGATTTTGACGTGCCGGAGTGCCGGGAAATCATGCGGCGCGGCATGTTGTGGGCAAGCAAATAGACGGCTGGCCGAAAGTTTAAGCAGTCAGGCGCCGTTCGCTCTGTTGAGGATGATCTGAGGGCCTTGTCTTGATGTGCGCCGGATCGGCCAGGTCCTGTGGCGGTTGTGTTGCGTTGGATTGTGGGCGGGTGATCCCTTATCATGCGTGGCGAGGTATTACGGGGTGGAAAAGCCATCGGAGCTTGGTCGTGACGGATCAACTGCACGCCTTGTTGCTGCTTCGCCGATCTCTCGACGATCCTGCCGCCGAGTTTCGCGACGGCCAGTGGGAAGCGATCGACTGCCTGGTCAATCAAGGCCGGAAGCTGCTGGTGGTTCAACGCACGGGTTGGGGGAAGAGTTCAGTCTATTTTATCGCGACGCGGATCCTGCGCGATCGGGGCAAAGGGCCGACGTTAATCGTCTCGCCGTTGCTGGCGCTGATGCGCAATCAGATCGACGCGGCCCGCGGCCTTTCGATCCGCGCGCTCACCATCAACTCGACCAATCAGGCGGAGTGGCCGGCGTTGATCCAGTCGATCCACGATGATGAGCCGGACGCCATCCTGATCTCGCCGGAACGCCTGGCCAATGACGGGTTTGTCAACAACGTCTTGTTGCCGGTCGCCGGTCGCATCGGATTGCTGGTGGTGGATGAGGCCCATTGCATCTCGGATTGGGGCCACGACTTCCGGCCGGACTACCGCCGGCTGGTCAACGTGCTCCAGCGAATGCCCGCGAATATGCCGGTGCTCGGTGTAACCGCCACGGCCAACAACCGCGTTCTCGACGACGTCACGTCGCAACTGGGAGACATGCAGGTCCAACGTGGCCCGCTGATGCGCGACACGCTGGCCCTGCAAACGATCCGGCTGGGGGATCAGTCGGCGCGGCTGGCGTGGCTGGCCGAGCATCTGCCCGAATTGCCTGGGACCGGCATTATCTACACGTTAACCCGGCACGACGCGGACCAGGTGGCGGGATGGCTCAATCGAAACGGTATCGAGGCGCGCGCATATTACAGCGATGTTCAGCCGCCGCAGGGGTTCGAAACATGCGACGAGTACCGCCGGCACCTGGAACGGTTGCTGCTCGGTAACAAGATCAAAGCGCTTGTTGCCACGACCGCGCTCGGCATGGGCTACGACAAACCCGACCTCGGCTACGTCGTTCATTATCAGGCGCCAGGCTCTATCGTAGCCTATTATCAGCAGGTGGGGCGTGCCGGACGCGCCATCGATTACGCCACGGGCATTCTGATGGCCGGCCGCGAAGATGAAGATATCCACGAGTATTTCCGCACAAGGGCCTTCCCGGAGGAGATTCACGTCAATGCCATCCTCGATGCCTTGGCCGACAGCGACGGGATGACTGAACGCCAGCTCGAGCAAACCGTCAACCTCCGCAAAGGCCAGATCGACCAAGTCCTCAAATTTCTGTCGGTGGACAACCCCGCCCCCGTACTCAGGGACGGCTCGAAATGGGTCAGGACACCCGTCGATTACCACTTGGACCACGCACGAATCCAACGGCTGACTCAGCAACGAATCATGGAGTGGCGGGAGGTCCAACGGTACGTTGATACGCGGGATTGTCTGATGGCGTTTTTGGCGCGCTCGCTCGACGACGAGCATGCGGGGCCGTGCGGGAAATGTTCGCGCTGTTTGGGCGCGCCTGCCATTGCCGAATCGTTCAGCCACAAAACCGCGGCGGACGCGGCACGATTTCTGAAACGTTCCGAACTTCCGCTGGAATGCAAAAAGCAGGTGGCCAACGACGCATTTCCGCAGTACGGTTTTAAGGGAAATCTGCCGCAGGGTCTGCGCGCTGAAACCGGCCGCATCTTGTCGCGGTGGGGCGATGCGGGGTGGGGAGGCGTTGTGGCCGCCGGGAAGCACAGCGGGCACTATGGAGACGATCTCGTGCTGGCTGTCGCCGAGATGGTGCAGGAACGATGGAAGCCCGATCCCCCGCCGGAATGGCTGGCCTGCGTCCCGTCGCTGAGGCATCCGGATCTGGTGCCGGATTTTTGTAGGCGGCTCGCCGAGCGTCTCGGCCGGCCTTTCTTGCCTCTTGTCACCAAGGTGCGCGACAATCACCCGCAGAAAATTCAGCAAAACCGATTCCATCAATGCCGCAACCTGGACGGGGCGTTTGCTGTTGAAGAGGGCGTTCCAGACGGGCCGGTTCTGCTTTTGGACGATATGGTTGACTCGGCCTGGACCATGACTGTTGTGGCCGCGTTGCTGCTTCAGGCTGGAAGCGGGCCGGTTTGGCCGGTGGCGCTGGCCAGTACAAGCGCCGGAGATTGAAATGATCATCGAGCCGCGAACACAAGCCTTATTGCTGCTGACCGTCTGGCTGAAAAAGCCGGGGTTCGGCGAGCCGACGCCCCTCACTCCCACGGAATACGGCCGGTTGGCGCAATGGCTCGAGCAATGCGAGATCCCGCCGGATGCCCTCGTTACCAGCGGCAATCCGGACGGTTTGTTGAAGGGCTTATCGGATGCCACGATCACGGCGGAGCGTGTCCTCCAACTTTTGGGACGTTCAGCGGCGTTGGGTCTGGCCCTCGAGAAGTGGCAGCGGGCCGGCTTGTGGGTGATCACCCGGTTCGACGACACTTATCCCGCGCGCCTCATTCGGCGGCTCGGTGCCGGCGCGCCTCCGGTGCTGTTTGGGTGCGGCAACCGGCGACTGCTCGATGGCCGGGGTATCGCCGTGGTTGGATCCCGAGATGCAAGTGCCGATGATCTCGAATTCACCTTCAAGTTGGGCAGCGACATCGCCAACCAAGGCTACTCCGTCATATCCGGCGGGGCGCGGGGCGTCGACGAGACGGCCATGCGCGGCGCTCTCGAACAAGGCGGTACCGTCGTCGGCGTGGTGGCCGACAGCCTGCTGCGCACCGCCACGTCCGCCAAATACCGGCACGGGCTGATGATCAACGACCTTGTGCTGGTTTCCGCCTGCAATCCTGAGGCCGGGTTCGACGTTGGCAACGCCATGGCCCGTAACAAGTACATCTACTGCCTGGCCGACGCCGCTGTTGTCATTTCTGCTAGCCGCGAAAAAGGCGGCACTTGGAACGGCGCAGTCGAGAATCTCAAGCAAGGTTGGGTGCCCCTTTGGGTGAAACACAACCCCGACGCCGCCTCGGGCAATTCCGGTTTGGTTAAGAAAGGTGGCCGGTGGCTGCCTGAGGAGGGGCTCGAAGTGGGCGAACTTATTGTGGCCGCCGCGCCAACCAAAACGGGACTGACTCAGCCGGGGTTGTTCGATGTCCCCGCCCCCTCGGAATCCATGGCCGTACAGCCGGCTCCGCACCAGCCGGTAAAAGAAATCGCGCCTCACCAGACTCCCGACCCGTACGAATCGTTCCTGATCGTGCTGGGACGCGAAACACGCCTCGGGCCTGAAACGCCCGCCGTGCTCCAACAGCGGCTTGGCCTCACCAAAAAACAGTTGAATGAATGGCTCAAGCGTGCCGTCGCCGAGGGAAAAGTCAAGAAATTCTCCCGCCCCGTCCGTTACCAAACCGCCATGCTCGGACAAGCCAATCTCGAACTATGACGGCGCCAGGGCACGCTGCCAACCGGCCTCTCTTGTTCCGTCGATTGCGGCTTGATAGATTACGTCTGTCGACGCATAAACGCGGCAAGAGGGATTGAAAGACAAGGGCCAGGTTTATCTTTATAAGGAACTATCTGATGGCGTCTAAAAGTATTGGTTTTCTGGCGCTGTTACTTGTAGCCGGCATTGCGGCTGCGCAGAACACCGCCACCATCGATCCCAACCTCAACCAAAAAGAAGACGCCTACATGACGCGGCAGGCGGCCGCCCTGCTCGACTCTGCCCGCCGCGCGCTCAGTGCGCACCCGCCGCAATATCCCGAGCCGGAACAGCGCCGGCTCGCCCTCCTGGTTCTGGACGGCGTGTTTCATGACAAATACGCGGCATACCGCAAGCCGGTCCAGGAGTTCTTCCGTTCCGGCATTCAAGCGGCGATCGGCAATATGACTGATACGCCCGTAACCGACGGCGCGATGATCTACAAGCTCTACAATATGGCCTTTATCGTCAGAACGCCCACCGCCACTCTCGCGTTTGACCTGACCCGCGGCGGTTCCGCAAAAGCCCCCGGGTTCACCCTGCCCGAAGATCTCATGAAGAAGCTCGTAGACCAGTGCGACGCGCTGTTCATCAGCCACCGCCACGGCGATCATACCGACAAAGTCGTCGCGCAAATGTTCATCGATGCAGGCAAGCCGGTTGTTGCACCGCCACAGGTGTGGGCCGACGAGCCGATCGGCCAGGCTATCACGCGCCTCAAGCGCGAGTCGCATACGCTGCAGTCCCTGCCCATCAAGGCTGGCAAAGCCGAACTCAAGGTCGTCGTCTATCCCGGTCACCAGATGCGCGATACCGAGAACAACGTCACGCTCGTCTTCACCCCGGAAGGCCTATCGTTCTGCCATCTCGGCGACCAGATCAACGAGGGTGACTTCATGGAAGACTACGCCTGGATTGACGAGGCCGCCAAGCATCACCGCGTCGACGTCTTCATGCCCAACTGCTGGACCAACGAGCTCTACCGGATCGTCCAGGGCATCGATCCGAAACTCGTCCTACCCGGCCACGAAAACGAGCTTGGCCACCCCATCGACGACCGTGTCCCCTACTGGGGCGATGAAGAGTTTCTGAACCTGACGAACCGCCAGTTGCGTGAGTCGACCTACCCCTTGATCGTCATGACGTGGGGCGAGTGGTTTCATTACGTGGCGCAGAAGTAGGTGCCGGTGTTAACCGCGTCGTCCTCGCCCGCGCCGCCAGATTCTATCCCGTAGGGATTACACAAATGTCAGCGCATCGCGGCATAGCCGCAACCAAACCAGTTGCACGCGCCTTTGGATTCAACGCGGTGGGGTCGCGCTCCCGCGCGACCGGGCGGCGGCGGAGGTCGAGGCGCGGATATGCTTTGGGTTTTGTTGCTGGAGGCTGCGGTCGAGCGGGAGCTCGACCCCACCGGGTTGCTGCATAAGATTTACGAAAGAATTTCCACGATTTTGACTATTAGGAACCAGTACTGTCCCGTTAAAAACTGCTGTTGTTGCTGTAAAGCATATTTTAACAAGGTCTTACAAATGAGTTTGGGCGATATCGATTTCAATTCGGCGCAGTCTAGAGGCCATGATTCTTCCACCTATAGCTGGAAGGAACAGGCCAATGAATACAGGGCAAACCATTTTTTCGC
>DATKVG010000106.1:0-37435 GCA_035530195.1 Bathyarchaeia archaeon | reverse complement strand
ATTGATGACTGCAAATAAACGTCAAAAGGCGCAGGATGCGTTGTTTGCCGTGTTTGCGTCAACGGCGCGCGTGGCGGTGCTCCGCGTATTCGTCCTCGACCCGGTTCGGACGTATTACCAGCGGCAGATCGAGGGTGCGACGGGTCTGCCGATCCGGGCCGTGCAGCGCGAACTGGAGCGGTTTGCGCAAGTGGGGCTGCTGTACCGGCGGTCGGAGGGGAACCGGGCGTATTACCAGGTGGACACGCAGTTCGATCTGTTTCCGGAACTGCGCCAGATTTTTTTGAAGATGGCTGAGCCGGTGGACCGGCTCCGGGGGCTGCTGGCGGTGGAGCCGTCGGTTCGGATGGTTTTTCTGAACGAGGGGGAGGGCCGTGTGCTGGTTGTTACGTCCGGGGGAGAAAAGCCGCAGATCGAGGGCCCGCAGCCGCCCGCTATTGAGACGATGTCGTTGCAGGATTTTGCGCGGACGCTTTCAGAAGATCCGGAGCGGCTCGAGCCATTTTTGGCGCGGGGCGTGGATCTGCTGGGGCGGCGCGAGGATGTGATTTGGCGCCGGATCGAGGCGTCCGGCTACAGCGTGAGTAAAGGGAAGGGAGTACCATGACGGAATCATTTCATGAGATCACGAAGTTGTGCGAGACCTGGTGGGGCAAGATGGCGGACAACACCAAGGTGGACCAGCAACGGTTTGCCGAACAGTTGTTGTCGCTGCTGGGGTGGAAGGGTCTGGCGCCGCTCGAGCCCAGGAAGCACCTGGCTCAAGTTTCGTGCATCACGTACATGTTGCGCGGCGGGCCGCAGACGGTTGTGACGGCGCATTTCGTGATGCCGGGAGCGCTTGAACCGCCGGCGACGGTTGCGCAGCAGGGGCTTGATTACTGCGAGACGACGCGGCTCATTATTGCGGAAGGGCCGTCGCCGCAGGCGGACTACGCGTTCATTACGGACTTATACCGGTCTTATCTGTACGATGCGCGGACGGGCGAACCGCTCCTGGCGGCGAACACGCCGTCGGAGTTCCGCAGGGAGTTCGGCGATACCCGGGCGCGGGGCGGCACGCGCGGGGTGTTGTCGAAGGCCAACGTCGAGCGGGGCTCACTCGAAGAGGTGCGGAGACAGCCCCGCAGCCAGGTCGCACGACAGCTTCGGCAGTGGTGCCAACACTGGATCGAGACGCTCGCGGGCGATCAGCACCTGTCGGAGCATTTGGCGTGCCTTGCGGTGGACCGGCTGCTGGTGGTGCGGTTCCTGTTCGAGCATGACATTCTCAAGCGGTCGGGCTGGCGGTTGCGGCAACGGTTCAGCGATGTGACGAACAAGGTTTTCAGCCGCGACATCCGGGGCTGCGGCAAGATGCTCACGTCGCTGTTCCACGACATCTGGCTGGACTGGAAAGCCGGCATTTTTTCAGCGGAACCGGCGCTCAACGCCGTGCTCGCGAAAGACGAGGTTACGGCGCCGCTGTTGCGCGAGTTCGCCCTCCACGGCCGAAGCAAGTTTGGGCTCGCGATCATTCTCGAGAGTTTCAACCACGGCGACGCCGCAGAAAAAGCGCGGGTGCGGATGGTGCCGGACGACAACGAGGAGCGCGAGTTATATCTGGCCAAGCAGACAGCCGCCACCGTCGACAAGGTCCACATCGGGATCGATATCGCCGACGAAGGCTACAGGGCCATTTTCTACTGGCTGGACCGGCTTGTCGACCTGTACGAGCGCCTCGAGGTCGATTTCAATGCCCGCAGCTATCAGGCCGCGCCCGAACCTGACGAGATGGACTTGTTCACGTGGTCGGAAATCGCCGCAAAATGCCCCGACGCGCTTTCGGACAAGTTCCAGCATGCGCTCGAACAGGGGCTGACGGTGTATTATTCGACGCCGCGCCAGCTGCGGACGGCCAGGCTCATGCTTTACCTCCATCTCATCAGCCGGTATGAGCAGAGCGGGCAAAAGTTCACGGCATTTCCCCGGATTGATTCAATCTTCAAGTTAAGGCCCCGGCTGCTCGAGGTGGACAAAAAGTGGATCTACACGCCGCCCGCCGAAGATGAGTGGTATATGTGAGCGGCACGAAGAAAACCGGGTGGGCCGATTGGGAGCGTTGGGCCGATTGGGTGGCAAGAACTGTTTTCTTGCCAGCGAGGCGCACAGCAAAACCAGTTTCAAAAGTCACGATGAAGCGCGCTATCGTTTGAGAAGTGAGCCAAGACCACCCCATCTGAAGAGCCTGTCTCAAAACCGCCCTTTTTCACTCTTCCGCCCCGGGTAAGGGGTGGGTCAACGGTCAGCCGAGGGTTGCTGGGGTTCGCCGAACCCCCTTCCTGGATTCCCCACTGATTTTGAGACCGTCTCCATACTGTCGCACTCCAAATTGGCCATCACGTTTTTCCAAGATTAGAAGCTTTTTGTCGACCTTTTAGACTGAAGTTCCAGGGGGGACGCGCGCATTGTGAGGCGCAAGTATAGGTAAGCCTTGAGTTTGTATGGAAAGGCGGGGCATTTTGTTTGTCAGGTTGTACCCATGTAAAGGCTACAAATTTGTCTTGACAACAGGCATCGATTTCTGTATATTATTCCCATGTATATTGACACCGTGCCCAATCGCAATTCGCCGCCCGCGGTCTTGCTGCGCCAAACCCGGCGCGAAGGCAAGAAGATGGTCAAAGAAACCTTGGCCAATCTTTCGTGTTTGCCGCCGCAAGCGGTTGAGGCGTTGCGCCTGGTGCTGAAGGGAATCAGACTGGTGCCCGGGGAGCAGCGGTTTGCGGTGGAGCGCTCGTTGCCGCACGGGGATGTCGAGGCGGTGCTGGGTGTGATGCGTGCACTGGAGATGGAGGCGCTGTTGGCGTCGCGCCCGTGCCGGAAACGGGATCTGGTCGTGGCGATGATTGCGCAGCGCTTGGTGGACCCGTGTTCGAAGCTGGCGACGACGCGGCAGTGGCTGGCGACGACTTTGGCGGAGCAGTTGGGGGTGGCGGATGCGGACGAGAATGATCTGTATGCCGCGCTCGATTGGCTCTTGGACCGCAAGGAACGGATCGAGCGGAAGCTGGCCAAGCGTCATTTGGGGGAAGGGGCACGCGTCCTGTTCGATGTGTCGTCGAGTTCCTACCATGGCCGCACGTGCCCGCTGGCGCAATACGGCTACAACCGGGACGGGGAGAAGCTGCCCTGCATCGTCTATGGGCTGTTGGCGGACGGCGAAGGCCGGCCGGTGGCGGTGGAAACGTACGCGGGCAACACGGGCGACCCTTCCACCGTGCCCGACCAGGTGGACAAGCTGCGCGAACGATTTGGCCTCGAGCGCGTGGTGTTGGTCGGCGACCGAGGGATGCTGACGCAAACGCAGATCGACGCGTTGAAAACCCACCCGCAACTGGGCTGGATCTCGGTGCTGCGTTCCAACGCCATCGCCGAACTGGTGGAACAGGGAGCGCTGCAGATGTCGCTGTTTGACCAGCACAACCTCGCTGAAATCACCAGCGAGACTTATCCCGGCGAGCGCCTGATGGTGTGCCACAACCCGCTGTTGGCCGAGGACCGCAGGCGCACCCGCCAGGAACTCTTGGAAGCCACGGAAAACGAACTTGCGCGGATCGCGGCGCAAGTGGGACGGCGCACCAAGACGCCGCTTAAGGCCGACGAAATCGGCGTCAAAGTGGGGCGCGTCTTGAACCGGTTTCGCGTGGGCAAACACTTCGACCTGGACATCCAAGACGGCCATTTTGGATTTGCACGCAACGCCGAACGCATCAAGCAAGAAGAACAGTTGGACGGCATCTACGTCATCCGCACCAGCGAACCGCAAAGCGAACTCAGCGCCCCCGACACCGTTCGCGCCTACAAAAGTTTGGGCCAAATCGAACAGGCCTTCCGCTGCATCAAAAGCCTCGACGTGCGCATTCGACCCATCCACCACCGCACGCCCGAACACGTCAAAGCCCACGTGTTCCTCTGCATGCTCGCGTACTACGTCGAATGGGAGTTGCGCAAAAAACTCGCCCCCCTGCTCTTCCAAGACAAAGAACTCGATGCCGCCCGCTGGACCCGCGACCCCGTAGCCAAAGCCCAGCCCGGCGAAGCCGTCCAACAAAAAAAGCGGACCAAGCAAACCTCGGGCGGACGGCCCGTTCACAGCCTCCAGACCCTCATGGACGAACTGGCCACCCGCTGCAAAAACACCTGTCGCGTAGGCGAAGACAAAACCAGCGCCCAATTCACCACCGTCACCGAACTCACGCCCTTCCAGCGCCACGTATTCGGGCTACTCGGACTCAAGTCTTAGAACGACTGTACCCAGTATCCTTGCACTTGAAATCCGCGCATCTCTCAAGCGCAACAGTACTTGCGTTCGATCCTTCTCTGGAACTTCGGATTAAGTCTGCGGTCTTTCGTTACCCTTCTTCGACTTGGTCGGCCTTGCCTTTGCGGTCGACCAGTTCCAGTACAAACCCGAAGATCTGGTCAAGAATCTCGCCCGTATCCTGCCAGGGCGCTAAAAGGCCTTTGGAAACTGAGATCGGCTTTAGGTGCTTCATTTTCACTCCTCCTTTTCCGCAAATATCTATGTTCTGCATACGATACCGGCTCCCTCGCCGGTTGTTGCAGCGCTTCCCCCAAGGCGGCGCAGCCGCAACCCCTTTCCGGGCGCCTTGTATAAGCGGCGTTCCCGCCGCTTCATGTAGTACTCAAGGCTCTGAAGCGGCGGGGACGCCGTTTCCACGGCACTGCCCGACTATTGCCTGGCATACGAGGACAGAGATTCTAAAGAAAGTGCCGCTGCAGGAAACCCAGATCCAGTTGGGGGTATACGGGAAAGCGGTCGAGCAGCTCTTTCACCCGCGCCCGGGCCTGGTCAAGCGTGCCGGGGTCGATCTCGTACCGCGTCTTGCTTGGCGTGCCGGCTTTCGGGCCGGTTGGAATAAGGCCGCCCTTGGTTCCTGTCAAGGCCAACTTGATAATGCCGGCGATTTCGCCCATCTCGGCCTCGCCCATGCCCAACGTCGTCACGGCAGGGGTGCCGATTCTCAGCCCGCTCGTTATCATCGGCCCCTGCGGGTCGAATGGCAGGCTGTTGGAATTGACCGTGACGCCACACTCGCGCAGGGCGCCCGCCGCTTGACGGCCTGTCAATTTCTGTGGCCGAACGTCGATCAGCATGAGGTGGTTATCGGTTCCGCCGGTGCTGATGGTCAGGCCTTCCCGGATGCAGGCCGCCGCCAGCGATTTCGCGTTGTCCGCCACGCGCTGCGCGTACACCCGGTACTCCGGCGTGCTGGCCTCGGCAAACGCAACGGCTTTGGCCGCAATGATATGCCCGAGCGGCCCGCCAATCACCAGCGGGCAACCCTTGTCGACAAATTCGGCGAATTCCTGCTTGCACATCACCACGCCGCCGCGCGGGCCCCGGAGCGTCTTGTGTGTCGTTGATGTAACGACGTCCGCATAAGGCACCGGGTTGAACTCCCCCTCGAACACCCCGCCCGCCACCAGCCCCGCAAAATGCGCCATGTCCACCATGAACACCGCGCCCACGCTGTCCGCTATCTGGCGCATCCGCCGGAAATCGATCAGGCGCGGATAGGCACTATAGCCCGCCAGCAGGATCAGCGGCCGGATCTCGCGCGCCATCGATTCGATCTGGTCGTAGTTGATCTGGTTGGTGTCCCGATCGACCCCGTACGAATATGCTTCAAACATTTTGGCCGACACGTTGCGCCGGTAACCGTGCGTCAGATGGCCACCCGAGTAGTAATCCATCCCCAGCAGACGCTGGTTGCCCAGCGCGGCCCGCAATCGGTTCCAGTCTTCCTGCGACAGTTTTGACGGATCCGTCTGGCCCAGCCGCTCGAGTTCCGGCGTCTCGACGCGCGCCTGCAGGATGGCCCAGTACGCGATCAGGTTAGCGTCGGCCCCGCTGTGCGGCTGAACGTACGCGTGGTCGCACCCGAACAGCTTGCAAACCAGCTCCGCCGCATACGCCTCCACCTCGTCCACGTTGTCGCAGCCCTCGTAATGCCGCTTCCCCGGCACGCCCTCGGCATACTTGTCCGTAAGCAGGTTGCCCATCGCCAGTTGCGTGGCCAGCGACGAGTAGTTCTCGCTGGCGATCAGCTTCACGTAACGGCGCTGATCCGCCAGCTCCTGCACAATCGCCCGCGCCACACGCGGCGCCACTTTCGCAATCTCCGTCAGGCCGGCGATGTACCCGACAAACCCCGCGTCGATCTGCTCTGGAGGCGTTGTCTTCAAATAAGCGGAAATAGGACTGCTGGACACGTAACTTCCCTCTCAGTTGTTGTTCCCGGGGCTTATACTAACGGTTTTTCACCCACCTTTTACAACTCGCCTTCCAGCAGGCAAGGAAACCCTGTATAAGGCAGACGCCCCCGCTTTGGACGGGGGCCTCTACCAGGGGTCTAACATTCGCATCCGGGAGGATGCTCGCCATACAATAGCACGCCCAATGCCAAAGTTTCACAACTTCCCAAAAGCGATTCAACCCGCCGTTTGACAATGATTTACGATGATGGCATCATGGACCAACTGACAGGCGGCGGCGGCAAGAAGAAGTCAATCCGGCAGTTTTTGTGCGTTTGGCGAGCGCCTTTTGTTAAACCGGCGTCCCCTGCGGTATAGTGGCTTGTGGAAGTTTGGGCGGGGCACGGCTGCGGCGCGATTCTTGTTTTTGCAGCTTTGCGCCGGAAGGGAACCGGAGGGGAGGCACGTGTGCCTCCCGGAGGGGAGGCACTTATCCCTGACGCCTCTGTCGAGCTGAGAGTCTATTGTGTTTGCGGGCAAAAAATGAAGGTCACCGAAGACATGTTCGGCCTGCCCGCCAAATGCGTAGCCTGCCGCCGCAAGATCCGGATTCCAGCCCGCGATGACGTTGCACCGGATGTCCACGAAATTCATCTCAAAGACCATCCTGAGTTCCTCCGGAAATCCAGAAAACCCAAGAAGTCTCTCGCCCTCGCCGATAAACCGGTTGGCGCCGAGGTCAAAGTCCTTGACCACGCCGTCGTCCCCGTACGCGCCGCCGAACATGCCGGTAAAATACCCGAACTGGTCCGGCCGCTCCCGCTCGACACGCTCGAGCCGCTCCGCGAAATCGCCAGCCTGCGCAATAAAGTGTTGCGGGAGTTGAGGAAGATTAAGGAGGAGGGGCAGGAAGGCGTTGATGAGGTCCGGGCGACCCTCAAACGGCATCTGCAAAAACTCGATGAGGCCAGAACTTATCTCGACAACGAGATCCGGAAAAAACGAGTCGAGGTCGGCGCAGAATTGGCCGCTGTCCGCGAGAAGATCATCCAGACGGGCCTGCTCGCCCGACTTGAAGAAATCAATTTCACCACGTACCAGAGCATGACGGACCGGCTGCGCCGACAACGCGACGGGCTTGAACAGCTCTATTACGACTTGGGCGCATGGCTCGAGGTGCGCGACCCCCGGGCCGCCGGCGGCTATGTCTCGCGATCCTTTGATGTGATCCCCGAACCGGGTTTCGAGGTGCATTGGCCCGAAGCGCCGCAGGATCCGTCGCCGCTACTCGAGCAGCATACGCAGTTCCTGCGGCAGGCGTTCGCCGCACGGGAACGGGCCAAGGAAAAACTCGAGGAAACGGCGCGGCTGAGATCCGAGGGAGCCGTCAGCGCCGCGGGTGTCGCCGAGATACGCGCGGAAGCCAAGATTGAAAAGCGCAAGGCCGAGGCCGAAATAACATACAGGCGAAAACGCCTCGAAGAATTTGGACGGGACACCGCCAGCGACGTTCAGACCATCCAAGCGTGCCTCGAGCGGGCGCGGAAACGCAGCGAAGACGGCGCACTCGAAAAGCCCGCTTTCGAAGCGCTCGAGCACGACCTGTTGCGGGCGCAACACGATTGCGCCAAGGCCCATGACGTCGTCACCCGCGCGCTCATCGCCGTCCGTTCCCGGGACGTGCCCGACACCAGAGGCTCATACCTGGAGCGGCTGGCCGGTGTGGCGACGACGCCCAAACGAGGCCCCAAGCTGTCGGCCGTGCTCGAGTACGATAATAAAGGGCTTGGTTTGGACTCGTGGGTGGCGTGGGCAGGCGCCCTCATGCTGGCGCTGGCCGTGTTCCTCCCGGTCGTGGGAAACCTGTCGCCGGTTCAGGCATGCAAGACGCTCGCGTTCCAGGGCCGCGGCGTTTACTGGATCATGGCGGCGCCCATTCTGGGCGGCGCGGCCATCGTGGCCGCGGGAGCCGTTCCGCGCCGTCGCGCCCGGGGGTTCTTGCTACTGGGCCTTTGGCTGGCCTTGACGCTGCTCGCCGTTGTCCTCCTCCACGAAAGCCGGTACAGCGCCAGCGCCGTGGCCGCACGGTTCCACAAAGACGCCAATTGGTTGATGCGGCCGGGTGTGGTGCTGATGGTGCTGGCGAACCTGACGCTGCTGGCGGCGGGGTGTACGGCCCTGTGCGTGCAACGGCGATGGTGGATCGCCCTGGCGGCGTGTGCCGTGATCGTTGTGGGCATCTCAGCGGTTGTGCGGTCGAACCTGATGGGGATGGCGGTCCCCATGCCGACCCTGACCGTTGATTCCAAACCCGTCGAAGACACCGCAAACCCCTACTCCGAAGTCCATGTCGCAGTCGGGAATGCCGGCAGGCGTTCCCTGTTTCTGTCGCCGGTGCAGTCGGCCGCGAGAAACGCGTTTATTTTTCAGGTGCAGCGGCAGAACGGGCCGGCCTGGAACGACGTGGCCATCCAGCACGTGCAAATGACCGGAATAAACTCCGGCCCTGTCGATGGCCGCACCCCCAGCCATTTCCGCACGCTCAAGATAAAACCCGCCGCTGCCGCGGATTTCAAATACTCCCTGCCGCCCGGCGAGTACAGGGTACGGCTCTTGAATCCCACCGGCCTGCGCGAACCGCTCGTGAGCCCGTTATCCATAGCGGCACCGGAACCGCCTCCGGCCCCCGTTTCGCCCGTTCCGGCGCCTGTCGAACAGACGAATTCGGTGATCGAGCCGCCCGCTCCGCCCCTCCCCGTCGAGGTCGAGTTGAAAGGAATCCTCATCGGGCCCAACCGGGAGCCGCGGTTCTCGATCCTGCTGCACGTCCCCGGAAAAGCGCCCGAAAGCATCGACGCCATGCTGGGGGACACGATCCACAACGATTGGCTCATTTCAGAGTTCAACCCGACGCGGCAGACGTTGACGATCTCCAAAGAAGCTAACGTCCTGATTATCTCTCGCGACAGGCGGCTGGCCCTCCCGTAGGCGCCGGCTCTCAGCCGCGTTTTCCAACCCTCAAGCCCCGAAAAGAGGGACACCCCTACAACGCGCGCTTTCGGCGCGGCCAGGGGCCGTCCCAACGGTTTTCCAGCCCGCGTCGTCCAACACACAAGCTTCCCACAAAGGTCGCGGTCAGAGGCTGCCGCCAGCGCCTGTCATCCTGAGCGAGCACGCCCTCTCAGGGGCTTTTTTGTGGGAGAAAACCAAGATCACGGCCTGTCATAAAGGACCATGAACAAAAGCCTTAGCCAGTGGCTGGCAGGGCTCAGGATGACAGGCTTTGGATGACATGTTTTGATCTTGGTTTTCTTTCACAAAAAAGCCCTGCCACAGGACTTGATCGCTCAGGATGACAGGCTTTGACTTTAGTTTTTGCACAACAAAAGCCCGTGAGAGGGCTTCCCCGGCTCAGTACGCCCCCACTTTCAGCGCCTCGTCATACATGGCCCGCAGATTAGCCGGGTTGACGCTCGAGTGAATGCTGTTGGACGAAGACAGGATGTAGCCACCCCCGGGTGCGGCGGCTTTTATGGCCTGTCGCACGGCTTTCCTGACTTCTTCTTCCGTGCCGTGCGAAAGCAACTCGCCGCAATCGATGTTTCCCACGAGACAGACGCGGTCCCCGCAGGCTTTTTTGACCTCGCCTAAATCCATTCGGGCAACCGGATCAATGGGGTTGATGGCCTCGGGCCCCGCATCAACGATCAAATCCAGGATCGGCCACAGCCAGCCGTCGCTGTGTTTGATGCACAACGCCCCTTCCTCGTGGATCGCGGCCACCATTTTCTTGAGCCGGGGGTAAACGAACTCGCGAAACTGATCCGGCGCCATCAGCGGGCCGCGGTTATACGCGTAATCATCGCCCAGCAGGATGATTTCAGCGCCGGCCCGGACGGCGTTGCGCGCAATCCGGATGTTGCACTCGAGCACCTTATCCAGGACGACATTCGCCAACTCGGGCTCGGTGAGAAAGTACACCAGCAGGTTGTCCAGCCCCGTCAAATAGGCGCCCCACATGAACGCCGCCCGGTGGCGAAACCCGATCGCGCGCCTGCCCTTGTACCGCAGGACCAGTTCGGGCAATTGCCCCAGCCGCTGGGGCGCGTCCGGATCGGGCGGCTCGTACCGCCGGGCGTCGTCGAGCGACTTGATCGGACCCGAAACCGGGTGCGCTACAAACTCCGCGTTGCGCTTGTACACCACGCCCCACTCGTCCACGAACGTGCCGTCGTCATGTTCGTGCACCGTGCCGAAAAACGCGCCGCACGCCACCATGTCCAGGTTGAGTTTGTCCATGCAGTCGGCGGCATCGATGCAGCCCGGCGCCGTCGCCCGGGCCACGCGCTCGTCGATAAGAAACTCCGCAACCGGCACGCGGTCGGGCTGTTTGCATTGCATCGCCAGCGTTATGCGTTCAACAGAGTTCATGTCTAGACTTCACTATGTGCCACGCTTTCCAGGACGAGCGTGGGCTGGTAAGGCCATCGGTCTCGCTCCGCCGTTATAAACAATGTCACAATGTTAACATGGCCGGCGCCGGGATTTCCCGCCCCGCTCCCTGCGCCGCTTCTTGCCCCGTTTCGCACCGCTCTTGCTCTTCGCGGCCGTCTGCCTTGAAATCCTCGCCTGTTCCACCCGCCACAACCGACGAAGCCGCACCACCGAACGCTTCATCGCACGGCTCACCGACGACCGATCCACGCCCGTCACTCTCGAAATCTGATTAAACGTCATCCCCTGAAACAGGTGCAGATCCACCACCATCTGCTGGCGCCGCGACAGCACCCATCTCATGCGGCGCCTCAACCACTGCGTCAGGAAGGCCTTGCGGTCACCCCAAGCCAGGCCCGCCTCAATTTCTTCCGCCGTTTCATACCACGGCGTCGGCCGGGCCGCAGGGCAACTCTGCTGCCGGCACATCCGGGCGTATATGCAATTCCCACAATCTCTCCTCATGGTACGCGCCTCCGTCTTTCGACGCGTCCAACCTATCCCGCGACCCCCCAAAAAGTATTTTGAAAACCCGGCGATTTCTCTGCGCTTTTTCTTTCCGCCACACCCGGCCCCGCGCAGAGTTTGCGCAGAAAAAAGATCGCTCCGGTTGCGCCGCCCCACCAGGATATGGTATTACTGTCTTTTCAATCGTAATACCGGAGAGCCGCTTGTGTTCGACTTCAACAAAGAAAAGCATCCGCACCGCGCCGCGTTCACGCTTGTCGAGCTGCTCGTCGTGATCGCCATCATCGGCATCCTCGCGGCGGTCCTGCTGCCGGCGCTGTCGCGGGCTCGCGAATCCGCCCGCCGCGCCTCCTGCCAAAACAACCTCAAGCAGTTCGGCGTGGTGTTCAAGATGTATGCCGGCGAGAGTCGTGGCGGCCAATTCCCGCCCTGCGCGCCTTTCGCCAACATGTTCGCCAACGGCATGCTCGTGTTCAGCGCCCCGGATGCCCCCGCCATCTACCCGGACTATCTTTCTGACCTGGAAGCCGGACACTGCCCCTCCGACTCGGGCGCGGACGGGGCCGGCCAGTTTGTTGCCGAGCGCCTGCCGGATTCCGGCGATTTTGATTGGTGGCTTGCCGATGCCCGCGATGCCGCCGACCCCGTGGCGGAACGTTACTTCCTCTGCGGGCAACTCGGCCGCTCGTATGCTTACAAAGGCTATGCGATGTCAAACGTGGCGGAATTCTACGGCGTGTGGGGCGGGATGGCCGCTCGCGCGCCGTATGCATCGGCGTCGATTCCCGAATGCGCCCCGGCCCGCCTCAAAGATTTTTCACGCGACATCGACTTGAACGACGGCGTCTGGCCGCCGGTCCCCGCCTGCGACAGGTCCCGCGCCACAGGTTCCGCGGGCGGGAATACCGTCTACCGGTTGCGCGAAGGCATCGAGCGGTTTTTCATCACCGACATCAACAACCCTGGCCCCGCCTCGCTCGCCCAGACCCGCCTGCCTGTCCTGTGGGACACGTTTGGCGCACCCGCCTCCGCCACTTCCACCGCGGGCGGCGCCGTGTTCAACCACATCCCCGGCGGCTGCAACATCCTCTATATGGACGGCCACGTCGAGTTCACCCGTTACCGCGACGCGTTTCCTATTCTCGACGACTCCGGCATCTTGCTCGAGTCCAGCCATTTCGGGTTGATGTAAACGCCTGCAGGCGCGCCTGTCAGGCGCCGCCTGTCCGCAGGCGCCGCCTGTCCGCAGGCGCTCCTTGAGCCCGGTCCCGATTGCAGGGTAATATTGGTCAGATCGCATCTCACGGCAGGCATAACCTGGAGGAATGCGTAATGTTCACACGGATTGAAGACTTTCTCAAAGATTGGGCACATGAAAGCGCCTCGACCTCGAAGATTTTCGAAGCACTCACCGACGCCTCGCTTTCACAGGCGGCGTCAAAAGATGATCGATCTCTGGGCAGAGTCGCCTGGCACATCGTCACTTCCATCCCGGACATGCTCGGGCGAACCGGCCTTCCGGTCAAAAGCGCCGTGGCCGACGCGCCCATGCCCGTCAGCGCGGTTGAAATGGCCGCCGCATACAAGACGGTGGCGGAAGAAGCCGCCCAATCCGTACGCGACAACTGGACGGACGACACGCTCGCCACGGAAGACGACATGTACGGCATGATGTGGCCGCGCGGCGTGACGTTGGAAGTCCTGATTCGCCACGAGATCCACCATCGCGCCCAGATCACCGTCCTGATGCGCCTGGCCGGCCTCAAAGTCCCCGGCATTTACGGGCCCGCCCGCGAAGAGTGGTCCGCTCACGGCATGCCTGCGCCTGAGATATAAGCATAACAGCAGTAAAGTATCCATAGATGCCACATAAGAAGCAGCTTTTTTTGTTTTGCGCCGCTATCGTCCTGATGACGGCGGCCACCGGCATCAACGATTCCGTCTTCAACAATTTCCTCTCCGACACCTACAAGATGACGGCAACGGCCCGCGGCTGGCTCGAACTCCCCCGCGAACTGCCGGGTTTCCTGGTTGTGGTAACGGCGGGCCTGCTGGCCGCCGTGCCGATGACGCTGGTTGGCGGCGTCGCCGCGGTGGCCTACATGGCCGGCATGGCGGGGCTGGCCCTGTTTGGCGGCCGGTACGGCGCGATGGTGGCCGCGATGATGCTCGCCAGCACGGGCCTGCACCTGCTCCAACCCGTCACCATGTCCGTCACGCTCGCGCTCAGCAGCGACAGCGGCAGAGGCAAACGCATCGGCCAGATCGGCATGTTCGAGAACACCGGCATTATCGTCGGCGCCATGCTTGTCTGGTTGCTGTCCGACAAGGCCGCGCCACAGTATCGGTCCTGGTTCACCGTCTCGGCGCTGTTTGCCTGCGCGGCCGCGGGCATCTACAGCCTCATGCATATGCCGCACCTCCACGAAAAACGACCGCGACTGCTGTTCCGCAAACGCTACAGCCTGTACTACGGTCTCGAACTCCTGTTCGGCGCCCGCAAACAGATCTTCATCACGTTCGGCCCCTGGGTTCTCATCACGGTTTACGGGCTTCCCGCCACGTCGATCGCCAAACTGCTCATGACGGGCGCGGCGATCGGACTCGTGTTCAAACCGCTCGCCGGGCTTGCCATTGACCGGTTCGGCGAGCGTGCCATCCTGATCGCCGACGGCCTCGTCCTGACGTTGGTGTGCATCGGCTACGGCTACGCACTGCCCATTATGGGCGGCGACGCCCAGCTCGCCCGCACGCTGGCTTCCGCCTGTTTCGTCGCCGACAACCTGCTGTTTGCGCTCGGCGCCGGCCGGGCCATCTACATCTCGCGGATCGCCCTGTCGCGGGAAGAGCTTTCGAGCACACTTGGCATGGGCGTGTCGATCAACCACATCGTCTCGATGACGATTCCTGCCGCTGCCGGCGCGCTCTGGGCCGGCCTCGGGTTTGAGCGCGTATTCCTGGCCGCCGCAATCCTGGCCCTCACCAACGCCGCCGTGGCCTCGTTCGTTCCCGGCAAGGAAAAACTACAACCACAAACCGTCGCAAGCGAATCGTAACAAAGGCCGGAGGCCGGAAGTCGGAGGCAACACCTGTAGGCGCCGGCTCTCAGCCTCGTTTTCCAATCCGCGCCGTCCAGATCGCCAGCTTTGATCAACGAACAGGGTGGCGGTCAACAGCATGGCGGAACGATCGGCGGCGAGCCGTCCCAGCAAGTTGGTAAACAGCGGGTCGAGGTCGATGCAGCCGGCGGCAAGCCCCATTTCGCGTGAAGCGGGAAGCGGAAAGGAACTTATGCGGCCTGGAACGGCACGGTGTATGACGCGTGGGGCATGAGGTAAAAGGTGGGGTCTGAAACGCCGGCCAACTCCGAACGAGCCAGCGACAACGCGGCTTCCAACGAGCGGGCCTTCCTGGCTCCGAGCAGGCGGACGTTTTCGCTTGCCAGTTTGGTTACGAAAACGGTGCTGGGGCATTTTTCCAGCGACGAGAGGGCGGTCTGCCCATTGATCTCCGACTGCCGCCGCAGCCCGGCAAACACGGCTTCCCGCGTCCCCAGCCGCAGCCATTTGACAAATTGCTCGCCGCCGAGCCCTTCCTTGCAGTACGTCACAAACACGATACGGCCGCCGGGTTTCATGGCCTGCCAGGCGTTATGGAGTGCCTTGTGAGCCTGCACGAAGTTGGACGCGTCGCCCGAAGACGCAATGACGAGGTCGGCTTGTTCCGTGATGGTGACAGCGAACATACTTCGGGCGGCCTCGGCGGCGGCTCTGTGCGTGTGGTCGAGTTCGCCGGCAAACACGCCCGCGATCCGGCCTTCCCTGTCGATCACGGTGTTGACGATGCTGTCTACGGGCACGAATCGGGCGGCTTCGAGGATGTCTTCGGCGACGGGGTTGCCGTCAAGCGCGCCGGTGCGCACGGCGGGGTCGAGCGTGTTTTGGCGCGGGTGAAGGTTCATGGCGTGGTTGTGGGCAATGGTTTCGGCGCCGGCGATGCCCGGCACAATGGATTTGCGCCCGCCGCCGAACCCGGCAAAATAGTGAAACACGACCGCGCCTGTGGCGATCACCCTGTCGGCGTCGAGCGCGAGCCGGTTTATGAACACCGGCGTGCCGCGCGACGTGACGCCCACTCGAGCCAGTTGCCCCGAGTCAAATGGGTTGTGGACGTGCAGCCGCGCCCGGAATCGCGCGTATAGGTCAGGCCCGAGGATGCGGGCCTGTTCGGCGGACGTGGGAGGGCGGTGGGCGCCGGTCGCAAAGAGGATGTGGACGTTGTCTTCGGCGACGCCGCCTTTTCCCAACTCATCCAGCAGCACCGGCAGAACCGCATCGACGCGCGTCTGCCGGAATTGGTCCGATACAATAATGAGGACCTTCTCGCCCGCATGGACGCGGCCGCGCAACGGTTCGGGCTGGCCGATCGGGTTGTCGAGCGCCCGCCGGATGGCTTGGACGGGTTCTTCCGCAGAGGGCGCCGGCGGCACGGTCAGCGTTCCGAGCATTCGTGCCCAATCCAAGTCCGCATGGACAACGCCCGGCCCGTAAGGGATGTCGATTCTCATTCCGATTTCCGATGTGTCATGAAGTCTTCGTGTATGAGATTATATACGGGCCGCCACGGGCGTGATTCATCCCAAGGCATGATGTCGTCGTGCGTGCCGGCCTCGCCGTCGGCCCCGGCGGAGTAAATCTGGAACGCGTTCGGCGCGCAGAACGACTCGCCGCATCGTTGGGCGCCCCAGTCGGGGTTGTCGTAGTCAGTGTGGGGGACATACTTGTACGGGCGGCCCCAGGCGTCGGGCGGCGGCCCGTCCGGGAAGAATCCCCGGGCGCCGGAGACAAGATCGGTAGCCTGGCGCAGGCCTTCGAGTCCGGGCGGGGCATATTCGCCGCGGGCTTCTTTGAACAATTCGACGGCGCGTGCGAGGCTGGCGATATCGGCTTCGGTCCTGTACATTCGGGCGAGGGGAGAATCATACGGCATTTTCAGGCTTGCGGCCAGAAACACCGCCGCCAGCGCCGCCGCGCCGGCCGCCAGGAACAGGAAAACACATCCCACCTTGCGCCACCGGCTAGAAATCAAGATCCACCTCTTCGGGCGCCTGCCGGTCGTACATGAACAGCAGCCAGACAGCGGAAAAGATCACGCAGTCGAAGTAGGCAAATGTGATATCGACCAGCGGCCGCAGCCACGGCTGGGCTTCGGTGCCGGCAATCAGGGAGATCTGAAGGAGAAACAGCACGCCCGTCAACGCGAGGATCACCAGCGTCTTTGGAAACTGGCGGAGAAGGGGCCGGACCGCCTCTTGCAGGTGGGTCCATTCGGGTGTCCGGAGGAACATCAGGGATGCGCCCGCGGGGATGTACAGAATCACTGCCAGCAGCATGGCGATGAACAGGAACCCGCTGGCCGCGGAACCGCCAAACGTAGAAACCGACCAGCCCGTAAGGATTTGGATCAATATCACGATCGCGTTCAGCCCGGCCCACAGCGGCAGATACTTCTTGATTGCCTCCACATCGCCGGAAATCTTCCATAATGGCCGGTCGATGTCCTTACCCAGCCGGGCAAACGCGATGGACTGGGCCAACGCCGCCGCAAACACCAGGAACAGGTTGAGAACAACCTCATACATGACGAGGTTGGGGTTGGCGTACGGGTTTTCCGGGGGTGCGTCCATCCAGAAGTTGGCGTAGTTGGCCGCGATGCTTGTGACCAGCATGATGCCCATGTAGATGCCGAGAGCACCCAGGTTTCTTTGGACGGCGTTGACGGCGTCGCGGATAAGTTCCACGTGCTTACTCCCGCAGATCGTCGGCCTGTTCGAGCGACTGGGCGAGGATGGGCTGTTGACGCAGGCTGACGTAACGGGCGATCAGGTCGCGTTTTTCCTCCGTGATATCGGTGAACCGCGCCCGAATCAGATGCCGCTCTCCGGGAAGCGTCTCACCGCCGACCGTGCATGCCTGCACCTCGAACGGCTGCTCGCCGGGCAGTTCGACCACGATCTTCAGCAGGACATCCGGCGGCAGGGGTTTTTGCGCCACAACGGCGAACCCGCCCGCGCTAAGGCTGACGAAATGGGCCGGCCATTTTGCCACGATGCGCGGTTCTTGCTGAACTTCGGCGTCGGCGGCTTCCCGGGAGTGAAGGATGTTGAGCAGGGTGTCCTGGGTGTAGTGGATGCGGTAGTACTCGCGGGCCTGCATCCGGTTGAAGTCGGACGTATGCCGCAGCGTACACGTCACAGGATCCCCCGAGCAGGAGGCCAGGCGCAGCGAGAAAATGTAACGTGCGTCGTCTTCCCGCCACAGGCGGCATCGCAGGTTTTGACCCGGCCTGAACGGCAGCCCCTGTCCCGCCCGTTCCCCAATCAGCGTGATGTGCAAAAACGCCTCGTCAACCGCGGAAACCGCGCACTCACACCAGTGCGACGGCTCTTCTTCTTTTCCAAGCCAGACGATCTGGCCTTCGTAAAGTTCCCGGGTCGACGAAATCGGCTGGCCCATCGGCACGTACTGGAAATCCAGTTTTTCGCGGACCGAGCGCAGAACCAGCCCGGCCTGCCGCAACAAGCGGTCGTCTTTTTTGGCCTCGACCACCTGGATTTCCTGTTGGACCGCCTGGTCAAAGATGGATCGGTCTTTCACGACCGCCAGCGGCGTTTGTGGAAAGTACTTTTCGATGAGGCCCCATAAGGCCTTTTTCTCATCCGCATCCAGTTGTTTCTCGGCCGAAATCTCGTCGACCAGCTTTCGCTCCGCGATAATTTGCATCCGGCGCGAATGCCTGCGCCGGCGGTATTCGAGCAGAATAGCCACAATAATCAGAACGAACAGCGCACCGGCGATTACCCAAAAGATAGGATGGGCTGCGGCCCCCAGTTCGAAAGGTAGTGGTCGAGTCAAGAATTTTCCTCCGCGCAAGCGCGCCACGTCCTGAACCGATTATATCGGCTCAACGAGACTTGCGCAATCCCGTAGAGAGTCCGGAGTCTGGAGTCTGGAGGAAGAAAAGGACAGCAGGGACTTAAGGGATGCCTTTGGGCGCTGGTTAGTCTCGTGTTTTGTCGTTGATTTCGCGGCGGATCCGGCTTATAAAGTCGCCAAGCGGCATCGCGCCGAGGTCGGCTTGGCGGCGGTGGCGCACGGCAACCGTCCCGGCGTCCCGCTCGCGTTCGCCGACGACCAGCATATATGGGATTTGCTGGGTTTGTGCCTGGCGGATCTTGTATTTGATGGTCTCGTCGCTCAGATCCATCTCGACACGCAGGCCCGAGTCGAACAGGCGGGCGTGGACGTCCCGCGCGTAATCGGCAAAGGAATCGGCGACCGGGATCACAACGGCCTGCACCGGCGCCAGCCATACGGGAAAGGCCCCCGCGAAGTGCTCGATCAGGATGCCCAGAAATCGTTCGATGGCGCCATAAATGACCCGGTGGACCATGACGGGCCGGTGTGCCTGGCCGTCCTGGCCGATGTACTCGAGCTCGAACTTTTCCGGCATGGCGAAATCGAGCTGGATTGTCGCGCATTGCCAGGACCGCTTGAGGCAGTCGCGGACATGGAAGTCGATCTTGGGGCCGTAGAACGCGCCGTCGCCTTCGTTGACTTTGAAGGGGAGCCCTTTGGCTTCGAGTGCGTTGCGCAGGCTCGATGTGGCCACTTCCCACATCTCGCCGGTACCGATGGATTTTTCGGGGCGGGTGCTTAACTCGACGGAGTATTCAAGGCCGAAGATGCCGTAGACGTAGTCAACAAAATCGATGATGGCGATGACCTCATCCTGGATTTGGCTTTCAGTCATAAAGATGTGAGCGTCGTCCTGGGTGAACATTCTGACGCGCGACAGGCCGTGGAGCACGCCGGACTTTTCGTGGCGGTGGACTGTTCCGAGTTCGGCCCAGCGCAGGGGCAGGTCTCTGTAACTGTGCATGCGGCTCTTGTAGACGAGCATACCGCCGGGACAGTTCATGGGCTTGACGGCGAAGTCGCGGTCGTCGATTTTGGTGAAATACATGTTTTCTTTGTAGTGGTCCCAGTGGCCGGACCGCTCCCAGAGGCCGCGCTCGAGAATGATGGGGGTGCGCAACTCGCCGTAGCCGCGGCGGCGGTGCTCTTCCCGCCAGAAGTCGGTCATCGCGTTGAGGACCACCATGCCCTTGGGGTGGAAAAACGGGAAACCCGGGGCTTCCTCGTGGAAGCTGAACAGATCGAGTTGCTTGCCGAGCTTTCGGTGGTCGCGTTTCTCGGCCTCGGCCAGCCGCTCGATATACTCTTCGAGATCGGCCTTTTTCGGGAACGCCGTGCCATAGACACGCTGGAGCATGGGCCGTGTCGAGTCGCCGCGCCAATAGGCCCCGGCCAGGCTCAGCAGTCTGAACGCCTTGATCGCGCCCGTCGATGGCACGTGCGGGCCCCTGCACAGGTCGATGAACTCGCCGCTCTCGTAGAATGTGATTGCGCCGTCTTCGAGCCCTTCGAGCAATTCGACCTTGTAATTCTGGCCGCGGGCACTGAAGTAGTCGATGGCTTCCTGTTTGCTCATCTGCTTGCGCACAAACCGGACGTCGGCCTTCGCGATCCGGCCCATCTCGGCTTCGATTGCGGCCAGATCCTCCTCGCTCAGGGGAGGTTCGACCTCGATGTCGTAATAGAATCCGTCTTCGATAGCGGGGCCGATTGCGAATTTGGTGTCGGGCCGGATTTTCTGGATCGCCGAGGCCATCAGGTGCGACGCACTGTGCCGGAAAACTTCCCGGCCCTCTTCGGAATCGAACGTGAGGATCGCGACTTGGTCACCGTCGTGGAGAGGCGTGCACAGGTCGACGATTTGTTCGTTGACTTTGGCGGCTACGGCCGCTTTGGCGAGCCGGGGCCCGATTTTTTCTGCAAGGGAAAGGGCGGTGCTTTGATCCGGTAGCTCGAGCTTCGAACCGTCCGGCAGTTGGACGTTAATCATGCGACTTCAGCTCCCGACGCGATCGATTAGAATTCAAGAATATAAGAAACCTATGCATATCCAGGCATATTACCACATTTGAAAGGGCGGCTTCAGCCGCCCTGGCTGGGAGAAGAACATAGGACCGATCGGACCGATCGGACGGATAAGAAGCCTATTGCATGCTGAGATTAACGTCATCGAGGTAGATGGTTGTCACGGCGTCGGCATTCGAGACAAAGCCAAACCACTCGAGCCGGCGGAACTGGTCGTTTATGAGCGGCAGGTCGAAGTTCTGCGCGGGTTGATCCGGTAGTTTCACTTCCAGCTTGTACGTGCCGTCGGCCTTTCGGCCCATACCGCATTCGATACGGATGCCGACCCACTGGCCGTGCGGTACGGTCATGAGTTCTTTGCCGCCGGCCGACATTTTGCCCGCGGCATCGATCCAGATGCTCGGGCCGATGCGATACGGGCTGCTGTTGTCGCGCCACTCGTGGAAGAATACAGCCCCCGGCTCGACGCGCACATTGAAACTGCCGGCGGCCACGCCGGACCTCAACCGAGGCTGGTAGATTAGGTGCGGGTCATAGGCGTGCTTGAGGCCGGGCGCGTCTTGAAACTTGAGAGATTGCTTGCCCGACGCGGCGGCCTCAGCGGTCACTCTGATGGAGGCGGGGGCTTCTTCGCTGGTGGTGGCTCCGGCGGCGGCGGTCCCGGCGGGTGTGGATTCGAAATCGTCGCTGATGAGCGTGGGCGAAGGCGGCGCGGGCGGCGTAAACGGTTCGCGCGGAATCAGGCTCGGTTTCTGCACCCACTCGGGCTCGCCATACAGGCCCGCGGTTGAGATATCGAACGGCTGGAAGCCCAGCGCGAACGCGGGCGATTCCGGTTTGAGCCGGAAATTGGCCGCGTGCGGGTCGACGAACAGCGGGTCGGCGATTACGCTGTTGACATCGTAGCCTTTTGCTTTCCACTCGTCGAACGTCATGCCGGCAAACTCGAATTCGTGGCCTAACTCGTCCCAGTACACGTTTTTGTCGAGCCGGTAATTGCCGTTTTTCCAGGTGCTGCCCAGCAGCCGGCCGTTGTTGAAGAACACGATGTTGTTTTCGAACGTGAATGAGAGATGTTCCTCGTCGCGGCTGCGGATGAGTTGCTCGATACGCGAGTAGGCCAGGATGTTGTTGCGCACAACGTTTTCCTTGCCGTAATGCTGGTGGAACGTGCCGGTGCTCGTGTTATAGACGACGTTTTTCTCGGCGACGATGCCGGTGCTGCCCTCGTCAAAATAGATGCCCCAGCCGCCGTACAGGCGCGGGTGCGAGATGATGTCGTGCATCAGATTGCCGCGCAACACGGTGCCGGGTGATATGCCCAGCGTGTAGATGGCGCCCATGTCGTTGAGTTGGCCGCGCCCGCAATCGTGAATCTTGCAGAACTCGACGACGTTGTGGTTGGCGCTGCTTTCAGCGTATCCCCAAGACCACCCGATCGACATGCCCGAATAGCGGAAGTCGCAAATCTCGCTGTGTGAGACCGTGTTGTACGAACTCCGCAGAATGAACACGCCCACAGCTTCGCGGAAGATCCTCCCGCCGTCGTGGATGAAGCAGTTGTCAACCGTGATATACCCGCACGCCTCATTTTCGCTGGGCGGATTGCCCTGTTCGCCGATGCGCACACCGCCCGCACCGAGGTCGGTCAGTTCGCAATGCAGCATCTTGCAGTCCTTGCTGCCCGTACGGAACCAGACGCCGTAGTTGCCGGTATGGGCGATCTCGCAGTTCTCGACGGAGCAGTTGCGCGCGCCGGTAAACTGCACGGACGCGGGCACCCTGACCGCCGCCTGCGCGTCGCTGTGCCCTTCGCGCTCGATGGTGTACTCGGTGTGCTGGAACGCGAGGCCCTTGAAATGCAGGTTGTCGATGAACATGCCCTGCGCCGGTTTGCCTTCGAGCACCAGCAGTTGGTGCGCGACGGGAATGACCGCCTCAACCGTGGCCATGTCTTCGCCCGGCATCGGGTAGTAATAAAGCTTGCCCGTTTCACGGTTGAGGTACCACTCGCCGGGCTGGTCGAGCGCGGCAAAGATCCCCGAGATGAAATAGCGCTGATCGGGCTGCCAATAGCCGTAGTGCCAGCGGGCGGGGCCGGTGAACTCGACAATGTGATTCTGCTCGTCGAGATTGCTGACTCGCAGGATGCTGGCGGCCCAGGAGTGGAAGACAACCACGTAGGCATCCTTGAGGTCGGACCAGTTCTGGATGTCACCCTCGCGATATTGAAACTTCATGTCGCTCTTGACGTCTTTCCCATTCGCGTCCTTGGTGACGACGGGGCCGGCAGTCCTGAACTCCTCATCTTCCTGCGGAAAATCGCCGGCCGGATGGCGCGAGTTGGGCATCCGCGCAGGCACACGCCGCTCGCCGTTTACCCACAACGCGCCGAAGTCGAGCCCATGGTTGGCGGCCTCGGGGATGTCGGCCACCCAGAAGTCGCCCTCCTGCTTCCACCCGGTAACGACGCGCCCCCCGGAGATCACGGGCCGCGCGCGCTCGGCCGCCTCGTAAGTAACTGGCGCGTCCACCGTCCCGGAATCTTCCGGCGTGAACACCACCGGCTCCGTGATGCGGTACGTCCCATCGGCCACAACCACCCGCACCGGCGCCGTCAGCTTGCCCTGCGACTTCAACTCGCGCACCGCATCGCGCGCCTCAACGAGACTCGCATGATCTCCATCCGGGCCGACCGTAATCACCAAATCCGCCGCCGCCCCGAAACCCAGAAAAAGGGATCCGGTAAAAAAGAACAAGATTGCTCGCATGGCGTTTCTCCTGTTTGCTCGCCGCAGTCTAAAAGATTTCCGGCAAAACCTCAAAACAGTCTTTAAATCAGGAACTAAGGAAAACAGGAATTCAGTACTTCCTGATTTCCCGCTTTCCTAATTGAAGTTTTTTTTGAACCTGGAGCAAATGTTGAGCGTATTGACTGATGATATACTTGCGTGGCCGGAAAGTAGGAGGTTCGGAGATGTCGCGAATTAGGAAACTTCTGGTGCTGCTGGCTTGGTTGTTTCCGCTGTTATTTGCCGCGGTTGTGCGGCTGATTCCCTACCCGGGCTTGTTTTCGGAAGAAGTCTTGATCGCCAGCTTTTTGGTTGGGCCGCTTGGGTTTGCCGTTATGCTCTCGCACCTTCTGTTCGTGCGGGAGGAAGACCGGGAGGTGCGCTACGCCCGGGCGAGCCGGCGGTTAGGTTACATGTGCAAACTTTCGGTGTTCGGCGTCCTGGCCGCGGGCTTTGCGTCGATGCATTTCGTACGGGCGGGCGCGGAAGGCTTCTTGCCCGAGCATGTGCTGATTCTAACGGTCTTTCTAATTGCTTCGACAATAGTGTTTGCGTTTGCGGCCATCATCTTCCGCATAGTGCAAATCGGCAGCATCGAAGTCGGCGGCGCCCGGGACTCCATTGTCGTTGTGATCGTGATGCTGCTGGTGGCGGCGTTTGTGTTTCCCGCACTCACGCGTTCCCGGACGAATGGCCACCGTGAAAACTGTCAGAACAACCTGAAACAGCTCGGGCTGGTCTGCAAGATGTTCGGCAATGAAAACGGCGGAATCTACCCGGAATTGTCGTCCCGGCCCGGCTACTTATCCATGGCCAACATCGGGCAAGGCTACAAGAGCCCGATTTGCTCAGAATACTTTTTCGACCTCAGACTCCTGACATGCCCCCAGAGCGCCGGATGGGATCCCGCAAAACCGGCGCCCGCGGTTGTCCAGGAAGCATTTGACGCGTCCAGTTACGCCTACCTGGGCTACGTCACCCGAAACAGCGACGAGTTTGAAACGTTCTTCGAGTGCTACCAGGAACGCGTCGCGGCGGGACTGCCGTTCGACGAAGATTTGCCGGCGCCGCCGGGGCGCGGCAGCGGCGGGGGCGATAAGATGTTGCGGCTGCGGGAGGGCGTTGAAGACGTGTACAGGGAAAGCCTTCAAGAGTACACGGACGAACGCGTGGCGCGGGCGGTTGCGCAGGCGGAGATCCCGGTGATGATCGAGTGCCTGGGAAATCACGAGAAGGCGGGCGGCATCAACGTGCTTTATATGGACGGGCATGTCGAATTCCTCAAATACCCCGGCGAATGGCCCGCGACGCCGAGGACATTTTCCATAATCAATGCAATCGAATCGATGCGGCCAACAGCGCCACCCGTGCCTGAGCCTGAGTGATCCAGTAGAAGCGGCGTCCCCGCCGCTTTGTCGCACAGCCAAAACCTGCGGCAGGGTGGCAGAGCGGCGAGGACGCCGCTTCTACGGCGGCGGAGTGGCTGGGAATATTTCTTGGTTCCCGGCTGGTTTATTGGGGGGGGTATACTGTTGCCGGACATTGCCGGGAGTTGAGCTATGGTTAAATACCAGTTTACGCGGGGCCGGGATGTTGATTTGAAGGAAGAGCAGGAGCGGACGTTGTCGACGCCGACCTTGCCGGCGAACTTGATCCTGAAATCGATGTTTTTGACGTTCGACATCCTGTATGGCCGGGCGCGGACGCTGCCGAAGGTGAAAGTGCTCGAGATCCTGGCGCGATACCCCTACTGGGCGTGGGAATGGGGCGGGTATTTGCGCCTGTCGCGGGCCTACTCATCGTCGAAATACGGGACGGTGCAGGACAACGAACTGCCGTTGCGCCACATCGAGATGGGCCGGGACTTGCAGGACAACGAGCAGTGGCACCTGATGCTTGTTGAAGACATCATGAGGCAGAAAGGGTTGAAACAGGGTTGGTTTCGGATGAGCCTGATGCCGCGCCTGCTGGCGTTCACCTATTACTGCCTTACGCGCATCATGTACAGAGTCCGGCCGTCGTGGTCATTTTCGATGAACGCGGCGTTCGAATCGCATGCCGAACACGAGTACATGAAGATGTCCAAAGAGCACCCCGAATGGGACGACGAGCTGCTGGACTCGCATTACTTCAAGTTTTACCCGCGCCAGAAAACGCTGGGCGACCTGATGCGCCGAATCGCGCTCGATGAGCGCGACCATATGTACGATTCGCTCGAAGAATTGGAGCGGCTGAAAAACGGCGGGGGCGGTCAGCGGATCAAGCGCGAGGCGTCGTCGTAGGCCGCGCGCACGGTCTGCCGGGTTTCGCGGACGCGCTCGGCGACGTCGGGCATGTCGAGGCGCCGCGATAGATCATCGAGATCCTCCTTGGCGTCCGGCAAGGTGCTCTCTGACCGTCCATGCATCATCCGGATCCTGTTTTCAATCCGCCGCAACAGCAGGTACGCGTCGTGCAGGCCCCGCCAATGAGCTTCCGGCAATAACTGATGGCGCCCGAGCACGTCCAGCGCGCCGACGACGTCGCCGCGCTTGAGGTCCGGCCACTCGACCGCGTTCCGAAGTTGCAGCAGCCGCACGATAAACTCGAGATCAGTGAGCCCGCCCTCGGCTTTTTTCAGGTCGTGCGGGGATGCGCCGTGGACGATCTTGCGGCGGATCTCGGTGATTTCGGCCAGCGACTCGGGTGTCAGCGGCAGACTGAACGCGATATCCCGCGCATTGGTTTCCACCTCGTTCGCGAATTCCAAGTCGCCCGCAACGGCCCGCGCTTTTATCAGTGCCAGCCGTTCCCATGCCTGCGCTTCCGTCAGGTAATACTCGCTCAACCGGCTCCGGCTGACGGCGAGCACGCCCTTCTTGCCGTCGGGCCGGAGGCGCGCGTCGATGTCGTAGAGGGTGCCGTAGCGCGTGTGGCCTTTGAGGCACTGGATGACGCGCGAGGCCAGCGCCGCGTAATACTCCGAGGGCGCCATGCCGCTTTCAATTGTGGCTTCGCTGCCGTACACGAACGTCAGGTCGAGGTCGCTGCCGTAGCCCATTTCCCCGCCGCCGAACTTGCCAAGGGCCAAAATGGCAAACGGGCCGGAAGCCGGACCATGCCGCTGCACGACGTCCGCCTGCGCCTGTTCTAGCGCATATTCGAGCAGCACCTCGGCCACCCGCGTCAGTTCCTGCCCGATCTCGACTACGCTGGCACCCGCGAACAACTCCCGCATCCCCACCCGCAGCACCTGCTCGTCCCGGAACCGGTACGGGGCCGCCGCCGGATCGTACGCGCTCCTCAGCAAGGCCAATTGGGCCCGCAGCTCTTCGAGAGACGGGGCCCGGTCGAGCACCGTGCGCGACCCGAACACGTCGAACAGGCCGGGATCCCGGATCAGAATCTCGGTGAGGTACTCGCTGTTCGATACCAGCGTCACCAGGTAGTGGCAGAACGGGGGGTTGCTTTTGAGCGTTTCATAAACGGACCCCGGCGCGCGCAGGTTGGCCAGGATCCGGCCCAGCCGCACGAGGTTGGCGTCGGGGTCGCCCGATTCCGCCAGCATATCGAGCAGCGCCGGCGCAATCGCCGCGAACTGCTGACGCACGTGAAACGGGTAGGGTTGATCTTCCGGCCCGGCGCTGAGATGTATCAGTTCAGCCCGCGCCTTTTGCGGGTCGCGGAATCCGTATTGGACGAGGCGCTCGATGCCGATCCGGCCTTCGGCCTGGGGGCTGAGCAGGTCATATGTCCACAGCGTTCCGGCGCCTTCCGTGGTGAGAAACTTGTCGAGTATGGCTCGGGCCTCGCGCGTTTTGTCGCGGTACCCCGCCATGAACGAATCGCCGGTTTTGTATCCGAGCCGGCGCGCGAACCGGTCAAGCGGCCGGCCCTCGGGCGGCAGGACGTGGCGTTGCTGGCTTCCTTCGATCTGGAGGCGGTGCTCGACGCCGCGCAGGAACGTGTAGTGGCTGGCGAGGGCAGTCGCTTCGAACGGGCTGAGATGGCCGCGCAACCCCAGCGCCCGGATCGCGTCGAGTGTGCTGCGGGTGCGGAGGTCCGGCATCCGGCCGCCGTTGAGCATCTGGAGCATCTGCACGGTGAACTCGATGTCGCGGATGCCGCCGCGGCCGAGTTTGACCTCGATGCCGGCCTGGCCTTTGTCGGCCACGATGGCCTCGGTTTGTTGTTTGATTTGCCGGATTTCGTCCAGCGTGGCGTCGTCGAAATAGCGTGGAAACACGAACGGGCGCGTTGCTTCGATAAACCGCTCGCCCAGCGCCAGGTCGCCCGCGCACGGCCTTGCCTTGATGAGGGCCTGGCGCTCCCACGCCTGCGCATACGCGCTGTAGTATTCGAGCGCCCGCGCCAGGCTGATCGCCAGCGGGCTCGTCCGGCCGTACGGACGCAGCCGCATGTCGATCCGGAACAGGTGGCCCTCCGCCGTCTGCTCGCTCACGAGCTTGATGATGTGCTCGCCGAGCTTGTGAAAATAGTCCAGCGTGCTGGCCGTGCCGGACGTGCCGCCGGTCGTTTCTGTCTCATCGGCGTACAGGAACAGCAGGTCGATGTCCGAACTGAAATTGAGTTCGCGGCCGCCCAGTTTGCCCATGCCGATTACGGCGAACCCGGCGTCGCGCGTTTCGCCGGGCGGCTCTCGCAGAACGGGCTTGCCGTATCGCAGTTCGAGGTGGCGCGACCCAACCCGGATGGCCACATCGAGCGCCGCGTCCGCGAGGTTGGACAGGTCCTCGGTCAGCGACGCCAGCGGGACGTGCACAAACACCTCGCGCGCCGCGATCCGCAGGATCTCCCGCTGCCGGTACTGCCGCATGACCCTGCCGCAGGCTTCGATCGTGTCGCAGCCTTCCAGCCATTGCATCATCTCGGCGGCGATCTCGTCGCGTGGGCGGGCGTTGTCGAACTCCGCCTCGTCCACCAGCCACGGGACGTACTCGGGCCGGCGGCACATGATGTCCGTCAGGAAATGGCTTTGGTCGAACAGGGTCGCCAGGAGGCGCGCGTACGTAATGTCGCGGCCAAGCCGCTCGACCACGGCATCCGGCGCGTCGGTCGCATCGAGGAACCGTTCGAACGCCACCAGCACCACGTCCGGTTCCGCCGATTCCGACAGGGCGCGGGTAAAATTTGCGGCAAGCCCCTGCCCGCCTCGTTCCAACAGGCGGGCCAGCCGCCGGCCCGACAACTCGGGATCGTCAAACGTTATATTTTCGGGGGCCATTGAGCCATCGCGCCTCGTAGCACGTTAATCTGGAATCCGCAAATCTCATTGTGCCTGCCTGTTATTCAAGGCAAGCAGCAGCCGTGCCAGGTTTCCCCCGGTCCGTTGGAGCGAATCCTCGCAACAGGCGATTGATTCCGCGAGCGTCATCTTCCGCGTTTGGATTGGAAATATGGCGTCGATGCCGAGTTCGTAGAGGATCTCGTAGCCGGCGCCGAGCGCGCCCGCCACAGCCACCACGGGTATTCCCAGCTTTTTGGCGATACGCGCCACGCCCAGCGGTGTTTTGCCGGCGGCGGTCTGGCTGTCGATCCGGCCTTCGCCCGTGACGACGAGGTCCGCGCCGGCCATCTGCTGTTCGAGCCGGCATGCCTGCGCAACCACTTCCGCGCCGGGCATAAGCCGCGCCCTGCAAAGCGCCATCAACCCCGCGCCAAGCCCGCCCGCCGCGCCCGCACACGCCACATCGAGCACCGGGACGCCCAAGTCGCGCGCGACCACCTCGCCGAACCGGCGCAACGCCGCGTCCAGTTGCTCGACGGCGGCCTCGTCGGCGCCTTTTTGCGGGCCGAACACGCGCGACGCGCCCAGCGGGCCGCAAAGCGGGTTGGTAACGTCGCACGCCACGGAAAACGCCGATTCCACCAGCGCCGGATGCCTGCCCGACGAGTCGATACGGTCCAGCCGGGCGAGCGCCGAGCCGCCCGGCGGCAACTCATGCCCGTCCGCATCCAACAAGTGGTACCCGAGCGCCTGCGCCATCCCCGCGCCGCCGTCGTTGGTGGCGCTGCCGCCGATGCCCATTACGAACCGCCGCAGACCCCGGCCCAGCGCATCGAGGATAAACTCGCCGGTGCCGCGCGTCGTGGTGACGCGCGGGTCGCGCCGGTCCAGTGGCATCAGGGCAAGGCCCGACGCGGCCGCCATCTCGATCACGGCCGTGACGCCGTCGCCGAGGATGCCGTATTCGGCTACTACCGGCTCGCCCAGCGGCCCCGTCACCGTAGCGGTCGCCTTGACGCCGCCGGTACCCGCCACGAGCGCGTCGACGGTACCCTCACCGCCGTCCGCCATCGGCGCCAGCACCAGGTCCGCTTGCGGCATGACGCGCAGAATGCCCGCGGCCAGCGCGGCGGCGACGCGTTGCGCCGAGGCGCTTTCCTTGAACGAATCCGGGGCTATCACAATGCGCATACAGCCATGTTAACGGCGGCAGACGCGGTTTTGCAAAATACAGCACGTCCAAAGTGCAGTTGTAGGCGCGGTCGTCTCGCCCGCGCCGTCAATGCCCACGCCGACGTTCCAGACCGCCAGCGCCCCGACGTTAACAAGCCCTGTTCGCTCCGGCTTCTGTTTGACCTCAGCTTTCGTCGTTGATGCACGCTAGCGCTCTGGACGGCGCGGGCGAGACGACCGCGCCTACGAAAGGCCGCAAAGAGAATCCGATTGCAGTAGAATAGGGCGGACTGTTGCCAAACTGCAGGGAGAGGAGGAGCGTATGCGGCCGCTTGTTCTGTTGTTGGTGCTGGTTTCGTTTTGTTGCGGGGCGGAGACGCTGTACAACGGCATTGTTCTGCCGGATGTGTGGCCGCCGCGCGACCGGGCGCCGTCGCGCGAGCCGATGCCGGTCCCGTATTTGGAGTCGCCGCCGGCCGTGATGCCGATTGATGTTGGCCGCCAACTTTTTGTGGACGACTTCCTCGTGGCCCAAACGACGATGCAGCGGAAGTACCACAAGGCCGAATATTACGCCGGCAACCCCGTGCTCCAGCCCGACAAGCCGTGGGAGACGCAGGCGGAATCGCAGAACCAGCCCGCGCCCACCGCGATGGTGTTCAGCGACGGGGTGTGGTACGACAAGCAGGACGGCCTGTTTAAGATGTGGTACATGGCCGGTTATTGCCATGGCACGGCTTACGCCACGTCGCGCGACGGTATCCACTGGGACAAACCGGAACTGGACGTTGTGCCCGGCACCAATTTTGTCCACACGACGCAGCGTGATTCGGCGACGGTGTGGCTGGACGCGGATGAGAAAGATCCGGCACGCCGGTACAAGATGTTCGTCTACGTCCGGCCGTACGAGAAGAAGCACCTCGCTGTTTACTTCTCGCCGGACGGCATTCATTGGAGCGACGCCGCGGCTCATTCAGGGCCGCTGGGCGACCGGAGCACCGTGTTCTACAACCCGTTCCGCAAAGTCTGGGTCTACAGTATTCGCGACTACGCCCACCCGGGCATTGGGCGGTACCGGCGTTATTGGGAGCACGCGGACGTGATCGAGGCAGCCAAGTGGGAGGAAGGCCAGGCGCCGTTCTGGGTCGGGGCGGATACGCTCGATGCGCCGCGGCCGGACGTGAACAATACGCCGTGCGAACTGTACAACCTCGACGCCGCGGGCTATGAGAGCCTGATGATCGGCCTGTTCAGCATCTGGCGTGGCCAGCCGCAGGACCGGGCCAAACCCAACGACCTGTGCATCGGGTTCAGCCGCGACGGGTTCCACTGGCAACGGCCGACGCACGAGCCGTTCGTGCCGGTGTCCGAGAACGTTGGCGACTGGAATTGGGCCAACATCCAATCCGCGGGCGGTTGCTGCGTGATTGTGGGCGACCGCTTATATTTCTACGTGAGCGGGCGTAAAGGCGTGCCGGGCTCGCCTGCGTCCGGCGTGTGCAGCACGGGTTTGGCGACGTTGCGGCGGGACGGGTTCGCATCGATGGAAGCGGGGGCAGATGGCGGTGTGCTGACGACGCGGCCGGTGCTTTTCAAGGGCCGGGAGTTGTTTGTGAATGCCAGCGTGACGGGCGAACTGCGGGCGGCGGTGATCGATGAATCCGGCGCGGTTATTCCGGGCTTCTCAGAGCAGGATTGCACCCCGTGGAAAGGCGATTCAACGCGGCAGCGGCTGTCGTGGAATTCGAGCGACCTCGGCCAACTCGCGGGAAAACCCGTGCGATTCCGGTTCTCGATGCGTGCGGGCCAACTCTACTCGTTCTGGGTCAGCCCCGACGAGTCCGGCGCCAGTGGCGGCTATTACGCAGGCGGGCTCGTGGAAAAACTTTAACCACAAAAAACGCAAAGAGCGCAAAGGATACATTTTCTTTGTGTTTCTTTGCGTTCTTTGCGGTTAACCTTCTTAGCCGGCGGGCTGGGCTTTGGCGATCTGCCGGATCAGGTCCCACGAGTAGATGCCCGAGGAATGGCCGTCGCTCCACGTGATCGACAGCGCGTAGTTGCCCAGCGGCGCCATCTCCCGGATGTCGATATCCGGCGGGATCGACGCCGCATCGAGGATCGGCTCGCCTGTAAGTTCGTTGACGCACTCGGCGCAGGGACACGCCGCCCGCAGCACAAAACCGGGGACATCGCTCCCGGTCCCATCGGGCCACCGGACGTGCAGGTGGCTGTCGCGTTTCGTGGCAATCGGGCGGGTGGTTTCGATGCGCCTCTTCCCGATGGCCCGGTGCAGGTTGTCCGCGAGGTCGCGCATGGCCTTCTCGAACGCCGCAGCACCCGGCGTGCCCGAAGACGCCAGGCCCGTCAGCAGGGGGATCTCGGCGAGCGTCGGCAGGCCGAACCGCTCGGTCAACGCGTGCGCGCCCGCCCCGAAGATGTGGTGTTTCTTCTGGCAGTTGTCGCACACGAAGAAGCTCATGTTCTCGACCACGCCCAGCACCGGCACATCGACCTTTTCAAACATGAGAATGCCCTTGGCGACGTCGACCAGCGAGAGCGTGTGCGGCGTGGTGACGATGACGGCGCCGGCCAAGCGGGCCCGCTGCGTGATCGTAAGCTGGATGTCGCCGGTGCCGGGTGGCATGTCGATGATGAGATAGTCGAGCTTGCCCCAATCGGTCTGCGTCAGGAGTTGGTTGACGTACGTCGAGACAAGCGGGCCGCGCATCACGGCCGGCGAATCGCCCAGCAGGAACCCGAACGACATCACCTTCATCCCCTCGATCTCGAGCGGGATGATGCGGCCTTCTTCGCCGTACACGTCGGGCCGGTGAAAGTTGAACAGCGTCGGAAACGATGGCCCGTACAGGTCCGCATCCAGCAGGCCCACCGACAGCCCCTCCGCCGTCAGCGCCCGCGCCAAGTTCACCGCAACCGTCGATTTGCCCACCCCGCCTTTCGCCGACGACACCGCCACGATCGCCTCGACCTCGGTCAGCGTGTTTATCTCGGGCTCGGGCTGCCTCAGCCGCGGCATCGCCGTCATCGTCACGCTGACGGCCGTCACGCCGGGTATCGCGCGCACCGCCTCTTCCGCCATGCGTTTGAACCGGTCTTTGACCGGGCAGGCCGGCGTCGTCAGCTCGATGGAAAACGACACGGCCCCGCCGTCGATCTTGATGTTCTTGATAAACCCGAGCGAGACGATATCGCGCCCGAGGTCGGGATCCATTATCGAACGAAGCGAATCGAGGACTTGCTGTTCAGTAATCATGCAGGGATTGTAGCTAATAAAGGTGCGAATAAGAAAGGCTGGGCTGCGGTGGGCTGGGCTGCGGTGGGCTGGGCTGCGGTGGGCTGGGCTGCGGTGGGCTGGGCTGCGGTGGGCTGGGCTACGGTGGGCTGGGCTGCGGTGGGGTCGCGCTCCCGCGCGACCGCGTGCACGTTACCGAGCTTAGGCAAACGCAACACCACCGCCGCCACCCCACGGTTGCGCGGGAGCGCGACCCCACCGCAGCCGTTCATCTGGAACTGTGGCGTCGGCCCCGGCAAATTTGTATGATGTCGCCACACAACCAAAATGGAGGTATTGACCATGTTTATGCGCAGGCTCGCCTTTTTCGTCGCACTCGTGACACTGTCTTCGTGTCTGGCGCTGGCCCAGGATGTGGCGCCCGATCCCGAGAAACCAGGGCCGTATCCCGTGGGCGTGACTACCATGCAGTTCGTCGATCACTCCCGCACCGATGTGACCACTAAAAAGGACCGGTCGCTGCTCACCGAAATCTGGTACCCCGCTACCGACGATTCAAAAGGCTTGCCCAAGAACCGCCTGCTCGAATTCTTCCTCAACGGGGCCGACAGCAACCTGCCGGTCCTGTTCCAGTTGGCGTTTAAGGTGGACATCAACGCCATCGATAAGACGTTCAAAAACTTTGGCGTGCGCGACGCACGGATCCGCGACGGCAAGTTCCCGCTGATCCTGTTTTCGCACGGCAACGGCGGTATGCGCAGCCAGGGCGTGTTCCTGTGCGAGCATCTGGCCAGCCACGGCTATATCGTCGCCGCGCCCGACCACACCGCCAACAGCGCCGTCACGTTCGTCGACGGCGAACTGGTCGCCATGAACCCGGAGATCCGCGAGCAGGCCGCCAAAGACCGGCCGCTCGACATCCGGTTTCTTATCGACACGTTCGACAAGTTGAGCAAGGGTGCCGACAGCCGGTTCCTGGGCAGGGTCGACATGGACAAGATCGGTGTGGCCGGCCACTCGTTCGGCGGATTCACCTCGACGTGGGTCGCCGACATCGAACCGCGCGTCGACGCCATCCTGCCGCTGGCGGGCTGCGCCAAGGAGCGCGTCAATTACACCATGCCCGTGATGGTCATGGTAGGCACGGAAGACGACACCATCGGCCTCGAAGGCAACGAGCGGCTGCGGAAGTATTACGAGGAATCGAAAGGCCCGCACTACCTCGTCGAGTTCAAAAACGGCGGCCACTATTCCTTCACCGAGATGTACCAGTTTAAACCCGATTTCGGCGACGGCGTGGGCGAGGGCAAACGGCTGGAATCGGGCGAGCCGTTGAAATACGTGACAATGGACGTCGCGTTCCCCATCATTAACGGCTACGCCACGGCGTTCTTCGGCAAATACGTGAAGGGCGCGGCGGGATACGAAAAGTATCTCGGCGCGAATCGCAACGAGCAGGAGTTGATCGTGAAAAGCGAGCCCGCACCCACGAATTGAGGCCGACTGCCGGTCCGTGCTGGCTGCTACAGCTTGAAAATGCGGCGGGCGTTTTCGTGGAGGAAGAGGCCGGCCGCTTCTTCGTCCAAATCGAGGGCGTCGAATCCTTCCAGCGCCGCCTGGGGCATGAGCATGGGATAGTTGCTGCCGAACAGGACTTTCTTTCGGCCGCCGCTTTTCATAAATGCCACCAGTTCCGGGGGGTATCGCTTGGCTTTGTAGGCGGAGGTGTCGATGTAGACGTTTGGATACTTGGTGGCGAGCGCGATCATTTCGTTGGTCCACGGATAGCCGATGTGGCCGCCGACTATGACGAGATCGGGAAAATCGAGTGCCATTTCGTCGACGTAAGGGATGGGCCGGCCGGGATCGGACGGGCACATGGGGCCGGTGTGGCCGACCTGCAGGCATACGGGGACGCCCAGCTCGACGCACTCGGCGTAAAGCGGGTAGAAATGCCGGTCGTTGGACGGCAGGTTCCACAGCCACGGCAGGATGCGGAGCGCTTTGAACCCGAGGTCGCGTATGCAACGGCGGAGTTCGCGCACGGCCTCGACGGGCCTCAGCGCATTGACGGCGGCCACGCCAACCAGCCGCTCGGGGTACTTGCTCACCCAGCCGGCCACGTCCTCGTTCGACATGAGGAAACCCTGCGGCCCGCACCATGCGCACGTCATGGCCTGCTTGACGCCGGCCTGGTCCATCGCGGCGATGGTGAACTCGAGCGGCATCTCAGGCACGTCGTCGCCCACGCCCATCCAACGCCGCAGCGATTCAAACATCGGTTGCATGACAAAGCCCGGGGTCGGATGCTGTATCCAGGCATCGATCATTTTGGCCTATGTCCTTTCTCTATGGTTTAACTCCAACGGGCGCCAACTCCTCGACCGGCCCATCAAGATCCAGCGCAATGACGGTATCCGGATCCTGCCGCGCCGATTTCCGAACTCTTATCGTGACGCCGTCGTCGCGCTGCTTGACGTCCGCCTCGCCGCCGGTGAGGACCGTATGGCCGGTGATCTTCCGGCCCAGTGCGGGCAATACGACCTTTCCGTCTTCGGTCTTGCTCCAATCGAGGACGTGGATGTAGATCCGGTTGCCTTTGCAGGTCGACGCGCCCCACGCGCTCGGCGTGTACGGCCCGCCGCGCGTCCCGTAGATGGTGTCGCCGTACTGCTTGAGCCACGCGCCCATCTCGGCGAGCCGATCGACCTGCCGCGGCTCGATCCGGCCGTCGGGCATCGGGCCGACGTTGAACAACAGGTTGCCGTCGCCGCCCGCGGTCCGGACGAGCACGTCGATGCATTTGTCGAGCGACTTCATGGGGTCGTTTGGTTTCCAGGCCCACTGGTTGCAAATCGTCATGCAGGTTTCCCACGGCCGGTTGCGGTTGAACGCGCCGACTTTCTGCTCGGGCGTGGCGTGGTCTTCGGGGAGCCCGGCCCGGTCGTTGATGACGATGCCCGGCTGGAGTTCGCGGATCATCTTGACGAGCCGCTCGGCATCCCAGTCCTCGGGCTTGCCACCGAGCCCGTCGAACCAGAAGATGTCGATCTTGCCGTAGTTGGTGCAGAGTTCGCGCACTTGGGCATGCAGATACTCGACATACTTGGCGTGGTTTTCAGTGCGGTAATCCGGGTGATGCCAGTCGGGTGGTGAGTAATACCAGCCCACCTTGAGCCCGGCTTCGTGGCAGGCGTCGGCCAACTCGCGCACCACGTCGCGTTTGAACGGCGAGTTGGTGATTTTGTAGTCGCTCACGGCTGAGTCAAACATCGAGAACCCGTCGTGGTGCCTCGATGTGAACACCATGTATTTCATCCCGCTGTTCTTGGCGATTTGCACCCACTCGCGCGCGTTGAATTGGACGGGGTTGAACTCCTTGTACAGGTTGTCGTACACGTCCACGGGGATTTCGCCGGTGCCGCCGGTGCCACGCCGCTCGCCGCCGCGCGACCACCCGATCTCCGTGCCTTTCAGGCTGACCGGCCCCCAGTGGATGAACATGCCGAACCGGGCCTCGCGCCACCACGCCATGTGCGCGGCGTCGGGCGCGGGCTGCTGCTGTGCGGCGGAGGTCAGGCAGGCGAGCAGTAACAGGATGCAGACGGCTGAGTTTCTCATGGCGCATCTCCTTTTTTGTGCGGATAGGTTAGCACAAATCCGGCCGCGGCGCGTTTTTCGAAAGGGATTGGTTGAACGCGGGCGGGTGCGGGTGTTTTAATGGCGGGTGCAGTTCTTGAACCGTGGTGAGGTAATTCATGTTTTACAGGCAAACGTTATGGCTGTTTCTTGCGTTGTCCACGGCGCTCGTTTGCGCGATGCCGCCGGCCCGTGCCGCCGCGCGCGTCACGCTCGAAAAAGACCGCGTCTACGCCACCGTCGACGGCGTTGATCTCCGCTACGATTTTGCCATGCCGCCGGAAGGCAATGGGCCGTTCCCATTCGTGTTGTGCATCCACGCGGGCGGGTGGCAGCTCGGCAACAAAAAATCGTACCGCGACATCGTCAAAGAACTCGCCGGGCGCGGTTATGTCGCCGTCACCATCGAGTACCGTCGAACACCGAAACACAAGTGGCCCGCCCAACTCGAGGACGTCCAGCGCGCGGTCGATTATTTTCGCGCCAACGCGGCGAAATACAAGATCGACCCCGCCAGGATCGGCGTAGTCGGCGACGATGCCGGCGCCCACCTCGCCCTGATGCTCGCGCTTACTGCGGCCAGGGAGGATGCGGGCAAGCCCGTGGCGCAATCGCACCGGGTGCAGGCCGTGGTGAATTTCTTCGCGCCGCTGGACCTGCGCGAGTGGCGCGTCAACAGCGCCTGGGTCGAGACCAAGATCCGCATCGGTTTCATGAAAAGCAGCGAGCAGATCGTCGAGGATTTCCTCGGCACCCGCGACCGCACGGCGCCGATTTATGCGGAAGTCTCGCCGGTTTCGCACGTCACGGCCGGCGCACCGCCCATTCTGACGTTCATCGGCACGGAAGACCCGCTGGTGCCCGTCGCGCAAGCCCAAACGTTTCACGACGCACTCGAGCAGGCCGGCGTCGAGGAAGAACTGGTGATCGTCGAAGGCCAGGACCATGACCGCGAGAACATCAACCACGACGATAAAGCCTTTGAACGCATGTACGCGTTCTTTGATAAACATCTGAAGAAGTAAGGACTGCGGTAGCTGGGAAGCAGCCCCAGAATACATACAAGTCGGGTTTATTGTGGTGCGGGCGTCTCGCCTGCACTGCCGTCCATAACCGGCTCGAA